>JBIILD010000105.1:0-5198 GCA_044232845.1 Flavobacterium sp.
AAAACAGCCTATTTTGTTTGTGCGGAATTAGAAGAGGACGTTTTTATACCAACCAATAATTTAAACCGAGCTTTAGATAAAGATACTGTAAAAGTCTATGTTTATAACCGAAGAAAAGGAAGAAGGCCAGAAGGAGAGGTTATTGAAGTTATAGAAAGAAAAAAAACAGATTTTGTGGGTGTAATTGACATCCAAAAGAATTTTGCTTTTGTTTCTACCGCCAATCCAAAAATGTATACTGATATTTTTATTCCAAAGGATAAATTAGGGGAAGCAGAACAAGGTGATGTAGTACTGGTTCATATCGAAGATTGGCCAAAAAGAGCCGATAGTCCTTTTGGGGCTGTAATAAAAGTGCTTGGAAAACCAGGAGAGCACGATACTGAAATTCACGCCATCTTAGCAGAATACGGTTTACCGGCAGAATTTCCGGTAGAAGTTGAAGTTTATGCTCAAAAAATAGATACAACAATTAATGAGGGTGAGATAAAAAATCGTCGTGATATGCGCGATACATTGACTTTTACCATTGATCCAAAAGATGCTAAAGATTTTGATGATGCTTTGTCTTTCAAAAAATTAGAAAATGGCAATTATGAAATAGGTATTCATATTGCTGACGTTTCTCATTATCTCCAAGAAGGAACCATCCTAGATGATGAAGCGTATCAAAGAGCTACTTCTGTATATTTAGTAGATAGAGTGGTACCAATGTTGCCTGAAGTTTTATCTAATTTTGCTTGTTCATTAAGACCAAGAGAAGAAAAATATACTTTTTCAGCAGTATTTGAAATTACCGAAAAAACTCAAGTTGTAAACCAGTGGTTTGGTAGAACGGTAATTTTTTCTGACCAACGTTTTTCGTATGAAGAAACCCAACACATTTTAGAAACTAAGGGGGATATCATTCCAGAAGAAATTTCAATTACAGGAAAATCCTATCAAGTTCCTTCAGAAATTGTTGCAGCCACTTTAAAACTAGACCAATTAGCTAAGATTTTCAGAAGAGAGAGAATGAATAATGGCGCTATTTCTTTTGATAAAGTGGAAGTAAAATTCAATTTAGATAATGAAGGCGAACCGGAAGGAGTTTATTTTAAAATATCAAAAGATGCCAATCATTTGATTGAAGAATTTATGCTTTTGGCCAATAAAAAAGTGGCCGAATACATTGGAAAACAAAAGAAAACTTTCATTTACCGTATTCACGACGAACCTAATGAAGATAAGTTAATTGCGATGCAAACCGTAATTGCTAAATTTGGTTACAAGATAGATTTCAGAAATAAAGGGGATATTTCCAAATCACTGAATGCTTTATTAAATGAAGTTTCGGGTAAAAAAGAGCAAAATTTAATTGATACTTTGGCTATTAGAACCATGAGTAAAGCCAAATATTCGACGGATAATATTGGACATTATGGGTTGGCTTTTGATTATTACAGTCATTTTACTTCGCCAATTCGTCGTTATCCTGATGTTATGGTGCATCGATTATTGCAGTTTTATCTAGATGGAGGAAAATCAGTGGATGAAGAAAAGTACGAAGCAAAATGTTTGCATTCCTCTACAATGGAAGGATTAGCAACCAATGCCGAACGTGATTCTATCAAATACATGCAGGTAAAATACATGCAGAACCACAACGATCAGGAATTTTTAGGAGTAATTTCCGGTGTGACCGAATGGGGAATTTTCGTTGAAATAATCGAAAATAAATGTGAGGGAATGGTTAGAATCCGAGAAATAAAAGACGATTATTATACTTTCGACGAAAAACAATATGCTTTGGTTGGTGCTACTACAAAAGCTTTGTTACAATTGGGAGATGAAATTTATGTTAAGGTTAAAAATGCCGATTTGGTGAAAAAACAATTGGATTTTAATTTTATAAGAAGAAACGTTTAAACTTAGAATAAAGTAAAAATGATAAACGACATTTTATCCGGAATTCCTTGGGGAATTTTTTTAAGTTTTATGATTGGCCCTGTTTTTTTTATATTACTGGAAACTAGTATTGTAAAAGGATTTAGGGCAGCCTTGGTTTTTGATTTAGGTGTAGTCTTGGCTGATATAATTTTTATCACCATTGCTTATCTAGGTAGTTATAGATTAATAACAAGTATTAAAGACAATGCCGCCCTTTTTATGTTTGGAGGAATCGTAATGCTGGCTTATGGCGTTATTTCCTATATAGGATTGCATAAAGAAAAAAAAGTGGATACCCATAAAATAGACAACGAGATTATTAGAAAAGATTATTTAGGTTTATTTATAAAAGGCTTTTTTTTAAACATTATAAACATTGGAGTTTTGGGATTTTGGCTAGCAATAATTATTTCGGTTGGACCAAAGCTGGAAATGCAAATGCCTAGAATGCTTACTTTTTTTGCTACGGTAATTATAACCTATTTACTGGTTGATAGTGTCAAAATAGTATTGGCGAAACAGTTAAAATCGAAGATGACACCCACAAACATACTTAAAATCAAGAAAGGAATCAGTATTGTTTTGATGATTTTTGGATTTGTTTTAATAACCCAAGGCTGGTTCCCGAAAGAAAAAGAGAAGATAAAGGATGTTTTGGAGAGGATTGATAAATAGTTTTAAAAAAGTATATATATTACTTTTATTGGTTCTACCAGAAACGTTGTGAAAGTTAGTTTTATTCGAACCATTAAGGAAGTTAAGAACCATTAAGTAAACGCCAAAACTTAATTACCTTATGTTTATCTTAATGGTTAAAATCTCCGTGAATTTTACTTTAAATGCTTTAATTTTGACACAAATACCAGAAGAGCCAAATAAAAGAGTCTTATTACAAAACAAAAAATTAAAACACCCCCAATAAAGTAACAACTAACAATTGAAAAAATGAAACAAAAAAGAGTAAAATGGAGTATTTTGTTGTTAGGTATCGGGCTAACAGCGCAGGCACAACAAGCAACTACCGCAACAGGCAGTGATGCTTCGGGTAGCGGAGGAACCGCTGCTTATTCGGTAGGACAAATAGTTTATACCGCCAACACGGGTATTACAGGTTCGGTAGCGCAAGGTGTGCAACAAGCTTATGAAATTTCAATTGTGCTGGGTATCGAAATTCATTCTATTAATTTGGAAATAACAGCATACCCCAACCCAACTACCAATTATTTAACTCTAAATGTAGGCAAAGCTGAACTATCTACTTTGAATTTTCAACTTTACGACATTAGTGGGAAAATAATTGAAAGCAGAAAAATAATAAGTAACAGCGAAACCATTGGTACGGAAAACTTGCCAAGTGCTACCTATTTTTTGAAAGTAAATAACAATAACAACGAAGTAAAAACATTTAAAATCATTAAAAACTAAAACTTAAAACAATGAAAAAAATCTATTCACTAGTAGTCGGTTTATTATTAACGGCAAGCGTTTGGGCTCAGGCGCCACAAAAAATGAGTTACCAAGCTGTACTTCGTAACAGCAACGGTGCGTTAATCACATCAGCGCCAGTAGGTATGCGAATTAGTATTTTGCAAGGTTCATCACCTGTTACAGCTGTATATGTAGAAACCCAAACACCAAGCACCAACGCCAATGGTTTAGTAAGTTTACAAATTGGAACAGGTATAGTTGTTACAGGTACATTTGCTACTATTAACTGGGCGGCTGGACCTTATTTTATTAAAACAGAAACCGACCCAACAGGCGGAACCGCTTACACCATAGCAGGTACAAACGAATTAATGAGTGTGCCGTATGCTTTGTTTAGTGCAAACGCAGGTGTTGGTGGTTTTACCCATTACATTGGCGAAGAATTTGGCGGAGGCGTTATTTTCCATTTATGGAAAGATGCATTAGGTGTTGAGCACGGTTTGATTATAGATAAAACAGATTTAGGTACAGCTCAGGTTTGGAGTAATATTGACGCGACTTTAATTGGTGCATCTGCTCAAAGCAGTTGGGATGGCTTAAGCAATAGCAATGCGATAGTGGGGCAAGCTGGACATACCAGCAGTGCTTCCGCACTTTGTTTGAACTCTACTAATGGTGGGCAAAGCGACTGGTACCTTCCATCTGCTCAAGAGCTTAATATGCTTTGGAATAATTACTATACAGTAGCTCGTTCATTGATACAAATTACTGGTGCGACACAATTACAATCGGCCACCTATTGGAGTAGTACGGAGAGCAACACCAGCTACGCGTGGGGCTTCTACTTCGCCAGTGGGTATGCCGAATACATCAATAAGGTCGCTCCAATATATGTGCGTGCAGTTCGGGCTTTTTAACTATTCAACTATTTAACCATTTAAGATATACCGAGAAGCGGTCGAATTTTGAAAAATTATGGTATCATATTACGATTTACCAGTTTTTAAAGAAGTGTATAAGTTAATACTTGTTTTGTTTGAAGTTACAAAAGACTTCCCAAAAGAGTATAAATACACACTAGGGCACGATATAAAGCGTGATGGCATAAACTTGGTACTATCTTTCAGAATGAAGCCTTTATTCACCTAATTTTTTCTTAAAAATTAACCATAAAAAAACCTCTCGAAAAGAGAGGTTAATTTAGAGGCATCGTCCGGATTCGAAAATTAACTTTACCTAATTTTTCTTAAAAATTAATCATAAAAAAACCTCCAAATTGCTTTGAAGGTTTTAGAGGCATCGTCCGGATTCGAACCGGAGTAGGAGCTTTTGCAGAGCCCAGCCTAGCCGCTCGGCCACGACGCCAATTATTTATTGGTGTGCAAATATAGACAAAAGTTTAAATGTTTAAAGTTTAAAGTTTAAAATTTTTTGTTTTCTAAATTCTTCATTCTGCAATCTAAAATCTGCCCTCTAAAATCTTAATTTCTAGATTCTTCCATTTCAATGGTAACCGCTTCAACATCACCGCCAATAGGAGGATTTAATTTTGAAACCGCCAATTTTACGGCAGAAATAGTAGGTACTTCCTTGAAAATTCGGCTTATGATTCTATGCACCACGTGTTCTAACAAATGGGACCGAATAGCCATTTCCTCAACAACAATTTGGTTTAAAAGCACATAATCTACCGTGTCTTTCAAATCATCCGAAACAGAAGATTTTTTCAGATTTGTTTTCACTTCTAAATCAACCGAATAATCGGAGCCAATTTTTCCTTCTTCCAATAAACAGCCGTGATAGGAGAAGGTTCTGATGTTTTTTAGTTTTATAATGCCCAT
>JBIILD010000020.1:0-17390 GCA_044232845.1 Flavobacterium sp.
GTCTAATGTGAATAACAGTGGAATCTTAAATCAAAAAATGGGGTATATTGAGTTGCCGCTAGAACTGTCGTACGTAGTTTTAAACAAAAGATTTGGTATTGAATTTATTGGAGGAATGAGTACTTTGTTTTTAAATCAGAATGATATTTCTTTGCAATTGTTAAATGATAAAATTAACGTGGGCAAGGCCAATAATTTGAATGATGTTCATTTTAGCGGCAATGTTGGTATAGGATTAAAATACGGCATTTTGAAACATCTTGAATTTAGAGTTGAACCCGTTATTAAATACCAATTTAATACTTTTAGCTCTCGTGGAGCTAATTTCAAGCCCTATTTATTTGGATTATATTCCGGCATTGGTTATTCTTTTTAATTGTGGTTCTAAATATTTCCATTTGCAAACACCACACAAGAATGAGCTAGTTATGGGCAAGTTTAACGCATTACGTTAGTCATAGATAAACAAACAATTTAAAAACAATTTAAAATGAAGAAAATCAAACTTTTATTTACTATTGCCACAATTGTATTTACAACGAATATAAACGCTCAAACATACTCTTATGATTTTATAAGTGGTTATGACGGGTGGACTGGCGATTTTGCGGACTATCCACCTGCGGATTCTAATTCATATCAACTTGAATATACAAGGACAACTTTACCAGCGCCGCTTAATACAAGTAAATACGCATTAAAGATAGCAGGCACTAACCGTAGTGATGATTTGTTTATGTTTATAAAACGTAAAATAACGGGACTAATTCCAAACACAACTTATCAACTTCAAGTTCAAGTTGATTTTGCATCAAATGCTCCAACCAATGCGATCGGAGTTGGTGGTCCTCCTGGAGAAGGAGTTACAATGAAAGCCGGAGCTACAAGAACCGAACCTAATAAAATAATCATTGGATCAGACTACAGAATGAATATCGACAAGGGAAACCAATCAGTCCCTGGAGTTGATATGGATAAAATTGGACACATTGGTGTTTCTGACACAACTACAGAATTCACTTTAATAAACAGAAACAACACTGCTAATTTGTTTAAAATTACAACTGATGCAAATGGCGAAGTCTGGGTCTGTATTGGAACAGATTCTGGGTTTGAAGCAAGAACAACGCTTTACTATAATCAGATTACTCTAACATTTACGAATACTTTGGGATTAGATGATTTTATCCTGACAAAAGAAATGATAGTATTTCCTAATCCTGCAAGTGATATCATTTCGGTAAAAATAAATCCTCTTTTATTAGGACAAAATTACAAAATTACTGACCAGTTAGGAAGACTCATATTGACAGATAAATTGCAATCAGAAATCACAAGTGTTAACATAAATGAACTTCCATTTGGAATTTATTTTTTTACAATAGGAGAAAATAAAATGCAGTCATTTAAAGTTATGAAGAATTAAAACCAGTCCAACAGCAGTTTGGCAAAATGGCGGGTTCAGTGCTAAATTGAACATTCGGATTTCTAATAAAAATTATTGCTTAATTGAAATTAAGTTCTTCTAAATCAGTAGCTTCGATAATATGCAAAACGAAATATGCTTTTTTTAAAATTATTGTTTAAAACAAGACTGTCAATTTTGACGGTCTTGTTTTTTATAACAACTCCTTTTTATTATATTCGCTTAATCTAAAAAAGCACCATGAACTGGGAACAACTTTTATCGCTACGCCGCCAAGGTGATACGGGCAAACGATTACGAATAGAACAAGACGATACCCGCTTGGGATTTGAGGTTGATTATGACCGAATTATATTTTCGTCGGCATTCAGGAGTTTACAAGATAAAACGCAGGTGATTCCACTATCCAAAACTGATTTTGTGCATACCAGATTAACACATAGTTTAGAAGTTTCGGTGGTTGGTCGTTCCATTGGGCGATTGGTTGGCAAAAAAATAATCAAGAAATATCCGCATCTAAAGGAAGTTCACGGATTTCAGGCGAATGATTTTGGGGCGATTGTAGCCGCGGCTTCCTTGGCACACGACATAGGGAATCCGCCTTTTGGACATTCTGGAGAAAAAGCTATTGGCGAATATTTTTCCATTGGAAAAGGCCAACAATACAAAGACCAACTTTCGGCCAAAGAGTGGCAGGATTTAATCGATTTTGAAGGGAACGCCAACGGATTTTCGGTGCTTACGGCAAGTCGTCCAGGAATTGAAGGAGGATTGCGAATTTCGTATGCCACTCTAGGGGCTTATATGAAATACCCAAAAGAAAGTTTACCCAAAAAACCAACTCAAAATATCGCCGACAAGAAATACGGTTTTTTTCAATCGGATGCGGCATTCTTTGAAGAGGTAGCTTCGGAATTGGGGATGATTCCAAACAAAGACGGAAATGATATCGGATTCGAAAGACATCCTTTGGCTTATTTAGTCGAGGCTGCCGATGATATTTGTTATACGATTATCGACTTCGAAGATGGCATCAATTTAGGATTAGTTTCGGAAGATTTTGCCTTGGAATATTTGATAAAATTGGTAAAAGACAGTATCGATTCGACAAAATACAATACTTTAACCACTAAAGAAGATCGAATCAGTTACTTGAGAGCTCTGGCAATTGGCAGTTTAATAAATGATGCTGTTAAAGTTTTTATTGAGAATGAAGAAGTAATTTTAGAGGGAAGATATCCGTATGCCTTGACGGATAGAAGTAAATATAAAGTCCAAATGGACGACATCATCAAGTTGAGCGTTAAAAAAATCTATCAAAGTCGGGAAGTGGTAGAGAAAGAAATTGTGGGTTACCAAATTATTCAAACCTTATTGGATAAATTTATCACCGCTTTCAATAATAAATTTGATGGGACCTCGTCGAATTACGACAAATTAATATTGAAGATGCTACCCGAAAAATTTTTGGAGGAAAAAGAGGATTTGTATAAAAGGCTGTTGCATATTTGCCATTACGTTTCCCTTTTGACCGATGGAAATGCCTTGGAATTGTTCGAAACCATCAATGGCCGGAAAACGAATTAAGTTTGTAAGTCCGGCAAGAATTCATCTCAATAGCTTGAAAAAAAAGTGGTTAAACTGTCGACGTCAATTTTGCAATAGCGTTGTAGTTCTTCAACGGTTCCCTGTTCTATAAATTCATCTGGAATTCCAAGCGTTTCCAATATTTTGGCGTAGTTATTTTGTGCTGAAAACTCAAGAATAGCGCTGCCAAAACCCCCTTTAATGACACCGTCTTCAACGGTAATTATAGCCTCAAACGAATTGAAAATAGAATGCAGTAATTTCTCATCCAAGGGTTTTACAAAGGCAAAATCATAATGGGCGATAGTTTCCGGATGATTTATTTTGGTTAATGCCAAAGCCACGTTAATTCCTATTGTTCCATTGGATAAAATCGCCACTTTTGAGCCTTTTTTAAGACAATTCGCTTCGCCAATTTCGATTTTTTCGAACGGTTGTTGCCAATCTGCAATTTGACCGCGACCTCTCGGGTACCGAATGGCAATAGGATGGTTTAATCCCAATTGCGCAGTATATAGAATGTTTCGCAACGCAATTTCGTTCAACGGAGCATAAATTATCATATTGGGAATGCAGCGCAAATAAGCCAAATCGAAAACACCGTGATGTGTCGCGCCGTCTTCACCAACCAAACCTGCCCTGTCCAAACAAAAAATCACGGGTAAATCTTGCAAGGCCACGTCGTGAATGACTTGGTCATAGGCACGTTGTAAAAAAGTTGAATAAATATTGCAAAAAACCACCATGCCTTGGGTTGCCATTCCTGCTGAAAGAGTGACTGCGTGTTGCTCGGCAATACCAACGTCGAACGCACGTTTTGGGAAGGCATCCATCATAAATTTCAGTGAACTTCCCGATGGCATTGCAGGTGTGATTCCAATAATTTTTTCATTGGCTTTGGCTAAATCCAAAAGCGTTAAACCAAAAACATCTTGGTATTTTGGGGGTAGATTCCCTTCTGATTTCAGAGGAATTTCTCCAGTGATTTTATCAAATTTTCCTGGAGCGTGGTATTGTACCTGATTCTCTTCGGCTTGTTGTAAACCTTTTCCTTTTGTAGTAATGATGTGAAGGAATTTCGGGCCTTTTACTTTTTTTAGCCTTTTCAATTCTTGGATTACTGCAAAAATATCGTGTCCGTCGATTGGGCCTGAATAATCAAAGTTCAAAGACTTAATCATATTGTTCTTCTTCGGATTTTTTCCTTCTTTCACGGCAGTGAGATAGTTTTTCAAAGCGCCAACACTCGGATCAATCCCAATGGCGTTGTCGTTGAGGATTACTAATAAATTCGCATCCGTAACTCCAGCATGATTCAATCCCTCGAATGCCATTCCGGATGCGATTGATGCATCGCCAATTACCGCAATATGATGTCTGTCGAAATCGCCTTTTAAATTGGATGCAATCGCCATTCCTAAAGCTGCAGAAATAGAAGTGGAAGAGTGACCTACGCCAAATGCATCGTAAACACTTTCGCTTCTTTTAGGAAAACCGGAAATTCCGTTGAGTTGACGGTTAGTGTGAAAATTTTCCCTTCTTCCGGTCAATATTTTGTGTCCATACGCTTGATGACCGACATCCCAAATCAACAAATCTTCGGGTGTGTTGAACACGTAATGAAGGGCAATCGTGAGTTCTACAACACCAAGGCTGGCGCCCAAATGTCCTTCTTTTACCGAAACAATATCAATAATAAAATCGCGCAATTCTTGGGCAACCTGAGGAAGTTGATCTTCATCTAGTTGGCGTAAATCGGTCGGATTGTTGATGGTTGAAAGTAAATTCCCGGTCATAAAGCAAATGTACGAATTGAATTCTTATTTTTGTAATTATGGAAAACCCTTTCACCGACGAATATTTTATGAAGAAAGCCTTGCATGAGGCAGAAATGGCTTTTGAGAAGGATGAAATTCCTGTTGGCGCCTTAATTGTAATTGACAATAAGGTCATTGCCCGAGGTCATAATCTTACCGAAATGCTCAATGACGTTACCGCTCATGCCGAAATGCAAGCAATAACGGCTGCTGCGAATTTCCTTGGAGGAAAATATTTAACGGGATGCACTTTGTATGTTACGCTAGAACCTTGCCAAATGTGCGCCGGTGCTTTGTATTGGAGTCAGATTTCAAAAATTGTTTTTGGAGCAAGTGATGAAAATCGTGGTTTTACAACAATGGGAACCCAATTGCATCCAAAAACTACAGTTGTTCGTGGAGTTCTGTCGAATGAAGCTTCGGAATTGCTGAAGCGGTTTTTTGCAAAAAAGAGGAAGTGATTAAAAAAACGAATGCCCTAGCCCAGATTGCTTCGCCAGTTCGCTTCGCTCGTGTGCAATGGAAATCCTTTTCTTTTTTTCTTTAAAAAAAGAAAAGATTGAAACGGATAGCTGGAAATAGCTCCTGATTGTTTAGAAAAATCTCGCAATGACGCACAAAAAAACCGCTAATCTTGCGAAAAGCGGTTTTTGATTTATTCTATAATAACATTCTTCTTTTTGTCGTAGAAATGATACTCTAGATACGTATAAGCGTCACGTGGTATGATTTTCACCCATTTTTTATGTTCAAAAAACCATTTTGAACGTATTGATGGAAAACCTTTGGTAAGGTATGCGGCCACAAACGGATGTACGTTAAGCACAACGTTATGGTGTGTTTTTAATATATTTTCTAGATCTAAGGTGATTTTGTCAATAATTTGAATTGGCGCTTCAATTTCGCCTTCAATATTGTTTGGATCTTCTTCTCTAGTTTTAATATTGACTTCCGGTCTTACCCTTTGTCTGGTAATTTGGACTAATCCAAATTTACTCGGTGGTAAGATTTTGTGTTTGGCTTTATCATCGTTCATTTCTTCCCTCAGGAAGTTGAATAAGACATTTCGGTTTTCGGAATTGCCCATATCGATAAAATCAATTACGATTATTCCGCCCATATCCCGAAGACGTAATTGTCTTGCGATTTCAGCGGCTGCAATCATATTAACTTCCATGGCAGTATCTTCTTGGTTAGATGCTTTATTAGAACGGTTTCCGCTATTCACGTCTATAACATGCAAAGCTTCGGTGTGTTCGATAATAAGATAAGCACCTTTACTCATGGAAACTGTTTTTCCAAAGGAGGTTTTGATTTGTCTCTCAATATTGTATTTCTCAAAAATTGGAGTGTCTTTTGATTGATAAAACTTAACAATCGATGTTTTTGAAGGGGCTATTTCTTGTAAATAGTCCTTGGTTTGGTTGTACAACTCTTCATCATCTATTTGGATGCCACTAAAGGTATCGTTGAAGACGTCTCTAAGTATTGATGAAGCTCTATTGAGCTCGCCTAATACTTTTGACGGATGATGAGCGGCCGGTAATTTTTTACACATTGCAGTCCATCTCTCTGAGAGGTTCTGCAAATCTTTTTCTAATTCTACGGTACTTTTGCCTTCGGCTACTGTGCGAACAATAACGCCAAATCCTTTTGGCTTGATGGATTGTACCAATCGTTTTAAACGTTCTTTTTCTTTCTTGTCTTCTATTTTTTGAGAAATAGAAACACGATCAGAAAACGGAACTAAAACTATAAATCTGCCGGCAAGTGATAGCTCCGCGCTAATTCTTGGTCCTTTAGTAGATATTGGTTCTTTAACGACTTGTACTAAGATAGATTGATTCGAATTGATAATATCAGTTATCGAACCATCTTTGTCTATCTCTTTTTCAAACTGAAAGTTTTTTAGGGAGAAATCTTTTATTTTACCTGCGCTTACAAGTTTTATGAATTTCAGTTGGGAAGCAAGATTAGGCCCCAAATCGTGATAATGTAAAAAGGCGTCTTTTTCGTAGCCCACATTTACAAAAGCGGCATTTAGTCCAGCAACTGGTTTTCTTATTTTGGCAATAAAAATATCGCCAACTTGGAAGTTGCTTGTTTCTTGTTCTTTGTGTAATTCAATTAGTTTTCCATCTTTTAATAAGGCAAAATCTACTGCTTCTGAACTAGATCTGATGATTAATTCTTTATTCACGATGTAAATTTTTATCCGTACTTTCAGATTTCAGATTTCAGATTTCAGATTTCAGATTTTTGTATTTACAAAAAACTTCCAACTTCCAACTTCCAACTTCCAACTTCAGCAAGGATGGATTAAACAATAATTTTAACAGGTATTGAACCCGGGGAGATTTTAGATTTCTGAGTTTTGATTCTTGATTTTAGATTTTTTAAATCTGCAATCTTAAATCGGTAATCTACAATCTCAATTTCAATGAACGTTTAAAAACAAAAAAGTAGTTATAAACTACTTTTTCTTTTTGTGACGGTTAGCTCTCGCTCTTTTTTTTCGTTTGTGCGTAGCTACCTTATGTCTCTTTCTTTTTTTACCACTTGGCATAGTTGGTTATTTTAGGATTAATAATTTTTATTTTGCTTCGTTATTTACCTTAACGCCTTGTACAAAGACTTTCGCGGGTTTAAAAGCTGGGATGTTGTGAGCCGGAATCTTAATGGTAGTGTTTTTAGAAATGTTTCTACCTGTTTTTTCGGCTCTTGTTTTCACAATAAAACTTCCAAATCCTCTTAAATAAACATTGTCTCCTGTTTCTAATGAATTTTTTACCTCGGTCATAAAGGTTTCAATAGTTGCCTGAACATCTCCTTTTTCAAGACCTAATCTTTCTGAGATTTTTGCTACGATATCTGCTTTCGTCATTTTTTTGTGTATTTTATAGTGAACTAATTTTTTTAGTTTGCAAATATAGAAATAAAAAAAACAATTATTCAAGCTAATTCATTAAATTTTAATCACATAAACTTCTACTTTTGTTAACTAAGTATTTAAAGATGAATTTTTCCAACGTATTGATAAAATGGTATTTACAAAATAAACGGGATTTACCCTGGCGAAAAACGGATAATCCCTACTTAATTTGGCTCTCTGAAATAATGCTTCAGCAGACTCGGGTTGCCCAAGGAATGCCTTATTATTTATCTTTTATTACTGCTTTCCCTACTGTTTTTGATTTGGCTGCAGCTAATGAAGAGCAAGTTTTGAAACTTTGGCAAGGGTTGGGCTATTATTCTCGCGCTCGAAATTTGCACAAAACGGCACAATTTGTTGCCAGAGAATTATCGGGTAAATTTCCGGATAACTACAACGACTTACTAAAATTAAAAGGTGTTGGCGAATATACGGCTGCGGCAATTGCTTCTTTTTCTTACAATGAAGCCGTTCCCGTTGTCGACGGAAATGTTTTCCGGGTCTTGTCTCGCTATTTTGATGTGCAAACGGATATTGCTTCGGCTTCCGCCAAAAAAGAGTTTGCGACTTTAGCTTATGAATTGATGCCAAAAGACAACCCTGCGGTTTTCAACCAAGCCATTATGGAGTTTGGAGCCTTGCAATGTGTCCCAAAAAGTTACAATTGTGGAGTTTGTATTTTCAACACTAGTTGTGTTGCTTTGCAAAAAAAGAAAGTAGATCAATTGCCTGTTAAATCAAAGAAGCTAAAGGTCAGTAATCGGTTTTTTAATTATTTGGTGGTTTCTGATGACAATGAAAATACGGTAATCCAAAAAAGAATCGCAAAAGGAATTTGGCACAATCTCTATGAATTTCCTCTAATTGAAACGGAGAAGGGAGAAGAATTTGATTCTATTGCAAACGTAATTCAATCTGATTTTTTCAAAGAAAATGAAATTGTAGGGATATCAGAAAGCAACCCAGAAACAATCATCCATAAATTATCACATCAACATTTGCATATCAAGTTTTGGAAAGTCAAAGTTAATGGAACAATCAAAAACGCCATAGATTCGGAAACTATGAAAACATTTCCTTTTCCTATTGTGATTCATAATTTTATTGAAAAGGATTTTTTGAGCTAACTCAAAATTCAGTATATTTGAAGGTAGAAAAAACAATAATGAATTCGACGTTAAATAAAGTAATGTTAATTGGTCACTTAGGTGACGATGTCAAGATGCACTATTTCAAAAGTGATTCTTGCGTTGGAAAATTTCCTTTGGCAACAAACGAGACTTATATTAATAAGGAAACTGGGGAAAAAATAACTTCTACTGAGTGGCATAATATTGTGGTGAGAAATAAAGCGGCAGAATTATGCGAAAAATATTTGTCAAAAGGCGATAAAGTATATATTGAAGGTCGCATAAAATCCCGCCAATGGCAAGCAGAAGATGGCTCAATTAAATACATCACAGAAATTCAAGCAATTGATTTTACTTTCCTGACAACCAAAAAGGAAATTGATGGCGGTAAAGAGAATAAAGCTGTTGAACCGACAAAAAACGCTAACTTTGACCCACAAAACAATGGCTTTCCTATAAATGATTTGCCGTTTTGATTGTTTAATTAACCTCTTTTAATTTGGATCCAGAGCCCAGTTTGTTTCTTCAATACACTTTAGATACTAATTTAGTATTTGGTTTTGTTGCGATAGTTGCATTGCTTTTTTGTTCTGCCTTAGTTTCTGGTGCCGAAGTAGCACTATTTTCCTTGACTCAAAAGGACATTGACGACTCTTTGCAACACCATCCGCCGAAAGGAAAAATAATTTCAGAACTTTTAGAAAAACCCAAAAAATTACTAGCCACACTTCTTGTCGCCAACAATTTCATTAATATAGGAGTAGTGATTCTGTTTTCTTATGTGGGTCACGATATATTTTCGGGCATTACCTCACTTGTTTTAAAATTCATAATTGAAGTAATCTTGGTTACTTTTCTAATATTGCTTTTTGGAGAGGTTTTGCCAAAAGTATACGCTAGCAGGAATAATATCAAGTTTGCCAATTTGATTGCTTATCCGGTTGCAGGACTTGACAAATTACTTTCTCCAATAAGTTTGCCCATGCGAAAAGTTACCATTTATCTGCATAATAAATTGGGAAAACAGAAAACAAATTTTTCGGTAGATCAATTATCACAGGCACTTGAACTTACAGACACTGACGAAACTTCGAGTGAAGAGCAAAAAATATTGGAAGGAATTGTGACTTTTGGAAATACGGATACCAAGCAGGTCATGAGTCCGAGAATGGATATTTTTGGATTAGAAATTGAAGAATCTTTTAAAACCATTTATTCAAAAATAGTTGAAAAAGGTTATTCCAGAATTCCGGTATACCGAGACAATATCGATCATATAGAAGGCGTTTTATTTGTGAAAGATTTACTTCGGCACATTGACAAGGAAGATTTTGATTGGAAAACACTCCTACGAGAGCCGTTTTTTGTTCCTGAAAATAAAAAAATTGATAATTTACTTAAGGATTTTCAAAGTATGAAAAGCCATCTTGCTATTGTGGTCGATGAATATGGAGGAACTTCGGGATTGGTTTCCCTCGAAGACATTATCGAAGAAATTGTGGGCGATATCAGCGATGAATTCGATGGCAATAACGTCAATTATTCTATCATTGACGACAAAAATTATCTTTTTGAAGGAAAAATAAACCTTAAAGATTTTTACAGGGTTACTGACGTTGCGGAAGATTTATTCGAAATAAAAAAAGGTGAAGCCGAAACATTAGCAGGATTTATTCTCGAGGTTTTAGGAAATTTTCCCAAAAAAGACCAGAAAATTGAATTCGAAAATTGCACATTCACCATTGAATCCTTGGATAAAAAAAGGATAAAACAAATAAAAGTCACCATCGAATAAAATTTTCCTCTAGCCCAAAAAGGAGGCTAAAAGATCATAGAATAGATGTCTTTAAAATTTCAGAATATAAAATAATTTTAGAATACTAATACAAATGCCGAAAAGACAAGTTGCGATTGCTTTATTTTTAATGGTATTATTTACCGTTTGTAGTTGTAAGGATAGTATTTTGCCAAAGCCGTCAAGTCATTTGCGACTGGATTATTCCGAGGCAAAATATGTAAATTTTGAAAATCAATGTCCATTTACATTCGAGATGAATTCGGAAGCTATTATCAAAGACGAGAAGGATTGTGGGTTTTCCATTTCCTATCCAAAAATGAAAGCTACCATTTATTTGACCTATAAACCGGTGAATAATAATATAGCTAATTTATTGAAGGATGCACAAAAGTTGACTTATGAGCACGTCATAAAGGCAGATGATATATTGGAACAACCCTATTTAAATCCCGTCAAAAAAGTATACGGCATGTTTTATCAAGTTGATGGTAATGCCGCCACTAATTCCCAGTTTTATGTTACCGACAGCATCAAACATTTCATAGCCGGTTCTGTTTATTTCTTCGCAAAACCCAACTATGATTCCATTATGCCGGCCGCCAGTTATGTTCGAAATGATATGCAGCGATTGATGGAAACTTTAAAATGGAAATAAAAAAAGCATCCAAATGGATGCTTTTTTTATAAAAATGAAATGGATTTTACGACTTCATTTTCGAAACAGTATATGTTTTTCCGTCGCCGGTGGCTTGAACTATTTTAGTTAAACTTTCGGGAGTTTGTTTGGTTTTGTCAAACGATACGGTTGCCAGTTTTTTGTCAAAATCTACGGCTGCGCTTTGCACGCCTTCAAGTCCTGATAATTCTTCTTGTATTGTCTTGGCACAACCTATGGCACAGGTCATTCCTTCTATGGTGAAACTCGCCTTTTGTAAATTGGCAATGGCAATTTCTTTTTTTGCTTTTGGCGCACTGGACTCTGTTGAGGAGTCGACAGTAGTCTCAGTAGTTTTTTCTTTACATCCTGTGAAGAATAGGCCTGCAAACAGCAATGACAATATTGATTTTCTAAAATTCATTAGTATTTGATTTAGGTTAAATATTAAGCCTTCGAAGACAAAATTAATGAAAAAACATTCCATAATTCATAAAATAATTACAATTTTGAACCAAAATTATAGAAATAGATTTGAAAATGTTGAAATGGGTTGACTTGATTGTGCTTTCCTTGATTTGTGGATTTTTTTTCCTGTAAAGAAAGGGTTGCTTGGTTTGTTAGCGGTACAATTAGATTTTCTCAAAATTCTTTATTCCAGATTTATCATTCAAAACATAAAGAAAATGATGCACCTAAAATTAACGAACTTCGAAGTTAGCTAGGTTTCATAAGGCATTTTAGCCTTCGCTAGTGTGAGGGTAAAAACTTCCCTAAACCAAAAAAACTTCCCTTTTCAGAGAAGTTTTCGTTAATTATTTAATTCATTCAGTACTGATTACTAAAAACTGACCACCTGTCTGCCTAAAGGTAGGCTGACCACTGTTTTTTACACATCATCATAATCTATCTTAATTTCTGCTGAGGTTGGATGGGATTGGCAGGTAAGCACCAAACCGTCCGCAATTTCACTATCGGTCAGGATGGAGTTTTTCTTCATTACTGCAGTGCCTGATTTTACTCGTGCCAAACAACTGCTGCAAATCCCTCCTTGGCAGGAATAGGGAGCGTCAACTCCTTGTTTTAGGGCTGCTTCGAGTATGGTTTGTTTTTGCGACATTTCGAAAGTCGTTTCCTCATCATCCACCATAATAGTAATTTTAGTGTGTCCTTCATGAGAACTTACTTGCTTATCTTCGGTAGATGAACTGGAAAATAATTCAAATTTAATAGCGGTATCCTTGATGTTGTGTTCCTTTAAAACCTTGGAAACGGTGTTGATCATTTCTTCTGGACCACACAAATAGAACTTGTCGAATTCTAGAGCCGCATTTTTGTTCAACACAAAATTCACGGCAGATTTATCGATTCTTCCAAAAAGTGCTCCATCAGTTTTGGCTTGGCTATAGACAAAATGAATAAGAAGACGCCCTGTGTATTTAGACTGCAAATTTTGTAACTCTTGATAAAAAATGGTTTCTTCAGATGATTTATTGCCGTAAACCAAAACGAAAGAACTTTGAGGTTCACTTTTCAAAACCGATTTTAGAATTGAAATTACGGGGGTTATTCCGCTTCCGGCCACAAAAGCGGCATAGTTTTTTTGGCGGTCTGCATGAGCTTCAAAAGTAAATTTTCCTTCTGGTTTTCCCACTTCAAGAACATCCCCTGCTTTTAGTTTTGTATTGGCAAATTGAGAGAATTTTCCGCTTTTCACTGCTTTCACCGCAATTCGCAGTTCACCGCTCTCTGGCGAGGAGCAAATGGAATAGGCCCGACGAATTTCCTGTCCGTCAAGCGTCAATCTCAAATTGACATATTGACCGGCAATAAAAGTATAATGAAATTTGAATTCTTCGGGTACGTTAAAAAGGATAGAAACAGCGTCTTTGGTCTCGCGTTTTATTTCTTTTACAACAAGTTTCTTGAATAATGGCATGAAAATATTTTTCACAAAAATAAGAAATGACAAATAAATCGTACTTATAAATTTAGATATATTTTTAATTAAACATTAAAGATCGGTTAATTTAAAGTTTGGATATAAAACGATAGTTGAAGATTGCCTGAACTTGAAAGGTTTTTTGCGGTTTAAATTTCTATATTTCAAAAAGAAACGTATTTTTACCAGTCGTTATACTAAATGACGCTTTTAAAAGTTAAATGATAAAAACGTTTCCCATTGAAAACTAAAATATTTAAGCACACATTCTCTCTGGCATTTTTACTTTTTTTGGTTGCTTGCTCTACCAAAAGAGATAATTTCATGTCCAGAAACTCACATGCCTTAAGCACAAAATACAATATTTTGTATAATGGTCAAATAGGGCTGGACAAAGGAATGCTGGCTATAAAGGCCGATGCCAAAGACAATTTTTGGAAGAGATTGCCAGTCGAAAGCATGCAAATCAACGATGATTCCCCTACCGTGACTAAACCCAAAAACACTGATTTTGAATTGGCCGAAACCAAAGCGACCAAAGCAATTCAGAAACATTCCATGAACATTGGCGGAAGGGAAAGAAACCGTCAAATGGACGAGGCTTATTTGCTTCTTGGAAAAGCCCGTTACTATGACCAAAGATTTCTTCCCGCCCTAGATGCATTCAATTATATTTTATATAAATATCCCAACAGCAGTAACATTTATCAAGCCAAAATATGGCGGGAAAAAGCTAATATGCGTTTGGGAAATGATGCTCAAGTTGTAAAAAACATAAGCAACCTTTTGAGCTATAAAACATTGAAAAATAAAGATATTGCCGATGCCAACGCATTGCTATCAGAGGCTTTTTTGAATTTGGAAAAAAAGGATAGTGCCGTGGCAAAATTAAAAATTGCAGAAAAATTTACCAAGGTAAATGCTGAAAGAGCAAGATACCGATTCATTTTAGGGCAACTGTACGAAGAATTAGGAAAAAAAGACAGTGCCAGAGAAAGCTATCAAGGGGTTATTGCGATGAAAAGAAAATCGGATAGGAAGTATATCATTCAGGCACAAGCGAGAAAAGCCCAGTTGTTTGATTTCCAAAAAGGAGATACAACCGCTTTTTTAAAAACCTACAATGATTTAATTAAGGACAGGGAAAATAGGCCTTTTCTAGATGTAATCTTTCATCAACTGGGTGTTTTTTACGACAAAAGCAACCATCAAAAACTAGCTTTAGAGTTTTATAATACCTCTTTAAGAAAATCGCCTGCAGATCCCTATTTAGTGGCATCTAATTACAGAAACATTGGAAATATGTATTTTAAAAACACGGATTATCAAAATGCTTCAAAGTATTACGACAGCACACTTGTCAAGTTAGAGGTGAAAACTAGAGAGTATATTTATATTCAAAAAGTCAGGAAAGATTTAGACGAGGTCATACAATATGAGAGTGTCGCCAAGAGAAATGACAGTATCATTAATGTAGTATCACTGTCGGAATCAGAAAGGACTATTTATTTTGACAAGTATATAGAAGCTCTAAAAAAGACTGACGAAATGAATAGAATTGCTTTGGAAAAACAAAAGGCAAAACTTGAAAATGCCGCAAACAATGGCGTGACCGATTTACAAGATCAGAATGTTGCCCTTCAAGATGCCACAGGAAAACCAATTAAAAAAGCCTCGATGGCACCTCCTGCAATGGACAATGCTTCCATAAATCAGACAGCAAGCACTTTTTATTTCTATAATACTTCATTGGCAGCCTTTGGGAAATTGAATTTTAAAAAAATCTGGGGAAATAGATCCGTAAATGGCAATTGGAGATTATCCTCTAGCACTAGTGAGACGACTGATAAGGACACTGTAAGCGATCCTAACATAATGGAAGAAACCAAATTATCAGGGGAAAAAGCAGGGGAAAAAGCAGTTGAAGAAAAATACAATGCGAATTATTATCTGAATCAACTTCCAAAAACCCAAATCGCGATAGACAGCATTGCTAAGGAACGCAATTTTGCCTATTACCAACTGGGACTTATTTACAAGGAAAAATTTAAGGAAAATCAATTGGCGAGCAACAAGCTCGAACAGTTATTGCAACAGAATCCTGAAGAAAAGTTGGTGCTTCCTGCGATGTACAATTTGTTCAAGATATACCAAATCACCAATAGTATCAAGGCAGAAGACATGAAAAACAGGATTTCTTCCCAGTATCCAAATTCTCGCTATGCCCAAATTATAAATAATACAACTCAAAACACGGTATCTGAGAACGAAAATTCAGCTATGGTTTATAACAAGTTGTATCGATTGTATCAACAAGAACAGTTCTCGACTGTTTTGCAACAATTAGAGGAACTGATAACCCAATATTCAGGAAATGAAATTGTGCCAAAATTTGAATTGCTCAAAGCAAATGCCATTGGAAAACTTCAAGGCCTCGAGGCCTATAAAAATGCCATGCAATATGTAGTCGACAATTATCCAAATAGAGAGGAAGGTAAAAAAGCACAAGAAATAATAACAACTGAAATTCCGCTACTTGAAACTATGGATTTTAGTGCTACGGACACTAAAAATTGGAAAATCATTTATATGTTACCCGCTAAGGACGAGAAAACCCTTAATCTACTGGAAGGGAAAATCAATGCTTTTCTTGCCAAAGAAACCCATAAGATTTTGTCTTATTCTTGCGATAATTATACCGAAAAAGAAATTTTGGTCACCATTCATGGTATAAATTCGGAAGCTTATGGGAATGCCATTGTCACTTCATTAAAAGAAAAATTTAAAGTCGGCGAACCTGGCATTGTGGTTTCAGGGGAAAATTATAAGGTAATCCAAATCAAGAAAAATTTAGAAGCCTATACGGCGCCAAAAAAGCTGTAACACATGTTTGATAAAAAGACAAAATCATATACCGAACTTCTGGGAAAGACAAACAGAATTGTTGAAGGAACAACAATAAAAGGTGATATTATTTCACAAGCCGACTTCAGGCTTGATGGGGAACTAATAGGTAATTTTCAATCGAAAGGGAAAATAGTTATCGGACCAGCGGGAAGTGTTACTGGAGATATTTTATGCAGGAATGCGGACATCGAAGGAAAATTCAATGGAAAAATTCACGCTGTCGAAATACTGAATGTAAAGCAAAAAGCTAGTATTTATGGCGAGGTTGTCTGCGGAAAATTATCCGTGGAACCCGGAGCCGACTTTAGCGCCTCTTGTTTAATGAAGACCAATTCAAAAATTACGATGGCAAATGACGGACAACCAAAACCCGAAGAAGCAAAATAATAAGTGGCTCGCTCTTATCAATATTCCCATACAAATGGGAGCCATTATATTTCTTTTCTCCTATTTTGGAAATTGGTTGGACGAGAAATACCCAAATCCACATCAAATTTATGTCAAAATCCTCACGTTAGTTGGAGTTGCCATTGCTTTTTACAACATCAATAGACAACTGAAAGAAATCAACAAATCGTCATAATGACCAAATGAATTTAAAAAAGCACCACCCTATTATTGAAGTTTTACTCCTTTCAATGCTGTTTTATCTTGCACACAAACTAGTTTTTTTTCTGAATCACAACAATCCAAAAATGCAGGGTTTTCTTTTTTCAATAGAAACCATTTACGGGTTTTTCCTCTCTTGCTCGCTAATTATTATCTTTATATTAATAAAGGTCAAAACCATAAACATTGACAATGTGGGTTACACTTTTCTATTGGTGACTTGTATCAAGATGGCGATTTCTTACGCTGTTTTGTATCCGATACTACATTCCGGAAACCCGAATGTAAGAATCGAAAAAGTTAATTTTTTTATCATATTTGCCTTGTTTTTAGCAATAGAGACTATTGTAACCGTCCGGATTTTAAACAATAAGCAATAAATTCCTCTCAAAAAGACAATTCCTTCTATTTTTTTTATTTATTGCTTTTGGCATATTAATTTAAAATGTACCTTTGCACCCAATTTCAGAAAGTAAAAATTAAGATAATTAACAGTTATGGTGATTTCAAACAAACCACTTCAATTTATAATAACAATTTTAATAGCTTGTCTTCCAATATTTGGTTTCTCAAATACACCATCGGAA
>JBIILD010000106.1:0-5055 GCA_044232845.1 Flavobacterium sp.
ACATCTCTACAAACATCGGTATAAAACTCGCCCTTGTTTGTTCCTTGCAAAGCAAAGATATTTACTTATTTTGTATATTTGTAAAACTTAAAATGTTAAAGTCCGATTATTAGGGGGTTAGACCACTACTCATAAAAGCGCAGCACATTATTTTGAAAATCTTAAAGATTAATGTACACTGTAAAAAACTACTAGGCAATTTGATAAAGAAGTAAAGCTTTGTAAAAAGAGGTTACGATATTTCTAAATTAGAAAACGTAGTTTCTATTTTAGAAAAAACAGGAACACTGCCGCCAAAATACCGACATCATAAACTGTCTGGAAATTATTATAATTGTTGGGAGTATCATATTAAAGGTGACTGGCTTTTAGTGTGGCTTCAAAACGACAATGAACTCACGCTGTTATTTATTAATACAGGAACACATAGCGACTTATTTTAGTTGCTTTTTTTACAGAGAAAGATTTTATTGGTTTTTTTTGTAAAAACATTATTTTGCTCTTTATATTCTACCATCTTTTGACTATTATATCACAAAAAAAAAATCCCGTTCTGATTTCTCAAAACGGGATTTATATTATAACCTGACAAGCTATTAGGCTAGCATCGTTACTGGGTTTTCAATATATTGTTTCAAAGTTTGCAAGAACTGCGCTCCGGTTGCTCCGTCAATAGTTCGGTGATCGCAAGCTAGAGATAACATCATCGTGTTTCCTACCACAATTTGACCGTTTTTAACCACTGGTTTTTCTACAATCGCTCCTACGGATAGGATGGCAGAATTCGGTTGGTTGATGATGGAGTTGAATTCAGTGATTCCAAACATTCCAAGATTAGAAATCGTAAACGTACTTCCTTCCATTTCGGTAGGCAATAATTTTTTGTTTTTAGCTCTTCCTGCCAAATCTCTTACGCTTGTTCCAATTTGAGATAAACTCATGCCATCCGTAAATGGCAATACAGGAACCACTAATCCGTCTTCAACAGCAACGGCAACACCAATATTCACGTGATAGTTGATGATGATGGATTCAGCAGTCCATTGTGAATTAATTTTTGGATGTTTTTTTAAAGCTAATGCAGAAGCTTTTATTACCATATCGTTGAAAGATACTTTGGTGTCTGGAACGCTATTAATAATCGCTCTAGATTTCATGGCTTCGTCCATTGTTACCTCGATTACCAAGTTGTAATGTGGTGCCGTAAACAAGGATTCTGCCAATCGTTTCGCAATGATTTTACGCATTTGCGAATTTTTAATTTCTTCGGTGGCAATTTGCCCTGCTGGAATATACGGTTTTGAAATGGTTGTTGGTTGGGAGTTGTCAGTTGACGGTTGACCAATTTGACTTATGGCTTTTGACTCTTGGCTTCCAGTAAAGTTCTCCACATCACTTTTAGTTATGCGCCCGTTTTCACCAGAACCTTTCACTTGTGCTAATTGAATGCCTTTTTCCTCTGCAATTTTCTTTGCCAATGGGGAAGCTAAAACTCTTTGTCCGTCAGCAGATACTTCATGCCCTTCGACTGCGTTCAGGGTGATATCTGTTATCGGTGCTGATTTTGATTCTGTTGCAGCTGCAACAGGAGCAGCTCCTCCTATTTTGTAATTTTCGGCAATGCCACTAATGTCTGTTCCTGCGGGTCCAATGATGGCCAATAAACTATCTATAGGAGCCGATTGTCCTTCTGGAATGCCAATATATAATAAGGTTCCTTCGTTGAAAGATTCGAATTCCATTGTGGCCTTGTCGGTTTCGATTTCAGCAAGAATATCGCCTTCGCTTACTTTGTCGCCTACTTTTTTCAACCAAGTTGCTACGGTTCCTTCGGTCATCGTATCGCTTAAGCGAGGCATGGTTACCACAACAACCCCTTTTGGTAAAGCTGTAGTTGCTGTTGCTGCTACAACTGGAGCCAATGGTTCTTCTTTCTTAACTTCCGCTGTTGTTGAAGCATCTGCAGTTGTTGGAATTGCAGTTGCGCCTCCGGCTATCAAAGCAGTAATATCTTCGCCTTCGTTTCCAATAATTGCTAAAAGTGAATCTACAGGGGCAGTTTCTCCTTCTTGAATACCAATGTACAAAAGAGTTCCTTCGTTGAAAGACTCAAATTCCATTGTTGCTTTATCAGTTTCAATTTCAGCAAGCATATCGCCTTCGCTCACTTTGTCTCCTACTTTTTTTAACCAAGTTGCCACTGTTCCATCTGTCATGGTGTCGCTCAAACGAGGCATCGTTATAATTGTAGCCATAATTGATTTTATAGTTTATGGGGAATAAATGGATAGTTTTCTTGGTCGTACACTACATCGTATAATTGTTGTACTTCTGGATATGGTGATTCTTCGGCAAATTTAACACATTCTTCAACCAAGTCTTTAACTCTTTGGTCGATTGCCTGAATTTCTTCTTCGGTAGCATATTTCTGATCTTTGATTACATCTAAAACTTGAGTAATCGGGTCAATTTTTTTATACTCTTCTACTTCTTCTTTTGAACGGTATAATTGGGCATCAGACATAGAGTGTCCTCTGTAACGATATGTTTTCATTTCAAGAAAAGTGGGCCCTCCCCCACTTCGAGCTCTTTCGATAGCTTCATGCATAGCTTCAGCAACTTTGACCGGATTCATTCCGTCAACAGGGCCGCAAGGCATTTCATATCCTAAACCCAGTTTCCAAATATCGGGATGATTTGCGGTTCTTTCTACAGAAGTTCCCATAGCGTAACCGTTATTTTCTACAATGAATACCACCGGAAGATTCCAAAGCATGGCCATGTTAAAGGCTTCATGAAGGGAGCCTTGACGCGAGGCACCATCACCAAAATACGTCATGGTTACGCCGCCCGTTTCAAAATATTTATCAGCAAAAGCCAAACCGGCTCCAACGGGAATTTGACCACCCACGATTCCGTGTCCACCATAAAAACGATGTTCCTTAGAGAAAATATGCATAGACCCCCCCATTCCTTTTGATGTTCCGGTTACTTTTCCCATAAGTTCTGCCATGACACGTCTTGGATCAACGCCCATTCCAATGGGCTGTACGTGATTTCTGTAAGCCGTAATCATTTTGTCTTTTGTCAGGTCCATAGCGTGCAATGCACCGGCCAAAACGGCTTCTTGACCGTTGTATAAATGCAGAAATCCTCTGATTTTTTGTTGAATATACAATGCTGCCAATTTGTCTTCAAACTTTCTCCAAAGTAGCATGTCTTCATACCACTTTAAATAAACCTCTTTTGTAACTTCTTTCATCTGTTTTACTTATTTTTCTTTGGTAATATGTAGTTAGCCTATAATTCAGTTTGGATTTATTATCCTTAAAAGAACTAATTTTAACTGTTTTTATGGTTTTTGTTGTGTTTATTAATTCTTGTTAAGAACCAAAAATTATTTTTTGTCTCGAATTTACGATTTGAAAACTCGAAGTGCAAAAATAGCACATTCCAAGGAGGTACTAAAATTTATAGTACAATTTTGGTCTATTTTTTATTTTTTTTTACTAATTTTCCATAAATAAGAAAATGATGTTGTTATAATGATGTCTTTCATTTTTTAGATAAAAAAAATCCAAATTTCATTCCGAGGCTTCGGGATTGAAATTTGGATTTCTTGTGGTGTAGTAATTATTGCTAATATTCATCATACTTTTCTCCAAAGTTGAAAGTAAGGGAAAATCGGAGTGTGTTTTCTAAAGGGTTGGGTATTTTAGATGCAGAGAACAAGTATGAAACATCCACTTTAATAGTTGTGTATTTGAAACCCGCGCCAAGGGAAAAGAACTGCCGAGCTCCTTTATCAGGGCTTTCGTGAAAATAACCCAAACGCAAGGCAAAGGAATCTTGATATAAATATTCTGCTCCAGCGGCATAGGTAATTTCTTTTAACTCTTCGCTAAAACCACCCGGCGCATCACTAAAGGATTGAAAAACACCTGGAAGCCATCCTATTGATTTGTATTCGTCATTTGCTAATTCATAATCTTTTTTATCGACAATCCCATCTCCATTAACATCCACTCCATAAAATTTTGAATCATCGGAGGAAACCTGACGTGTCGGCACTAACAACTTATTAAATTCAAGATTTAGAGCAAGCTTGTTGTAGTCGTCAAGAATAAAATCAAAACCAGTCCCCACTTTTAAATTGGCAGGAAGGAAGTTGCTCTTAAATTTATCGTTATCATAGCTGATTTTTGGACCAAGATTTTGAATGTTGAATCCTGCTCTCCATCTGCCGTTGAACTCTTTATAGGCAATTTCCTCAGATTGATAAAAACTGGCAACATTAATGGCAAATGAACTTGCGGGTGAGGCATCACCAATATCAGAAGGTATTCTTAGACTAGAACGGATGTATTTTCCCCCTATAGACATGGCAAATTTTTCGCTAAGTTTCAAGGAATAGGAACCATCAAACGCAAATTCATTTGGAGAAACAGTTACCGGTATGTCTTCAGCATTTTGCCTAAGTTCAATATTGCCTAAACCAAAATAGCGCAGGCTTACCGCAAAAGCACTTCTTTCGTTGAGTTTGTTATAATAGTTCAATTGTCCGAGTGAAATGTCATTTACTAAACTTGTCAAGTAGGGCGTATAGCTCACTGTAAAACCTTGCTTGTCAAGGGCAAAAGCATATTTTGCAGGATTCCATTGTTGTGAGAAAGCATCGGCTGAGGTGGCAACACCCTGATCTCCTAAACCAGCGGCTCTAGCATCGGCGGCAACCAATAAAAAGGGAACTCCTGTAGTAACGACATCCAGTTTTTGAGCTCTAATAAATGAAATAATAAATATGCAAATAAAAAGTAATGGTAATTTTTTCATTGGTATAAAGTATAGATTAAACAAATATAGTATTTTATTAAAGTATTACAAGTTTTTCAATTTTTTCAGTCTTGCTATTCGTCAGATTTGATTTGACGGTGAGTTTATAAATATACACTCCTTTTCCTATTTTATTCCCAAAATCATCCTTTCCGTCCCAAGTAATCTCTTTAGAAAGAAATCCTTCGGTGGTAATGATTTGGTTTCGGGTCCAAACCACTT
>JBIILD010000021.1:0-17271 GCA_044232845.1 Flavobacterium sp.
AACTGACTTTTCAAACGTTCTGCCATACAGCCTAAAACGCCCACCTTCATTTTTGGATTAACGCGTTTCACCGCATTGTATTTTTCCAGGCGTTTTCGAACCGTTTGCTCTGCTTTGTCGCGAATGGAACAGGTATTTACCAAAACTAAATCGGCTTCTTCCAAAGTTTGTGTGGTGTTGTATCCATTGGCCGACAGAATGGAAGCCACGATTTCGCTATCCGAAAAATTCATCGCGCAACCGTAACTTTCTATAAAGAGTTTTTTTGTATTCTCGGGTTTGTATTCCAGGACAAGGGTTTCTCCTTGTTTGCTTTCTTCAATAATCTTTTCCATCATGTGTTTTCAAAGTACAAAGATAAAGCAATTTCGATAAATATGACAAGATGGCAGAATAAGAATTAACGTTGTTTTAAGGTTTATTCAAATATAAAATTGAAAATTATGGTCTTCATTATTGATCTTTAAAATTCTGAATAAGTATAGATAAAATGTATATTTCATCGATTAAATTCAGTTTTAAAATTTTCAAAAGCCAATATTTAAAAAAAATGGATACTTTTGTCCGAGAAAAATACACCTATGGCAAAGAATTTAGTTATCGTTGAGTCCCCTGCTAAAGCAAAAACTATCGAAAAATTTCTAGGAGGCGACTACCAAGTCGAATCTAGTTATGGTCATATAGCAGATTTACCTTCTAAAGAAATTGGAGTAGATGTTGAAAATGGTTTTAAACCAAAATACGAAGTTTCGGCTGATAAAAAAGCCTTGGTTACGAAACTAAAAGGACTGGCAAAAAAAGCCGAAATGGTTTGGTTGGCTTCGGATGAGGATCGCGAGGGAGAAGCTATTTCCTGGCATTTATCCGAAGAATTAAAATTGGATAAAAGCAAAACCAAGCGAATTGTTTTTCACGAAATCACAAAATCCGCGATTCTAAAAGCCATTGACAATCCGCGTGAAATAGATTATAATTTGGTCAATGCCCAACAAGCTCGAAGAGTTTTGGACCGATTGGTAGGTTATGAATTATCACCTGTACTTTGGAGAAAAATCAAAGGTGGGCTTTCTGCTGGACGCGTGCAATCAGTATCCGTTCGTTTGATAGTGGAACGGGAACGAGAAATCCAGAATTTTAAAGCGGTGGCAACCTATTCTATTGTTGCCGAATTTACGAACGAGGCGGGGAAATCTTTTAAAGCCAAACTGCCAAAGAATTTCAATACTAAAAAAGAGGCTGAAGATTTCTTAAACAAGAACAGTGGCTCAACCTATAAAGTTTCGGATTTAGAAACAAAACCAACTAAAAAATCGCCTACTGGACCTTTTACCACTTCAACTTTGCAACAAGAGGCTGCGCGAAAATTGTATTTGCCTGTGGGAATCACGATGCAATTAGCCCAACGTTTGTACGAAGCGGGACTCATAACCTATATGAGAACAGATAGCGTAAACTTGTCAAAAGACGCGATGGAAGCCGCTCAAGCCGAAATTATCAAATCGTATGGAAAAGAATTTTCCAAGCCACGAACTTTTGTCAATAAAAGCAAGGGTGCGCAGGAAGCCCATGAAGCGATTCGTCCTACTGATATGTCGCGCCACACCGTGAATATCGACAGAGACCAAGCGCGATTGTATGATTTGATTTGGAAAAGAACCTTAGCTTCTCAAATGAGTGACGCTGAATTGGAACGAACCAATGTTAAAATTGCAGCCAACAATCATGGCGAAATTTTCACTGCCTCGGGTGAAGTGTTGCTTTTTGAAGGTTTTTTGAAAGTGTACTTAGAAGGCCACGATGAAGACGAAGAAGAACAAGAGGGAATGTTGCCATCGTTAAAAGTCAATGAAAAATTACAAAACAATTACATCACGGCCACCGAAAGATATTCTCGACCTTCAGCAAGATATACCGAAGCTTCTTTGGTAAAGAAACTCGAAGAGCTGGGAATTGGTCGTCCATCGACTTATGCGCCAACGATTTCAACGATTATTAACAGAAATTATGTTGAAAAAGGAAATCTTGATGGCCAGGAGCGTAATTATACCCAATTGACATTGCAATCTGGTAAAGTTGGTGAGAAGTTACTTAAAGAAAATACGGGTTCTGATAAAGGAAAATTAGTGCCAACTGATATTGGAACGATTGTGACGGATTTTTTAGTCAAAAATTTCGAAAATATTTTGGATTATAATTTTACTGCCAAGGTGGAACATGATTTTGATGAAATCGCCGAAGGAAACGTGAATTGGACTCAAATGATGCAAGAATTCTATGATAAATTTCACCCAACTGTGAAAGATGTAGAAGCCAATGCCGACAGGGAAAGTGGCGAAAGAATTCTTGGAACTGACCCGAGAACTGGAAAACAAGTCAGCGTTCGTTTGGGTAAATTTGGTCCAATGGCACAAATTGGAGCCGCTGACGACGAAGATAAAAAATTCGCCAGTTTGATGAATGATCAAAACATTGGAAATATTACTTTGGAAGAAGTGTTGGATTTGTTTTTATTGCCCAAAAATTTAGGAACTTATAAAGGTGAAGAAATAGAGGTAAGCAACGGGCGTTTTGGTCCGTATGTACGTCACGGAAGTGCTTTTGTTTCCTTGCCAAAAGGGGAGAATCCATTAGATGTTACCATAGAAAGGGCAAAAGAATTAATTGATGCGAAAGCACAAGCAGATGCTCCAATTGCTACTTATAAAGGAGAGCCGGTACAAAAAGGCACGGGGCGTTTTGGTCCGTTTATCAAATGGGACGGCATATTTATTAATGTAAGTAAGAAATACAATTTTGATAATTTATCACCCTCTGATATTGGAGAACTGATTGAAGATAAATTGCAAAAAAACATTGACAAGGTTTTGCATAATTGGAAAGAGGAAGGGATTTTGGTAGAAAAAGCCCGATGGGGAAGGTCTGTGATTACCAAAGGAAAAATTAAAATTGAATTAAGCAAAGACATTGATGCCGCAAAATTGACATTGGAACAAGTTCAAGAAATGATTGCCAAGAAAACGCCAGCCAAAAAAGCATCAGTAAACAAAACTCCAACGGCTAAAAAGCCTGCTACAAAGAAAGCAGTAGCGAAAAAGAAATAATATATGGAATTTGATTTTCTAAAGCCTTTAGATAATGAAATCCTTCAATTTGCTAAAGGATTTTCTTCCCAGCAATTGGGAAGTAAGGTAGTATTTCATTCTTCGGAGGACTTTCCGGACTTGAATAAAATCAAGATTGCCATTGTTGGCGTTTTGGAAAATCGTGGAGATGTGAACCAAACCGAGGAAGTTAATTTGTCCCACATTAGAAAAGAATTATATGGCTTGTTTCCCGGAAATTGGGATGCATCCATTGCTGATTTGGGCGATATTTATGCCGGAAATTCGATTGCGGATACTTATTTTGCTTTGAAGAAAGTGGTTTCTAGTTTAATCAAGAAAAAAATTATTCCCATCGTTATCGGTGGTTCGCAAGATTTGACTTATGCACTTTATAGGGCGTATGACGAATTGGAGCAAATGGTGAACTTGGTTTCCATCGACCATTCCTTTGATTTTGGAAAAGAAAGGGATGCTGTTTCCGCTACCTCTTATTTGACCAAAATAATACTAGAAGAGCCTAACAATCTTTTTAATTTTAGTAATATAGGGTTTCAGACTTACTATAATTCACAGGAAGAAATTGATTTGATTGACAAATTATTTTTTGATGCCTATCGATTAGGGGATGTATCTAATAATATTGCCCTTGCCGAGCCTATTTTTAGAGATGCAGATATTGTAAGTATTGACCTAACATCCGTCAAATCATCTGATTCAGGAAATAATAGTCCCTTCACTCCAAACGGTTTTAATGGTAAAGAGATTTGCGGCTTGTCCCGATATGCAGGAATTAGTGATAAAGTTTCGCTTTTAGGTATTTTTAATCACAATAATTCTAGACAAGAGTCCGTTTTAATAGCCCAAATCATTTGGTATTTTATAGAAGGCTTTCATTATCGTTCTAATGAATACCCATTTGGAAGCAAGGAAAATTATATAAAGTATATTATACCAATGGAAGATGAAGAAGAGATAATATTCTATAAAAGCAACAAAACCGACCGGTGGTGGGTTGAAATACCAATTATTTCTATTGGCAATACTAAGATGAAGAAAATTGCGTTATTACCTTGCTCGCACGACGAATATTTAGGAGCCTGTAATCAGGAAATTCCTGAAAGATGGTGGAAAGCCCAACGTAAAAATGTGGTGTAATTTAGAAGTCTACTACGTATAGAGTAGTTTAAATTAATTTAATAGTAGAGGTCATGTATTTTTATTTGTAAAATAAAACTTATAAAAAATTATATTTATTAGTATATTATCGACATTTTAAGCATTTAGTCGATAAAATATTTTTTTCTTAGGTGATTTAATTTTAGTTTTGGTTCGTCAAATAAATAGCACAATAATTTTTTGGTTTTTAAAATAAAAATAAATAGGTTTACGCAATTTAAAATAATGGAATACAGAACCCAAATTTATATGAAAAAGTTTATTGCATTTATGGCAATTTTAACACTTTTTATTAATGGCCGTTGTACCAATTCAAACCCCCAAGGAGAATTAGTCAATGTAAAAAGCAGAGGTGAACTAATTGGTGATAGAGGAGCAAAATGGTTTCCTCAAAAGCCCTTTGGGATGACTTTGATTCCAGGAGGGTCCTTTACAATGGGAAAATCTGATGATGATGTTGCTAATGTTGGAGATGCGACCACAAAAACCGTTACCGTTCGTTCCTTTTATATGGATGAAACAGAAATAACGAATGGCGAATACAGGCAGTTTGTGAATTGGGTAAAAGATTCTACCATGAGGGTTCGATTGGCAATTTTAGCTGACGAATTAGGTCAAAAACCTGGAGAAGGAAAAGATAAAGGAAAGGGGGCAATTGCCGGTAGTATTGGAGATTTTGCTTTCAATGATGCCGTACCTGAAAAAATGACGGCTTATGATAAGTACATGTATGATAATTATTATAGTATTGGTACCGATGATGATCCTTATGCAGGTAGGAAACTCAATAAAAAGGTAAAATTAATCAGAGATACAAAATTGTATCCAGATGAGTATTATTCTGAAGTTATGGATTCGTTGTATTTGCCAATAGAAGAGTCTTTTAATGGTCTGAGAACTATGGATGTGAATAAATTAAAATTCCGTTATTCTTGGATGGATATTCAAGCTGCAGCAAAAGCCAAAACAGGAAAAAGGAAAGATTTCATAAGAACCGAACAAGTAAAAGTATATCCTGACACTACCACATGGATTAAGGATTTCTATTATTCTTATAATGAACCTATGCATAATGATTATTTTTGGCATCAAGCTTATGGGGAATACCCTGTAGTAGGTGTAAATTGGAAACAAGCCAAAGCTTTTTGTGCCTGGAGAACATTAAATAAGAACAATTATATAAAATCTAAGAAGAAAGGACGTGACTTGACTAATAATTTTAGGTTGCCAACTGAGGCAGAATGGGAGTATTCTGCTAGAGGAGGTCTTAAATCAGCCACGTATCCCTGGGGAGGACCTTACACAAAAAATGACAGATGTGTTTATTTTGCTAATTTCAAAACAAATAGGGGTGATTATGCAGAAGATGGAGCTTTGTATACTGTTGAAGCAAAATCCTTTCTACCAAACGGATTTAACCTTTACAACATGTCAGGAAATGTTTCTGAATGGACAGATACATCGTATGACCCGAACTCTTACGAATACATTTCTTCAATAAACCCTAGCGTTAATGACAACAAAAACATGCGAAAAGTAGTTCGAGGCGGGTCTTGGAAGGATGTTGCTTATTATCTTCAAGTAAGTACTCGTGATCATGAATACGCTGACTCTGCAAGGAGTTATATCGGTTTTAGAACGGTTCAGGATTATATGGGAAACCAATTAACAGATAAAAAAAGAAACAAAAAAGAAACAAAAAATAATACCAATAAAATTTAACCTAAACATTAACAAATAAATTTAAAACTATGTCTTTACTTACAAAAAAACAAATGAATTTTGCTTACGGAATGGGTGCTGCAGTGGTAATCATTGGAGCATTATTCAAAATAACACACCTTGAATTCGGTTTTATTACGGGGAATTTAATGCTAACTATAGGTCTTATAGTAGAAGCTGCGATTTTTGCATTATCTGCTTTTGAATCAGAGGAAGATGGCTATAAATGGGAAAATGTTTATCCACAACTGCTAGACGCTAAAGCAACACCAGCCAAAACTAACAAAATAGAGACCTCTTCAGATACTCAAGGATTGTTATCTCAAAAATTAGATGCTATGCTTAAAGAAGCTAAAATTGACGGAGAATTGATGGCCAGTCTGGGAAATAGCATCAAAAACTTTGAAGGTGCTGCAAAAAGTATTATGCCTACAGAAGATTCTATAGCCTCTACTAAAAAATACAGCGAAGAGCTGACTTTAGCTGCATCTCAAATGGAATCTTTGAATAGCTTGTATAAAATACAGTTACAGAACGCTTCAAGAAATGCTCAAATAAATGATGAAGTAGTTGAAAATAATATAAAATTAAAAGAACAAATGCAGTCATTGACTTCAAACTTGTCTTCATTGAATAATGTGTATGGAGGAATGCTTTCTGCAATGAGTAATAAAGGATAATTAGTTCAAACTTTTTATTAAAAAAACAACAAACTAATTATTAGAAAATATGGCAGGAGCAAAAGCAACCCCTAGACAAAAGATGATAAACCTAATGTATTTGGTTTTTATCGCGATGTTAGCATTAAATATGTCCAAAGAAGTATTAACTGCTTTTGGAATTTTAAATAATAAAATTATTGAATCTAACTCAATTAACGACGAGAGAAATAAGATATCTTTTCAACAACTTGCTCAAAAAGCAGATGAACAACCAGTGCAATATGGGAGTAAAAAAGTCATAGTTGAAAAAATTAGGACAATCTCAAAAGAGTATTGTGATTATATAGAAAATATTAAAACGATCATAACCCAAAAAACCGAAAAAGATGCCCAAGGTAATTATATGTATGAGCAAATGGATAAAGGGGATTTAGTGGATAGGTTGTTTTTTACGGGTGAAAAACCATCTAAAGACGGCCAAGAGTTTATAGAAAAGATTAAAAATTATCCTGCTCAAATTAAGCAAATAGCTGGAAGTAAGCTTCCCGAAATTGAGGTTAAAAAAATTGAAAAAAGATTTTCAACGGAACCAGTTAAATCTAAAAATGCGGGTGCAACTTTGCCTTGGATTGATTATCATTACAAAGGATTTCCTTTAATTGCAACGGTTACTAAATTATCTCAATTGCAAGCCGATATTAAAGCAACAGAAAGTGATGTAATGGCTTCTATGTTTCAATCTGATTTGATAGCCGCAGCCTCACTTACAAAATACGAACCGATTGTAGTTCTTTCAAAATCAGTTTTCTTTCAAGGGGAAGCCGTTACCGGAAAAGTGATACTAGGAAAATTCGATCCAGATTTAGTTGCTAAATCAGTTGTTGTTAATGGAATGGGTATTACAGCTAAGGCAGGTCAAGCTGATTTCTCTTTTGGGGCAGGTTCTATAGGTGAACATCCAATTGCAGGATCTTTCAATTTTGAAGAAAACGGTAAAATAGTTCCATTAAAAATATCAGGAAACTACGTAGTGGTAGCAAGACCCAAATCGGCAACCATATCTGCCGATAAAATGAACGTGGTTTATCGTGGAGTGTCTAACCCAATGACTATTTCTTTTGCAGGTATATCAGGAGATAAGGTTTCAGCTTCAGCACCAGGATTGTCTTCCCTAGGAGGTGGAAAATACGTAATGAACCCTTTATCAGGAAATGAAGCAGTTATTAATGTTACGGGTACACTTCCTGACGGTTCTAAAGTGTCTGATAAAAAGACCTTTAGAATAAAAGGAATTCCGGGACCATCTGGAACAATTAGAGGAGAACTGGGGACTGTAAAAGGACCCAAAACAAGTTTAGAAATTTCCACAATTGGAGCTAAATTAGTTGATTTTGATTTTGAGGTTGGTTTAGATGTCGTTGGATTCAATTTTAAAGTCCCAGGAATGCCAACAGTGGTTGTTGCAGGCAATAAATTAAATGCACAATGTAAAGCTGTTCTTGCCAAAGTAGGAAGAGGGGATCAAGTTACGATTTCTGAAATTAAAACGAAATTAGTGGGAGCAGGTAGTTATTTATTACCAAGAACTGCCCCAGTAATTTATGAAATACAATAAATAAAGAGGTTTTACACAAAAGTATACTTCGTTAACGCAAAGTGATATTATGATGAATGCAAGAAATTTTTTAATAGTTCTTATTTGTATTACTGGGAGTTTGGTTTCTTTTGCGCAATCTAATCTGTTGAATGCTAAGTTTCCTGAAGAAATAGGAATGAAGTCTGCTGACCAACGTATTGCTGATAATGACCAACCTTTAGAATATGGGTATGTTGATGATAGAGATATTTTGATGGGTAAAATGACTTGGGAAATTATTGATTTGAGCGAAAGGATTAATTTCCCACTCTACTTCCCAGTTGACACTGCAAACATAGGGCCAGACAGACGGTCTTTATATGACGTTTTAACTAAAGCCATACGAAACGGAGATATTACTGATGTGTACTCTGATAGTTATTTCAACACCAAAAAATCATACAAAGATATTCAAGCTTCTTTGACTCGAATTGATACCACTGATGCTGGTAGAGAACAGATAAATGCTGGACAACGAATTTCTCCTGAATACATCATAAAACAAGATCTTACCGCTCAGGATGTCAGCCAATATAAAATTAAGGGGTATTGGTATTTTGATAAAAGACAAGGTGAATTAAAATATCGTTTACTTGGAATTTGTCCTGTTACCCCAGATGTTTTTACGATGAACAGTGACGAAAAAGATTATATTGAATTGTTTTGGGTATTTTTTCCATCCGCCAGGTATGTTTTGAATGAGGCCAAGTCCTATAATGATAGAAATTCGGCCATCTCCATTTCTTTTGACCAAATATTGAATTCAAGACGATTTAACGCCGTTATTTATCAAGAAGATAACGTATATGGTGATAGATCCATAGCAAGTTATATGAAAGATAATGCTCAAAATCAATTATTAGAATCGGAACGAGTGAAAGAAAAAATTCGAAATTTTGAGTCCGATATGTGGAGTTATTAAAATAGTATATCAAAATCAACAAAGAACTCTTGCCTTCCAGTAAGAGTTCTTTTGTTTATAGACCTTTTAGTTTATTACAATAATCTTCTAACTCAAACCCGTCAACCCTGAGCTTGTCGAAGGGCAACTTTTAACCTCCCACTTCAAATGCTAGATTATTTAATAATAGGTTCTGGATTAGCGGGGATTTCATTCTCAGAAATAGCCCTGCAAAATGGCAAATCTATTTTAGTATTGGATAATAATTCTCAAAAATCATCCAAAATTGCAGCAGGTTTATATAATCCCGTTATTTTGAAACGCTTTAGCGAAGTAGGACAAGCCAAAGAGCATTTGTTGATCATGAATGATTTTTTGTTTGTCTTGGAGAAAAAACTGAATATCAAAGTAGATTTTAAAACCCCTATTTTAAGAAAGTTTTTTTCTATCGAAGAACAAAACAATTGGTTCGCCGCTTCTGACAAAGTGAATCTTGCCCCTTATTTATCGACTCGTTTAATCACCAAAAAATATGAAAACATAGATTCGCCTTTTGGATATGGAGAAGTTTTGCAAACGGGTTATGTCGACACCGCATTGCTTTTGGAGAAGTATAAATACTACCTCATTACAAACCAACTCTTCTTGGAGGAATCGTTTGATTATGGGCTTTTACAGGAAGAAACGGATGGAATTCGATATAAGGATATTCAGGCAAGGCACATCATTTTTGCGGAGGGATTTGGCATGCACGCCAATCCTTATTTTCAACATTTGCCTTTAGACGGAACAAAAGGGGAGTTGCTTATCATAAAAGCTCCTCTCCTTGATTTAGACGTTATACTAAACACCAGTGTGTTTATTTTACCTCTTGGAAATGATTTATTCAAAATTGGAGCCACCTACAATTGGGATGACAAAACAGCTTTGCCTACCGAAGCGGGAAAAAATGAATTAGTTGAAAGAATTAAGGAGATTATCACTTGTGATTTTGAAATTATGGAACATCATGCTGGTGTTCGACCTACGGTCAAGGACCGAAAACCCTTGGTGGGGACCTATGAACATCACAATTCAATACACATTCTAAATGGACTCGGAACTCGGGGTGTTATGCTTGGGCCGGCAATGGCAAAAGCGCTATTCGAAAATATTGAACATCAAAAACCGCTGGATAGCTTTGTTGATATTAAACGGTTTTCCAAAAAGAGTTGAATTGTTGATATTGACTTAATGTTCTATAAATATCAAATTGAGATCTTTGATATTTTTGAAATCTGCATCTGAGGTAATAAATGGTAAATTATGAAGTATTGCGGTTGAAGCGATAATAGCATCAGGTAATTTAATTTTATACTTTTGTTTGATTTGAATAGTTTTCTTCTTAATTTCAGTACTCATATCTATTACAAAACATTCATTTACAATGCTTTGCATGCTATTTTTTTGAACTTTAGAGATGCTAAAAACACCTAATAATTCCATTTCTGAAATGAATGAAATTCCAATGTTGTAATCCAAAAAAGGTTCTACAATTGGATTCTTTTGAGAGATAAAAATCAAAAAATTGGTATCTGCAAGAAAGTCAATCCCACTCATTGCGCAATTTTTTTTGAATTTCAACCGCATCACCTTCAATTGGAAATATTCCAAAAACCTTTCGTAAAGTCTTTTTCTTTGCCGGTGTTTCTAAATTTAAAAGTAATTTTTCTACTTCTTTTTTAGTGGTTTTCTTTTTAATTATGATAGTCATAATACTTTGTTTTATAATACGAAGCTACAAATTTTATTTCAAACTAGTAACATCTTCTATAAAGCAAATTTTTAGGTAATAATTTAAGTCGTATTTAAATCAATTTACTTAAAAATTGATAGTGCTAATTTAATTTATTTTCTGAATTTCTTGTCGAAAGACACAAACATATTGATGTAAATATTTCTGGCCCATCTTAAAACAAAAGGAAATAAAAGAATATTGGCAACAACGATAGCGATAAAAGAGGTTTTTATACTGGAATCAAGAATAAGATAAGAAACGATGAAGGTTGCAATACTAAGCGCTACATTTAATCCGTAGCTTACATACATAGCACCATAAAAGAAAGAAGGCTCAATTTCATATCTCAAATCACAATGACTGCATTTTTCGTTCATTTTGAGCATTTTTGAAAAATGTAAGGGGTTTTTATCCAAATACATACTTTCATACTGACATCTCGGACAACTTCCTGTTAAAATGCTATTTAGTTTGGATCCTTTTTTTAACATTTGCAAAAAATTTGATTTCATTAATTTTAATGACACAAATTTACAACTAATACCAATAGGTTTAAGTTAAAATAAAGTTCCATTTTCAGGAACTTGAAACTGTAAACCTGAAACTGTAAACCAAAAAATAATGCTTAACATACATAATTTATCTGTTTCTTTTGGAGGAACTTATTTGTTTGAAGAAGTTACCTTTCGATTGGGAGCTGGAGACCGAGTGGGACTTGTAGGTAAAAATGGAGCTGGGAAATCGACGATGCTCAAAATTTTGGCCAAAGATTTCGCACCTGATTCTGGAGTAATTTCCCAGGAAAAAGAAGTTCGAATGGGTTTTCTGCGTCAGGATATTGATTTTGAACAAGGAAGAACGGTACTTGAGGAGGCGTATGAAGCTTTTACGGATATTAAAATTGTAGAAAAGAAATTAGAACAAATCAATCATCAATTGGTGACTCGAACCGATTATGAAAGTGAGGAATACAGTCAAATTATCGAGGATTTATCCGACTATACCCATCGTTTCGAATTATTAGGGGGTTACAATTATATTGGCGACACCGAGAAAATTCTTTTAGGATTGGGTTTTAAAAGAGAAGTTTTCAACGACCAAACCGAAACTTTTTCGGGTGGGTGGCGCATGCGAATAGAATTGGCTAAATTATTATTGCAGGCCAATGATGTTTTGCTTTTAGATGAGCCTACGAATCACTTGGATATCGAAAGTATCATTTGGTTGGAAAGTTTTTTGCGCAATTATCCTGGTGTTGTGGTGATCGTCTCTCACGATAAAATGTTTTTGGACAATGTAACCAATAGAACTATAGAAATTTCTCTAGGGAAAGCGTATGATTTCAACAAACCGTATTCCGAATATTTATTGTTACGCCACGAAATCCGAGAAAAGCAATTGGCTACCCAAAAAAACCAAGCCAAAAAAATTGAGGAAACCGAAAAGTTAATTGAGAAATTCCGTGCCAAGGCTTCGAAAGCATCAATGGCGCAGTCGTTAATTAAGAAATTAGATAAAGTAGAGCGTATTGAGGTAGATGAGGATGACAATTCGGTGATGAATATTATGTTTCCAGTTTCAAAAGAGCCCGGAAAAGTGGTTATTGAAGCGGATGATGTAACCAAAAAATATGGCGATAAAACCATTTTAAAAGACATTTCACTTTTGGTCGAAAGAGGGAGCAAAATTGCTTTTGTGGGTCAAAACGGCCAAGGAAAATCGACTTTTATGAAGGCGATTGTTAACGAGTTTGAATTTCAGGGAAATATTAAATTAGGCCACAACGTGCAATTGGGTTATTTTGCCCAGAATCAAGCCGAATATTTGGATGGTGAAATTACTTTGTTGAGAACCATGGAAGATGCCGCAACGGATACCAATCGTTCGAAAGTGCGCGATATGCTAGGTTCTTTTTTGTTTCGCGGTGATGATGTCGAAAAGAAAGTAAAAGTGCTTTCTGGAGGCGAAAGAAACCGTTTGGCACTTTGTAAATTGCTTTTGCAACCCATCAATGTCTTGGTGATGGATGAACCTACGAACCACTTGGACATCAAATCTAAGAATGTGTTGAAGGCCGCCTTGCAAAAATATGGAGGAACATTATTATTAGTTTCTCATGACAGAGACTTTCTTCAAGGCATGTCTAATATTGTTTACGAATTCAAAGACCAAAAAATTAAAGAATATTTAGGCGATATCAATTATTTCTTGGAGCAGCGCAATTTGGAAAACATGCGTGAAGTTGAGAAAAAAAGCCCCCTATCCCACAAAGGGGGAATTCTAGTACATGGAAATAAATCTCTTTCTTATGAAAACCAGAAAAAAGGGAAAGCGTTGCAAAATAAATTGAGCAAAGTAGAAAGTCAAATCAAGCAATTGGAAAAAGACATTCAGCAAGACGACAAAATGTTGGCTTCTAATTATGACAAAAACATAGAAGACGCCAAGTTTTTTTCCGCTTACAACAAGAAAAAAACAGCATTAGACCAATTACTTTTAGATTGGGAATTGGTTCAGGAGGAAATAGATAATGCTGGTTTGTAAAATCAACCCAATTTGTTTTGAATGCGCTATCCCACCAGTTGTGGTGCTCGTCTGCGACGAGTGCCTATTTAATTGTTCTACTGGGAATGTTGTAATCATTCAATTTTTTTCTCAAAACCATTCAGTTAATTAAGATTCATTAAGAAATTTTAAACCTTAATTTTCTTAACTCTCTTAATGGTTAAAAAAATTTTAAAATTTATTTTAAATGTTTTAACTCCCTCTGGTGCTCGTCGCAGACGAGCACCTAATTGACAAATCAAATTGGTATTACGCTATTAGCCCAATTGCTTTAGAATGCGCTATCGCTTCACTACTGTGGGTGAAATAACAAACCGAAATCCCCAAACTTTCCATGTTTTTTAGAGCTTTTGAAACTTTTTCTTTTTCTTGCGAACCCGTTTTTCGGATGTAAACTGCTTTTATAGTGACTGGAAAAATCTTGCAAATCGCTTCGTATAAAAACGGATCATGTTGTGAATCGTCACCCATCAAAACGTATTTTAGATTGGGATAAAATTCCAAGATGTGTTTTATTTTTTCAAATTTGTGGTTATGACCGCCTCTTCGAGACCGGAAAAAGTCACTAAGACGGGATTTAATGTCCTTGAGCAATAAAACGGCTTTTGGTAAATGGTGAATTTCTGTAAATCGCACTATAAAACCATACAAATTCCATTCGCTACTAGAAACAAAAAAAAAGGCGTTTTGTTCCTCGCCACCTGTTCTTCCCGCATTACTCAAGGCTTGATAATGAGGAACGACATCTTCATATACTTTGCGGGAATTTACATTTCGAAACAATACATGGTATAATTTTTTCAAAGGGTTTTCAGTATAAGAGACCAGAAAAGTATCATCAATATCTGAGATAATCCCTAGATTTTCTCTTTTTGGACGAATGTAACTTTCCGTACACACTATGGTTTCGTTCCCATGAACAATACTAACTTGATAATCAATCCAGCCATATCCTACCTCTTTATGGAGAGGCACACAAAATTTGAAATAGCCATCTTCCAGTGTTTTGGTATGTATGGTTGTATAGTTGTGTTCTAAATAGACATCTGCATTAGATGCTGTTTTCAATCTGAATAAACGGATAATGGAAGAGGCATTTCCGAATTTTTTTTTCTGAAAATCATATTCCTTTTTCTTCGTTGGTTTGAAAACATGCCCCATCACTATTAATTCCTGTTCATTGGCATACCCTCGGTATAGTTTTAAAATAGGCTTCATGAATTTGAAATTTTGAAGTGTGCTTAAAATTACTTAAATTTAGGAGATAAAAGAAGTAAAACCTTGAAAAAGAATGTGTTGTTAGTTGTTAATCCAATTTCTGGAGGTCTCGATAAAGCGGAATTTATTGAGGCGGTGGCACATTTTGCCACAAAAGAAAATTGGAATCTCATTCTTTTTAAAACTTCTGGTGAAGATGATGTTTCAAAAATAAGCCTGCTTTTTAGACAGCATAAGCCAAAACGAATAATTATTGTGGGTGGTGACGGAACCCTAAAAATGGTTGCTGAGGCTACAGAAAAAAAGGAGGTGATTCTTGGTATTTTACCCGCTGGATCTGCCAATGGTTTAGCTGTAGACTTAGGTTTGATGAAAACTCTCGAAGAAAATATAGAAATTGCATTTAATACTAAGTATATCGAGCTGGATACTATTGTTATAAACGGCCAAAAATGTTTTCACCTGAGTGATTTGGGTTTAAATGCGGAACTGGTCAAAAACTATGAAAAGAGCAAAGTACGAGGTAAATGGGGTTATTTTTTACAAATTCTGAATACTTTAATAGATTTGGGCGAGCCATTCCAGGCGGTCATAACCACTGAAGATGCAATTATTGAATGTGAGGCGAGAATGATTGTCATTGCCAACTCCAAAAAATATGGGACGGGAATAGTCATTAATCCCGACGGAGTCATGAATGACGGAAAATTTGAAGTAGTTATTTTAAAAAAATTGGATTTGATGATTTTTGGGGAAATTATAACGGGTAATATGCCTCTAAATCCTCAAGAAATTGAAATTTTATCGGTTGACAAAGCAACGATTACAACAAATTTTCCGGTAAGTTTTCAGATTGATGGCGAGTATTGTGGTGTCGAAACCCAACTTGATGTTAAGATTTCGCCCTATAAAATTAAAGTGGCCATCCCCTGAATTTAGGGCTTATTTAAAGGGATTTCTTTCTTGCCAAACCACTTCAGGCTCGAGATAACAAAATAATTTTTCGATAAAGGAGTCAAGAATTGGATTGCTATGTTTCATGTAGCCAAACATTTCTTGGGGTTTTGCCCCGACAGCGCTTTTGATTTCGAGAGCAGTTCTGGCAAATATAATTTCCTTGAACCCTTTATTTATAGAATAAGCAATCATATCATACAGCATGTTGAGGTACAGCATTTTCTCCCGCTGGATGTTTTGGTCATAGCCCAAAAAATAGGTGTCCATTACGTCTCTGTTTTTGATGATGGTATTGAATCCGATCAACTTTTCGTCTAGGAAATAGCCATAAAAAAGAAATTTGTTTTTTAGTATTTCTTTTAGAGTGCGAAAGTGGTTTTTAGCAAGGAAAAAAGTATTGAAATGCGCGTTTTTAGCCACGTGAAAATACAAATCATAAATAGGCTCTTCGTACTTTATAATGTCTTGTAAGCCCATTTTTCTTTTAATCACTCCCTCTGTCTTTTTTCGGGCACGTTTGTATTGATCACGGTATTTTTTTGACAAAGCATGGATGTAATCCTGCTCCGTTTTCCAATGGGTTGGAATAGCAAAAATCATGTTGGGCTGGGTCGAAAATTGGAGATAATCTTGAAATCCAGCTTTTTGAAATGCCGCAGTTTCCTCTTGTGGAAAATCTTTAAAGGTAGTTATATGTACTTTTTTACCTTTATTTTTGAAAATCGTTTCTAATTTTTGTGAAGCCGTTTTTAAAGATAATAAGGCTACATTTTTATCAATGCTGTCTGAAAATGCAAAAGCATTTTGCCCTGTTAGCATATTGTTTCCGATGATTAAAACATGAGAACAAAAGTTTTTGAAAATGGTGTTTCGAATCGCAGTTTTAACACATCGATCACGTTCTCCAAAGGATTCTAATTTGTGTAAATTCAAAAATTGTGAAAGCGCAATGCCAACTAATTCCGTATCTCTAAAAAAACCAATAAAATGGCAAATCATGTTTTCCGGCGCTGATTTCTCTAAAATTTTCAGATAATCTTTAGAAAGAAAAATATTATTTAGGGCTAAAACATCCCAATTAGATGGAAGATTTTCGGAAGAAAAATAAATTTGAAAGGAATAATTAGTATTCAATGGATATAAAATTAGTTGTTGTCTAAATTAATACAATAAGTTAAAAGTAGAACTATTTAGGTATATTTAACTATTTTTATAAAAACAGAAATTTATGGATATTTACAACGAAATTACAGCAAAACCTTTATTGGTAAATTTAAAAAATTGGCATTTTAATGCGGGCGGAATTGAAAAGAATTTTTTATTTAAGAATTTCACACTAGCTTTAGGATTTATTGTAAAAGTTGGTGTTTTAGCCGAAAAAATGAATCATCATCCGGAATTGTTTAATGTTTATAATAAAGTACATATTCGATTAACAACACATGACCCTAAAGGATTGACCGATAAAGATTTTAAATTAGCAACTCTGATAGAAGAAATTATTTAAAATCAGTCTTTTTTTATAAAAATGACAAGTCTTTTACATCGGTTTT
>JBIILD010000022.1:0-17072 GCA_044232845.1 Flavobacterium sp.
GGAAAATTATTATTTACAGGGGAAAATTCAACTAAAATTACATATTTAATTTATTGATACACTCTAACATAATCTACTTCCATAGCTCCCTGAGTAAAACTGGTGCTGATGTTTGATTGAATCGCCAGATTTAATAAAAGATACTGTTCTGCATCGAAAGGCCAAGTACTCGCATTTTTTACACTTGGGTTGTACGTATAATGAATTACTCCATCTACCGCAAACTCCATTTTTTCAGCTGTCCAAACCAAAGTGTAAATATGAAATGCAGTTGAAGCGGTTGCGATAGTTTGTCCACCAAAATTAACGGTTCCGCCAGAACTTGAGGGAGTGTGCATGGCGCTTTGAACATAATTTTGATTACTACCCCAATGTTCCATAATATCAATTTCTCCACAGGCTGGCCAATTGGTAGTACCGTGAGTACTAGACCAAAATCCGCCGGGTTCATTAATGTTTTTTCCTAGCGTCCAAATAGCTGGCCAAGTTCCAACTCCAGTAGGTAGTTTTGCACGAACTTCTACTTTGCCATATTTAAAGGCAAATTTTGAGTTTAATCGGGCTGAAGTGTATTGTTTTGTAACACTTTGATTAGTGTAGCTTTCTTTTATTGCAACTAAATTCAGAGCACCACTATTTTGATAGCTATTTGTTGTAAGATTAGTATAGTGTTGAACCTCTCCATTATACCAACTACCACCATTCGGTAGTTGTGTTTGATGATGCCACTTAGTATTGTCAATCGCGCCACTTCCATTGAATTCATCAGACCAAACTAAATTAGTATATCCTGTTGTAGCGCATGAGTTCCAGATGTATACTCCATTACATTTGCTAATAATTTGTCCGTTTGTTCCAACCGGAACATTAATCCATTGACAAGTACTTCCTGTGAAAAACTCAACCAACAAATAATGGGTTCCCGCTGCCCAATTTATAGAAGAAAAAGTTCCAGTTATAGCCTTTCCTTTGCCAATGGTCAAACTTACGTTCCCTGAAGCATCACTATATGGGTTTTGAAGTTCACTATAAACGGTAGTTCCTGTAGTTGAACTTAATTTAATGATAAACCGTAAACTAATGTATTGATTTGGCACTATTTGATTGCTACTGTTTCTAATGGTTGATTCATAACTGAATCCTTGAGAGTTTTGTGCAGATAGTGTAACAAATGGTAAAAGGAGTAGAAAGGAAAGTAAATTTTTCATTGTCATTTGGGTTGATTTTATTGTAATTTTTTTTGTAAAAGTAGACACATTCAAACAAACTGGGATCTAATATTTTCTAAAAAAAACTATACAAAAACTAATCAAAATCAAAAAACGAACAAATAAAGGGGGGTATTCAATACGATTTTACAAATCAATAATTAGCATAATATGCTCCATGTTCTGCGTCGAGTTAGTTTATTAAACTTGCCTTATTATGAATAAAAAAGCCTGTATTAAACAGGCTTCTAATTCCACAAAAAAAGGATTAGTTTTATTTGAATTACCAATTAATTCTTGCTGTGGAAGCATTTTGATTTATGGCAGACATCGCGATTCCGGTTAAGTCAGCGTCCGATTTTTTATTTTCATCAAGAGTAATGGCCAACAAGTTTGCGGCTTTGTCTTCTCCAAGAGTTTTTGCATAAGCATGCAATGTGCCGTAAGTAGCAATTTCATAATGTTTTACCTTTTGCCCTGCAGCAATAATTCCAGCATCACGTACTGCGCCTTTTTTGGTTTCTCCCATTATTCCATCTCCATCTTTCAATAATCCCTCCATGGCCTCACATTTTTTTGAAGCCAGTTTGATTCCCGCAACTTTAAATATTTGTTCCAAGCGGGAAACTTGTTGTTCGTTTTCATTTAAGTGATTTTGTAAAGTCCTAACCAATTCAGGAGAGGAAGCATTTTTAAGCATTTTTGGCAATGTTTTTGACAATACTTTTTCGGCATTGTAAATGTCTTTTAAACCAACTTCAAATAAATCTCTCAAATCTTGTGCTTCGCCTGATTTTGTTTTTCCGGCTTCTTGTTTTTTAGCTGCAGTTTCCATAATGATTGTTTTTTAATTATTAATTTAGACGAATGACAATAAGGTTATAATCAACCTATTGCCTGCTTTTCAAGCATCATAAAATTAAATAAATTAAAATGTAAATCACTGTTAATTAACTATTTGAATGTAAGAATTATTGTTGATTAATAGTATTTAGCAGTAAATTTTTAAATTTCAATTATCGCAAAAAAAAATCCTGCCAAAGCAGGATGGTTTCTTTTCTATTATTGAAGCTTTTCGAATAGTAGTTTATGTCTTAATCGCCTTTTTCATTGAGCAGCGGAGTTCTTTTTTTTATATACCTCATTACGAGATTCATCATAATAGTCAAAGCGCAGAAAGTAATAATAAAATAATTATAATTATTTTTATTTTGGATTATGTTTCCTGTAATATCAAAAAAGCAGAAAATCATAAATATCCCCGCTATTCCATTTATTTCTTTTTTGATTATTTTTATCCAACTGAAGTCTAGTTCTGGCTTTTTAAATTTTTTAAAATTAGGAATGAAGGCGGGTACTTTTGCTGCCCAATCCGTGTAAATGACCCCAAATTTGCGTCTTAAGAATTGTTCTTCGGCAAACATGATTCGTTCATAATAGACCCAATAGAAAAAACAAAAAGCAATCAGAAACCAAAAATTTCCAGATAGTAATGCGGGCCCCATCCACAAGAAAAAATTACCAAGATAAAGAGGATGCCTTACTACCGAATAGCTTCCGGTGGTATTGAGCGTTTCAGCTATTTGTTCATTTCTATTTCTTCCAGAGGTGTTTTTGGGTGTGTGCCCTACGGTGTAAATTCGAATACCTAAACCCATTAAACTTATGAGTAGGCAGAATGATTCATAATATATTTCATAAGGGGTGCCTTCAACAAAAAAAGTACCCGGGGATATTTTAGTTTGTAAGTACAAAATCATTCCAATTAACAATACAATAGCAGGCAGTTTACCTCTATATTTGAAAAGCCAAATTCCCTGTTGTTCCAATTCTTCTTGTAAGGGCATATCTATGTGAGTTATTATGGATGAAAAGCTTTAGTTTAGTATCATACAATACTATAACCGAACAATTTTTTTGTGCTGCCAAAGATAAATACAAATCCTGTTAAATAATTTAGTGTAAGTGTTATTTTTTGATTGTTTTCAAAAAGGTGCAGGTAGAATTCTCTGTAAAATTTCACTGCTTAACTTTAGAGTTTTTAACTGATCCATGTTTTGAAGCTATTGTTAAAAAAAATCTCAAATCCTGAGTCTTGCAGTCTAAATATTTTATCTTTGTCGACTGAAAAAATGTTATATGAAGTTTGATTTACTGCAAAAAGATCCACACACTAAAGCAAGAGCAGGAACTATTACCACTGACCACGGCGAGATTGAAACTCCAATTTTTATGCCCGTAGGAACGGTCGCCTCTGTAAAAGGAGTGCACCAACGCGAGTTGAAAGAGGATATTAATCCGGATATTATTTTGGGAAATACCTATCATTTATACCTTCGTCCACAAACCGAAATCTTGGAAAAAGCAGGTGGGTTGCATAAATTCATGAATTGGGATCGGAATATTTTGACTGATTCCGGTGGTTACCAGGTGTACTCGCTTTCGGCTAATAGAAAGATAAAGGAAGAAGGAGTGAAATTTAAATCGCATATTGACGGTTCGTATCATTTTTTTACCCCCGAAAACGTGATGGAAATTCAGCGCACCATTGGCGCTGATATTATCATGGCTTTTGATGAGTGCACCCCTTATCCTTGCGATTATCGATATGCACAAAAATCCATGAAAATGACTCACAGATGGCTAGATAGATGCATCACTCATTTGGAAAAAGTGCCAACAAAATATGGTTACGACCAAACTTTTTTTCCGATTGTTCAGGGAAGTACCTATAAAGACTTACGTCAGCAATCGGCTGAATATATAGCGAATTCGGGTCAGCAGGGCAATGCCATTGGGGGCCTTTCGGTGGGTGAGCCTGCAGAAGAAATGTATGCGATGAGTGAAATAGTTTGTGAAATTTTACCGGAAGACAAACCTCGTTATTTGATGGGAGTTGGAACTCCAATTAATATTTTGGAGAATATTGCATTAGGAATCGATATGTTCGATTGTGTGATGCCCACACGAAACGCCAGAAATGGAATGTTATTTACCGCCAACGGAACCATTAACATCAAAAACAAAAAGTGGGAAGACGATTTTTCGCCAGTAGACGAAATGGGTCATACTTTTGTGGATACGGAATACACAAAAGCTTATTTGCGCCATTTGTTTGCAGCCAATGAATACCTTGGAAAACAAATCGCAACGATACATAACTTAGGGTTCTATATGTGGTTGGTTCGTGAGGCCAGAAAACATATCTTAGCCGGAGATTTTAGAACATGGAAAGAAATGATGGTTCGAAATATGAGCCAGAGATTGTAATTAGGTTTAGGGTTCTAGGTTCAGGGTTTTAGGTAATAATTTGCCAGTACCCAACACCTAACACCCAACACCCAATACCCAAAAAATGAACATAATAGATCAATACATCCTAAAAAAATACTTATCCACTTTTGCGGTAATGTTGCTGTTGTTTGCCCCTATCGGAATTATTATTGATGTTTCGGAGAAAATCAACTTTATGCTGGAACATGAAATTCCATTTGTTGATATTGCGATTTATTATTATCATTTCACCATCTATTTCACGAATTTATTGTTTCCGATATTTTTGTTTTTATCGGTTATTTGGTTTACCTCCAAAATGGCGAATAATACCGAAATCATTGCCATATTGAGTTCCGGGATTTCATTCACGAGGTTTTTGAGACCGTTTTTAATTGGAGCTGCTATTATTTCGGTAGTTGTTTTATTAATGGGATTCTTTATTGTACCAAAATCGAGTGAAGGGTTTAATAATTTCCGGTATACCTACCTTAAAACTGGAGGAAGACAGATGATGAGGGGTGACGATACGGATGTGTACCGCCAGATAAGTGACGATGAATTTATTTATGTCAATAGTTTTAACACCGAGTCCAAAACGGCCTTTAACTTCAGTTTGGAGAAGTTTAAAGAAGACAAATTAGTGTATAAGATTTCAGCTAGCAGGATTAAATGGAATCCAAAGGATAGCACCTATACAATGTACAATTACACCAAAAGATCGGTGGGAGAATTAGAGGATATAATTGAAAAAGCAGATACAAAAGAGGCTGTTTTTAGTTTTGATTTAGAAGATTTGACTCCAGTGGTGTATATTGCCGAAACATTGCAACTAGGCAAACTAAACCGATTTATTGATAAAGAAAGAAGCCGTGGTTCCTCAAATATGAACGTGTATTTGGTGGTTTTGTATAAAAAATACAGCATTCCAGTATCGGCATTTATACTTACCATTATTGCTGTTGCAGTTTCGTCAATGAAGCGAAGAGGCGGAATGGGACTCAGTTTAGCTATAGGAATTGCGCTGGCTTTTGCCTTCGTCTTTTTTGATAAAATTTTTGGGACTTTGGCTGAAAAGTCAAGTGTTTCCCCATTACTAGCCGTATGGTTTCCTAATATAGTTTTCGGAATCTTGGCTATTTTCTTATTGCGAAATGCGAAACGATAAATTACAATCGTATTTAAATCTACATTTAATTGTTTTTATTTGGGGATTCACCCCAATATTAGGGGCATTAATTACAATCAAAGCAGATGCTTTAGTTTGGTATCGAATGTTTTTGGCGTGTATTTTTATATTCCTCTTTATTGTTTTTAAAAAGAAATCGTTTAAAATTCCGATGAAGGAATTTTTCAAGTTAATTTTCGTAGGACTTTTAATTGCCATTCATTGGATCTTCTTTTTCAAGGCCATTCATATTTCAAATGTATCCATTACCTTAGTTGTATTTTCGCTAGGCGCTTTTATAGCGTCTCTCCTAGAACCATTATTCTATAGTCGGAAGGTACTTTGGTATGAAGTTTTCTTTGGGCTTATAATTATTGGGGCACTTAGTTTACTGTTACAAGTCGAAATTAACTATCTTGAGGGAATGGCGTATGCCTTATTTTCAGTTTTTTTAGGAGTTTTATTTACGCTTATGAATGGTAAATTGATAAAAAAGCATGATTCATTGGTTATTACATTCTACGAATTTTTGTCAGGAGTGTTTTTTATAACTCTATACTTTCTATTTCAACATCAATTTACGGAGAACTTCTTTAAGTTGTCTTCAAAGGATTGGATTTTAATTCTGGTATTGGCATCAGTTTGCACGGCTTATGCATTTACGGCTTCCGTAAAAGTGATGCGAAAACTGTCGCCTTATACGTTCATGCTTACCACAAGTTTAGAACCAGTTTATGGAATTGTTTTAGCCTATTTTATCATTGGCGGAAAAGAAAAAATGAATATTGAATTTTACATGGGAGCATTAATAATAGTGGTCGTTGTTGTTGCCAATGGGATTGTAAAACACTTTTTTGTGGATAAATAAAAATCATGACTTGATGATTTAATAGGGGCTATGGGATTTACATAAATAAAAAATATCCGTTTTTGATAATTTTAAATTTTATCTTTGCACTTCAAATCAAAAACAAATACACTACATTCATGGAATACTTAGACTTTGAACTTCCAATAAAAGATCTTGAAGATCAGTTAGACAAGTGTCTTGTTATTGGTCAGGAATCGGATATTGATGTGACTAATACCTGTAAACAAATCAATAAAAAACTGGAAGAAACCAAAAAGCATGTTTATAAAAATCTGACCGCTTGGCAGCGTGTACAATTATCAAGACATCCTAATAGGCCTTATACTTTAGATCACATTAATGCACTTTGTGGAGACACTTTTCTTGAGCTTCATGGCGATAGGGGGTTTAAGGATGACAAGGCCATGATAGGTGGTTTAGGTAAAATTGGCGGTCAATCTTTTATGATTATTGGTCAGCAAAAAGGATACAATACCAAAACGCGTCAATATAGAAATTTTGGAATGGCCAATCCTGAAGGCTACCGAAAAGCGTTGCGACTAATGAAAATGGCAGAGAAATTTGGCATTCCAGTTTTGTCATTAGTGGACACTCCTGGAGCTTTTCCCGGAATCGAAGCGGAAGAACGTGGACAAGGCGAGGCAATTGCCAGAAATATTATTGAAATGATTCGTTTAAAAGTGCCCATTATTGTTGTTGTTGTGGGCGAAGGTGCCTCAGGGGGTGCATTGGGAATAGGAGTGGGCGATAAAGTTTATATGCTGGAAAACACCTGGTATTCCGTTATTTCACCAGAATCATGTTCGTCAATTTTATGGAAAAGTTGGGATTATAAAGAACAAGCAGCTGAGGCTTTAAAATTGACCTCATCGGATATGAAAAAGCAAAATTTGATTGATGATATCATTCCGGAACCACTCGGTGGAGCCCATTATGATAGGGAAAGTACCTTTACAACAGTGGAGCAATATATCATGAAAGGATTCAATGAGTTGAAAGACTTATCAACACAAGAATTAATTGCCCAAAGAATGAAGAAATACAGTGAAATGGGCGAGTATAAAGAATAAAAATCTTACATTATATATTTTCATCCGAGGCCCCATCGCCTCGGATTTTTTTTGGGTTATTAACAAAAAAAGATTGTTTATTAACATTTTTTTGTAATAACTCAGCAGTGCTTTTTTTTTAATTTTCACTACTTTCGCTCTATGGAAAATGTCAGGAATTTTAACCCAATTAAAATAGATAAAACAACTATCATCAACCTTGAAAAAGGGAAGTTGCCACCGCAAGTTCTCGATTTAGAAGAAGCTGTGCTTGGCGCGATGATGATTGACAAAAAAGGGGTCGATGAGGTCATAGACATTTTACAACCGGATGCTTTCTATAAAGAGGCGCACAAATATATTTTTGAGGCTATCGTTCAGCTGTTTACAGAAACGCAACCAATTGACTTATTAACCGTTTCTGCTCAGTTGCGAAAAAATGCAAAATTAGACTTGGCTGGAGGAGATTTTTATTTGATTCAGCTGACGCAAAAAATATCCTCTTCGGCACATATCGAATTTCACTCCAGAATCATTCTCCAGAAATATATCCAACGCAGTTTAATTCGAATTTCATCGGATATCATCGAGGAATCATACGATGAAACTACCGATGTTTTTGATTTATTGGACAAAGCCGAGTCGAAACTGTATGAAGTTACCCAAGGAAATATAAAACGCAGCTCTGAAACGGCACAAAGTTTAGTGTTGCAAGCCAAAAAAAGAATTGAGGAAATTGCCAATCAAAAAGGATTAAGCGGCGTAGAAACCGGTTTTACAAAACTGGACGCCATCACCTCCGGATGGCAACCTAGCGATTTAATCATTATTGCCGCTCGACCAGGGATGGGAAAAACTGCTTTCGTGCTTTCGATGGCTCGAAATATAGCCATAGATTTTGGACATCCTGTAGCCTTGTTTTCTCTAGAAATGTCCTCTGTACAGCTGATTACTAGATTAATTTCTTCGGAAACAGGTTTGTCTTCTGAAAAATTGAGAACCGGAAAATTAGAAAAACACGAATGGGAACAATTGAGTGTGAAGGTTAAAAACTTAGAAAAAGCACCCCTTTTTATTGACGATTCTCCTTCGCTTTCTATTTTCGATTTAAGGGCAAAAGCAAGGCGTTTGTCTTCACAACACGGTATAAAAATTATTATCGTCGATTATTTGCAATTAATGACTGCTGGCGGAAACGGGAAAGGGGGCGGAAATCGAGAGCAGGAAATCTCCACAATTTCAAGAAATTTGAAAGCATTGGCTAAGGAACTAGGCATCCCGGTAATTGCTCTGTCCCAATTATCTCGTGCGGTAGAAACTCGTGGATCCAGTAAAAGACCTTTATTGTCCGACCTTCGTGAATCAGGTGCGATTGAGCAAGATGCGGATATTGTTTCTTTTATTTATAGACCCGAATATTATAAAATAGACGAGTGGGATGACGACGAGCAAACCCCATCGGCTGGTCAAGCCGAGTTTATCATTGCTAAACACCGTAACGGTTCTCTTGAAAATGTCCGATTGAAATTTATTGGAAATCTGGGTAAATTTGATAATCTCGACGATTATGGCGGAAGCTTTAACGATTTACCATCCAAAATGAATCATGATGACAACCCTTTTCAAACCAAAAATCTTCCTTCACCAAACGAAGCTTTTGGTAGTAATTTAAATAGTGAAGATGATGACGAGATGCCTTTTTAAAAAATAATTTTAAATTCGCCTGAAAAGCGAATTTTTTTGTCCTTTCGGCCAATTAAAAACGACTATATTTGACGTAAAAATTTCAAAATGGCTCCAAAAAAGTTATTCTACCTATTTATAATCCTACTTTCCTTTTCGGTGCGCGCGTCTTTTATCTTGCTGCCAATGGATGAAACTACCCAACAAAATCATCTTAAAGCCTATGGGATTACTTATTGGTGTATCGAAAAAAAATACAAAGCCAGTTGGTTACTCAATTACCGTGGCGGTTCTTTTTTGTTGGCCGATGTACCTGAAATTCGAAAAGAATGCCAAATCCGAGGCGTAAGTTTTGAAGTCCTGAGCGATGCCGAAACCAATAAAATCTTAGATGAAATTTCCAGTCCTTCCCAAAATATGGAAACGGTTATTCTTGAAAAAGCCCCTAAAATTGCAGTGTACACACCCAAAGGCAAGCAACCCTGGGACGATGCCGTGACTTTAGTTTTGACTTATGCCGAAATCCCTTTCACGCCTATCTATGATGAAGAAGTTTTAAGCGATCAACTATTACTTTATGATTGGCTGCATTTGCATCACGAAGATTTTACAGGTCAATATGGAAAGTTTTATGGATCCCATAGGAATTCGCCATGGTATATGGACCAAAAGGCAGCTTCTGAGGCCTTGGTTACCAAATTAGGATATAATAAAGTTTCGGAGGAAAAAGGAGCTGTGGCCAAAAAAATCAGGGATTTCGTAATAGGTGGGGGATTTATGTTTGCTATGTGTTCAGCAACGGATAGTTTTGATATCGCTTTGGCTGCCGATGGAGTTGACATTTGTGAAACCATGTTTGATGGTGATGCGAGTGAACCCAATTATCAATCCAAAATAAATTATTTGAATACTTTTGCATTCAAGGATTTTATCTTGGATCGAAAACCAGAACATTATGAATTTTCGAATATTGACATGACCGAAAAAAGGAAAATTCCAATGGAGAATGATTATTTTACCCTGATGGAATTTTCGGCAAAATGGGATCCTATTCCTAGTATGTTATGTCAAGATCACACCCAATTAATAAAAGGGTTTATGGGACAAACCACTTCGTTTGATTCCGCCCTTATAAAATCGAATGTTTTGGTGATGGGAACCTGTGAACTTAACGGGGAATCACGCTATATTCACGGTGAAAAGGGTAAAGGTATGTTTACCTTTTTTGGAGGCCATGATCCAGAAGATTATCAGCATAGGGTAGGGGATCCAGCCACAATACTCGATTTGCACCCCAATTCGCCGGGGTATCGATTAATTTTGAATAATGTACTTTTTCCAGCGGCTAAAAAGAAAAAACAAAAAACGTAATGATTTTATCCTATTTTAAACCCTTTTTAGGACCTTAAATTTGTTGAAAATTGATGCCTAAAGATTCTAAAAATTATAATTATGTTGCGTTGTAAATTTAAAGTTCTTCTTGTTCTGTTGCCTACATTCGTTTTTGGACAAATCCCCGCAAAAAAAGAGGTGAATCAGCAAACGCAGTCTTGGATTAGTTTGAATAACACCCTTAAATTAAATGATTATTGGTCACTAGTGTCCGATTTTCATGTTAGGAGAACTGATTTCATTAAGAATCACAGTTTTTATATTGTAAGGACAGGAATTAGTTATGCCCCTACTTCGAAAATTGCATTGGCAATGGGATATGGCCACATGTGGGCGGCGCCATCTAAACCAGACTGGAATACTTTTTCGAATGAAAATAGGATTTATCAGCAAGTTCAATTGAACTCTAAAGTAGGGGAAGTGACTATTATTCAAAGGGGAAGGAACGAACAGCGCTGGCAACAAAAAATAGTGAATGATGAACCGGTGGAAGAGCTCAAATTTACTAATAGATTCAGGTATTTAGTAAGTTTAAATATTCCTGTTTTTAAGAAGAAAACAATGCCAACTTTGGTTGTTGCAGACGAGATTATGGTTCATTTGGGTAAAGAAGTGGTTTATAATCCCTTTGACCAAAACCGGATTTTTATAGGAATCAAACAGACGATAAACCCCAAACTTAGTTTTGATTTTGGATATATGAATGTTTATCAACAAAAATATTCTGGCTATCAGTATGATATGAATCACACGTTGCGATTGTTTTTTTACTACAATAACAGTTTAAAGGCTATATCTCATCTTGAAAATCACTCTTCGGGTGGTGAATAATATCAAGGAGAGGAATTAAAACTGAATTATTTTTCGGCAAATTTTCGAAATCCATATTGGATTGAATATTCTTTGTATTTTTTGTTAATCATTTTTTCACTGTCTTGTAGTTCTTGCATTTTGTTGTAGTAACTTATCCGGTCGAACATAGCATCATTAATGGCAATTGTAAAATAATCATCTTCCCATACAGATTTATTATTTGTTCCTATTTCTAAAAATGGGGGTAACTCTTCAGTAGATGATTCAATTGCAATTCCCTTACTATTAATCAAAAAGTTTTTTTTTCCTTGAATAATTTTCATAACTTCTTCGATAGTCTGGTTCTCTTTTAAGGCAATTAGACAGTGGTTGTGGTCGGAATAACCATTTATAAAATCAATGCGAATTCCTTTTTTGTGTCCATTTTCTCTGATGTGATTCCAAACGGTTTTTCTAATTTCTTTTACAGCAAAAAAAGATAATTTCTTTTTTGTATTCCAAACAAAATGAATGTAAATTTTTATGAAAGGCATGGTTTTTTATTTTATGAGTTATAAATATTTTTTAATTTTAAGAGTAAAAAATCTTCTAAAATTTGGTAAGTCCTAAAATTTAAATGGACTAGATGAATTAAAATCTATTTTAATATTTGGTAAGAAACATACCCTAAAATGATGTAAATGATAAAAATAAAAAGGCAACCATTTGATTTTAATAAATTAGAGGAGTTGCTGTAAGAACCCACAAGCATTCCATTCCTACTGGAACGCCTTTTACGTCTCTTACTTCTAGTTTCGGTTTTGTTTTTAGAGGAAACATTCGAGTTATTGTTTTTTGCCTTTGAGTCATTGATGACTTCATTTTTTTTGAGAAAATTAAATTTCATTACTTAGTGGTATAGTATTCTGACAAACATTTTTTACAGGCATTCGCTTTTGGATAAGTTATTTTTGCCTTTTCAATAGCACTTTTGGCAGATGGTAAATAGTCTAAAAATGTCCTACTTAGAAAATTAGGAATACATTCGCATCCCTCTTGGTGAACATCATAATCTCCCTCAGGATTGGGAAAGCTATTTACATAATATATTTTCATGGTTTGATAATTTTTCAATAAATATTTATTTGTAAAAATATATGGGTGATAAATGGTTTCATTACGGTTTCGTACATTTTGACGCATTATTTTTAATTGTAACTAAGTATTTTTAATTAAAAGAGAATCTTTCTATTCTTTAAATTTTATCTTCAGGTGCTTACTGTTTCTTTTTTGTTTTTATATTTTTTTTCAGGGTGTCTTTTTATTAATTCACCCATATCATATTTGAAATTGGCTAGTAAAAGCAGATTTCTAGCTTTTTTTGTACTTTTTTGTCTGTTTTTGAATGACTGAAAAACAGCATTTGGCAAAGTGCAATTCTTACAATCAGAGTGATTTTTTTCATTTCATTATTTTACAATTTGCTAGTATTCTCATTTGTATTTTAGTAATTCTTTTTATTTGTTTTTCAGTCAAATACGATTTGTTTTTGGCATCAGCCAGTAACTGATATAAATCTAACGACTTTGCTTTCATATAAGGGTATTTCGACAATGAAACAAGGTTTCCAATAAGCGATTTTCCATATTGCTTCATGTATTCTTTGAAGTAGTTGTTGTAGTCATTAAGATATTTATCCCATTTGTTATTTAAAGATTTACCTTGTTTTATTTTAGGAATATTTGTTGCAATTTTAGTATTAGGTAGATCCATAATTATTATTTTAATTGAGGTAACTCGACAAATACAGTTATAAATTCTTGAAATTAAAATGAAATTATTTATGTTGATAGTATCCTATTTTATTTATTGTGCTTACAATATTTTCTATTTCATATACTTATATTATAAATTTAAGATCAATATTAATAGTATCCTTACGGTTGACCGTAAAGAGGCGAAAAAAATTAAAAAAAATAATTGAGAAGGGTAGAATTATACTAAACCTAAATCTTTGGCTATAGCAATAAGATGCACGTTATTTTTGGCTTTGAAGTAAATTTTGAGTTTATTAACGCGTTTTTCGAGAGTCGAACTCCCGTGGGGTGTTATTCCTTTATTTTTGAATTCTGTAGTGATTTGTGCCATCATTAATCCTTTGGCTAATAATTTTAGGAGTTCAATATCGTAGGCTTCAATTTCTAGTAGTGATTTGTCGCTCAAAATATTTGACAATTCGGTAGAAAGAATGGTTGTTTTAACGTTGTAAATACCAAGAATAGCTTTTTGAAGTTCTGGTATGCTGTTTCTTCCTTTGGATATATAAGCATTGATGCCATAATCACTAAAAAGGGCTTTTATCTTGAATGATTTGTCTTCGACGGAAAAAACTACTATTTTGATATCCGGTTGTATTTTTCTTATGGCCGCTATCAATTCTTCACCCGTGTTTAATTTGTTTTTAAAATGATCATTCTTGAAGGATAAATCACAAATCAACAAGTCAAAAGGATTTCTATTTAATAATGCTTTTTTGATTTTTAAATGAGCTTCATCGCAATATTTAGCCAGATGAATTTCAGGAATATAGAGTTCTTTTACTGCGTTTATCATTGTGGTGCTAACGCTGTCAAAATCTTCGACTACTAATGCTTTATTAAACATGATGCTTTTTATAAAGGGGTAATACAATACTTGATTTGAATCCTTTATTGGGTTCGGTTTCAAAAGTAATATTTCCATTAACATCACGAATACGGTTTCTCACATTTTGGAGCCCATTTCCTAAAATTATTTTTTCTATTGGCGCTCCAGCCCCGTTATCACTGTAATTTATTTCTAAATTATTTTTATTTTTTTTAAAAATTAACATAACTAAACTGCAATTACTGTGTTTTTTCATATTGATTAAGAGTTCCTGTAGCGCACGGTACACCATTAATTTTTTAATATTGTCTAACAATGTCCAATCCACTTTTTCAAGGCCGTTTACTAAAATGTTAACGGTAGTGGAATCAAATCCGTTTAGTAATTCTTTTATTTCTTTTTCAAAATCCGCTCCTTTGATAAGAGGACTAATTTCTCTGGAAATGTTTCGAGTAGCGTTATAGATGTTCCTCAAATTAGAAAGCAATAGTTCTTTATTTTCATTAGCTCCTAAATCTTGTGTTTCGGCAAAGACTATTACTTGATACAAATCGTTAGCTACTTCGTCATGCAATTTTTTTGAAATACGATTTTCCGTCTCAATCGTAGTTTTTATTTTGTCTCTTTTGTTTTTTGAATTTAAATAATTAACGACTGCTAGTGTTGGTATCACCAATGATTTGTCTTCGACAGAAAAAACTTCTATTTTGATATCTGGTTGTACTTTTCTTATGGCCGCTATTAATTCTTCACCCGAGTTTAATTTGTTTTTAAAATGATCATTCTTGAAGGATAAATCACAAATCAAAAAGTCAAAAGGCTTTTTATTTAATAATTTTTTTCTGACTTTTAAATCAGCTTCATCACAATATTTAGCCAGATGAATTTCAGTAATAGAGAGTTCTTTTAATGCGTTTATCATTGTCGTGCTAACGCTGTCAAAATCTTCGACTACTAATATTTTATTAAACATGATGTTCTTTTCATAGTGGTAATACAATACTTGATTTGAATCCTTTATTGGGTTCGGATTCAAAAGTAATATTTCCATTAACATCAATTATACGGTTTCTCACATTTTGGAGCCCATTTCCTAAAATTATTTTTTCTATTGGCGCTCCAGCCCCGTTATCACTGTAATTTATTTCTAAATTATTTTTATTATTTTTAAAAATTAACATAACTAAACTACAATTACTGTGTTTTTTCATGTTGATTAACAATTCTTGAACTATGCGATAGACTATTATTCTTTTAATATTGTCTAACAATTTCCAATCCACTTGTTCAAGGCCGTTTACTAAAATGTTAATAGTAGCGGAATTGAACCTGGTTAGTAATTCTTTTATTTCGTTTTCAAAATCCGCTCCTTGGAGAAGACAACTATTTTCTTTGGAAATGTTTCGTGTAGCTTTATAGATGTTCGCTAAATTAGAAAGCAATAGTTCTTTATTTTCATTAGCTCCTAAATCTTGTGTTTCGGCAAAGGCTATTGTTTGATACAAATCGTTAGCTACTTCGTCGTGCAATTTTTTTGAAATACGATTTTCCGTTTCAATCGTAGTTTTTACTTTTTCTTTTTGTCTTTTGATTTTTAAATTTTTAAAGATTACAAGGGTTGTTATTAACCCTATGGTGATCAAATAGAACAATAGTAATACTCTGTTTTTATGTTGTTCTAACTGAATCTCATTTTGGATTTTTTCGATTTTAAGTATTTGATTTTCTTCTCTTTCTTGTTTGGAATCGTATTTTATTTTGGCAAATTGATTTTTTGCCATCTGCTTTGCTTTATTGTTGCTATCATTAATTTGGATATAGTCTAAAGCATATTTTTTTGATTGATCTCCCTTGCTGCTTTTTATGAGTAATGCTAAGCTGATTAAGCGGTCATTGATGTCCTTTATTTTGGTCGCCTTTTCATAAGCTAAACGAGAGTATTTATAAGCTAAACGGGGATTATCTTCCAAATAAAATTCAGCAAATCGAATATAACTCGTAATTAATCCCCATTCATCTTTTTCTATCTCCCTTAATTTTAAGGATTCTTTTAAATAGTAAATTGCTTTTGAATTTCTCAATTTATAAAAGCATTCCCCTAAATTATCGAGTATTATATATTTTTGTTCGTAATATTTAAATTCCTTTTTTAAAGTCAAAGGCAATAAAATTTGTATGGCCTTCTGGTACTCTTGTTTCTCCATATACACAAAAGCAATATTGTTTAAACTTTTGGCTTTATGAAATTGATCTACTTTTAGTTTGAGTGTTTTGGTGTAATATTGAAGAGCATTTCTATAATCAAATAGGAATATGTAATTAGTAGCAAGTGTACTATAAACATTCCAGCTGCCGTAAGGATATTTTTTTGTTTTTGTTACTATAGGGAAAGCTTCAATGATTGTATTTTCACAACTCGAATAGTCTCCTTTGTCCATTTCTAAAGATGCTTTCCATGACAAAGAATTTAGAAACCTAGAAGTATCTTTTTTTCGAATAGCAAGATTATTAGCTTTATTAATATAATAATAGGAACTATCGTAGTTTGCATTATCATAATGGGAATAGCCGGCAGCTAATAGCGTATCAATTTCTGTAATACTGTGTTGTTTTTTAGGAGTTTTTAGGGGCTTTTTTTCGCAGGATGGTAGTGCTACTAACATCGCTAAAAATAAACTAAAAATAAGGATAGGTAGTTTTTTACTGCTCATTTGACCAAATTACAAAAAATATAAGAATAAGATGGTTATTTAATGTGTTAAATTTTTAATACATATCAGATATAATTTTTTAGAAGTTAAGATAAAACAAAAAACCCAATCTCTCGACTGGGTTTCTCTATAAGTAAGTAATCTTAAATTGGGTTGATAAAACGTTTATTTTACTTTGTTAAGTATTGCTTTGAAAGCTACTGGGTGATTCATGGCTAAATCGGCAAGAACTTTACGGTTCAATTCGATGTTGTGCTTTTTGATTTTTCCCATTAGTTG
>JBIILD010000001.1:0-47675 GCA_044232845.1 Flavobacterium sp.
ACGCCTTGTTCTGAAGCTTCTTTTATGATTTTTAGCTTCTCTTCTTTGGTGAATTTTCGTTTTTCCATCGTACAAAATTATAGTTTTTGATTTATAATTGTGTCCGATTATTTAAGGGGTCAATACAACATCCCTATCAAAATTAATATTTTAATAGTAAATAATCTCCGACAAGTAAAAATGATAGTTGGAATCATAACTAAAATAAAGGCAGAGCCTGACTGTATTGGATGAATTATGGCTTGCTAATTCGAAGATTTCTTTTTTTATTAATGTTGTGGAGAAAGAGAATTGTACAAATGAATATTATTTTTTTTAAAAAAAATAGAAAAAAATATTTTAACTATTAAAAAATTTATATCTTTGCCCCGAATTAATAATTAACCTTTTATATTTAATAAGATGAAAAAAGTACTTTTAAGTTTAGCTGTTGTTGCTGTTTTGACTGTTGTATCATGTAAAAAAGCTGAGCCAGCTGTTGAAGCTGAAGCTGTAGACACTACTGCTGTAGCTGTTGATACTGCTGCTGTAGCTGTTGATACTGCTGCTGTTGTTGCTGATACTACTGCTGCTCCAGCAGAAGCTAAGTAATTTTAAATTACAGAAAAAAATAAGCTACGCATTGCGTGGCTTTTTTTTGCTCTATTTTGAAAATTTTTGGTCTATTTTGGCCTAACTTGATTAAACCCATCAATTGGGCATTTGTAGGAAAAACAAAAAAGCCGTTACGCTAGAAAGTGTAACGGCATTTTTGTTTAATGGGAATCTATCTGTTTTAGTTATTGGGCGAAAATATACTAATGTCGAGCAGTTTTAAGTAATAAAAAAACCGCAAAGAATTAACAATTAAGTCTTTACGGTTTTACTAAGTACTCAGAGCGGGACTTGAACCCGCACGAACATTGCTGTTCACTGGATTTTAAGTCCAGCGTGTCTACCAATTTCACCATCCGAGCATTTTGCTTTGCGATGTTATATTTAATTTTTTAAAAAAATTAATTAAATATAGCACCATCCGAGCATTTTGCTTTGCGATGTTATATTTAATTTTTAGAAAAAATTAATTAAATATAGCACCATCCGACCATTTTGCTTTATAATATTATATCTAATTTTTAGAAAAAATCAATTAAATATAGCACCATCCGAGCATTTTTCTTTGTGATATTATATCTAATTTTTAGAAAAAATTAATTAAATATAGCACCATCCGAGCATTCTGCTTTGCGGGGTTATGTCTAATTTTTAGAAAAAAATTAAATACAGTTCGATTTTAACAGTATGGTTTTGAGCGAAAAACGGGGCTCGAACCCGCGACCTCGACCTTGGCAAGGTCGCGCTCTACCAACTGAGCTATTTTCGCATTTTTTTTTATAAAAAGAACTAACAATACTTGTATTGTATTGCGGATGCAAATTTAATACATTAATTCAATTATACAAGCCTTTTTTTAAAAAATATCCAGCCAAAAGCTAAGCCTCTGATAGCCCAAACCTTAAAAGAATTAGGGCTATTTTTTAGTCAACATTCTCTTGATTTCATTGAGCTTCATCAACGCTTCCATCGGCGTAATTGTATTTATGTCAAGACTTAAAATCTCCTCTTTGATTTCTTCCAACAATGGATCATCTAGATTGAAGAAACTCATTTGCATTTGCTCCGCCTGTTCGCCTTTGAGGCTCGAGTCATCCCTTGCTGTTTTTATTCCGTTCAAGGCTTCACTAGAGTGATTTTTCTCTAATTTTTTTAAAAGCTTTTGCGCTTTCAAAATTACGATTTGCGGCATTCCCGCCATTTTCGCCACGTGTATTCCAAAACTGTGGGCGCTTCCTCCTTTCACCAATTTTCGAATAAAGAGCACGGTGTCTTTTAATTCTTTCACCGATACATTATAATTCTGGATTCTCGGTAACGACTCACTCATTTCATTCAACTCGTGATAATGGGTTGCAAACAGTGTTTTGGGTTTCGAGGGATGCTCATGTAAAAATTCGGCAATTGCCCAAGCGATGGAGATTCCGTCATACGTACTAGTTCCTCTGCCGATTTCGTCCAACAACACCAAACTTCTATCGGAAATATTGTTCAAGATGGAGGCCGTTTCATTCATTTCGACCATAAAAGTGGATTCTCCCATCGAAATATTATCGCTTGCTCCAACCCTGGTAAATATTTTGTCTATAATCCCCATTCTCACGCTCTCCGCAGGGACAAAACTTCCCATTTGAGCTAATAATACAATCAAGGCGGTTTGACGTAAAATAGCCGACTTTCCGGACATATTGGGTCCTGTAATCATAATCAATTGCTGTGTTTCTCTATCCAAGAAAACATCATTGGCAATATAAGGCGTTCCAACGGGTAATTGTTTTTCGATAACAGGATGCCTTCCGTTTTTGATTTCCAATTCGAAAGTTTCATCTAGTTCAGGACAAACATATTTATTTTCAATGGCCAATTGCGTGAAAGAACATAAACAATCCAGTTGGGCTATCAAATTTGCATTCATCTGAACTGGCTTGATGTATGTCGCAATCCAACTCACCAATTGTTCAAACAATTCTACTTCTATTTTGTGAATTTTCTCTTCGGCACCCAAGATTTTGGTTTCGTATTCCTTTAGTTCTTCGGTGATATAGCGTTCTGCATTGACCAAAGTTTGTTTTCGAATCCATTCTACTGGCACTTTATCTTTATGCAAGTTTCTAACTTCAATATAATATCCAAAAACATTATTGAAGGAAATTTTCAAGGAAGAAATCCCCGTTAATTGTGATTCTCGTTTTTCGATTCCTTCCAAGAATTCTTTTCCCGAAGTTGATATGGCGCGTAAATCGTCTAATTCTTCGTTTATTCCTTTGGCAATGGCATTTCCTTTAGCAATAGCTACGGGAGCATCTTGATTTAAAACCGTTTTAATTTTTTCGCGCAACAAATCGCAATTGTGCAGGCTGTCGCCAATGACTTTTACTGCTTCTTGTGGACTTTCTAATGCCAAGGTTTTTATCGGAATAATAGCATCCAAGGACTCCTTCAAATAAATTACTTCGCGAGGCGAGACCTTTCCAGCTGCAATTTTAGAAATCAAACGCTCCAAATCCGAAATTTGCTTGATTTGATTTTGGATATTCTTTAAAATATTCTGATTCTCTTTCAAATAAGAAACCACTTGGTGTCGGCTTTTTATTTTAGCACTATCTTTCAAAGGAAGCGCCAACCAACGTTTTAACAAACGCCCTCCCATTGGCGAAAGCGTTTTATCAATCACATCGAGAAGCGTGACCGCATTAGGATTGTAACTGTGGTATAACTCGAGATTGCGAATGGTAAATCGATCCATCCAAACATAGGCATCTTCGGCAATGCGTTGAATCGAGGTGATATGCTGTACTTTATTATGCTGCGTTTCTGACAAATAATATAAAATGGCTCCGGAGGCAATAATTCCTTCTTTTAATTCTTCGATGCCAAAACCCTTCAATGAAACCGTTTGAAAATGCTTGGTCAACGTTTCAAAGGCATAATCTTCTTTGAAAATCCAGTCTTCGAGATAAAAACTATGATAGTCGTCTCCGAAAGTTTCCCGGAAATCATTTTTGTTGTTTTTTGGAATTAAAACCTCGCTTGGACTAAAATTCTGCAATAATTTGTCAATATATTCTGCATTGCCCTGAGCGGTTAGAAACTCCCCAGTAGAAACATCTAAAAACGAGATGCCTGTAGATTTATTGGCAAAATAAACGGCCGCCAAGAAATTATTGGTTTTAGATTGCAAAACCTCATCATTCATAGAAACACCTGGGGTCACGAGTTCCGTAACACCCCGTTTCACTATGGTTTTGGTCATTTTAGGATCTTCGAGCTGATCACAAATCGCCACGCGAAGTCCTGCTTTGACCAATTTTGGCAAGTAGGTATTTAGAGAATGATGCGGAAAACCGGCCAAAGCGGTTTCCGTTTCAGAACCAGCTCCACGTTTAGTTAAAACAATTCCAAGAATTTTTGAAGCACGGACGGCATCCTCTCCAAAAGTTTCATAAAAATCACCAACACGAAACAACAAACAAGCATCGGGATACTTCCTTTTGATTTCGTTGTACTGTTTCATTAATGGTGTTTCCTTAATTTCTTTTTCTTTGGCTGCCAATTTGTTTTGTGTTTAATACATGTAAAAAATGTGAGAGCGAATTTAAATATTTTATAGCGAATAACGACCAATTCAAAAATTAAAAATATTTTTAAGAAAAAATTAGGACTGTGTTTCGATTATTTATATAAATTTGCTTTATTAATTTATAAAAAAAAATGAAAAAAATAGTTACACTTTCAATGGCATTTCTAGCATTTACTTTTTGTAGTGCTCAAGAAACAGCAAAAATTAAAAAAACCGTAAAAAAAGCAACGACTACTTCGACAAAAGCTACTGCTACCAAAACAGAAGGCGCTGGAATGGTTTTTGATTCTGAAACGATTGATTATGGAACCATTGCTCACAATGCAGATGGGAACCGTAAATTTGAATTTACAAACAATGGCAGCAAGCCACTAATTATCACAAATACCACAGGATCTTGTGGTTGTACTGTACCTACTGCCCCAAAAGAGCCAATTGCTCCTGGAGCAAAAGGGTCTATTGGTGTGAAATATGCTACAGATAGAGTGGGAGCCTTTACAAAAACCGTAACGGTAACCTCAAACGCAGCAGGTCAAGCTACAAAAGTACTTACTATCAAAGGAACCGTTTTACCAGATGCTACTCCAGCTACTCCTGAGGTTAAATAATATCTTTATCAAAACAGTAAGGCTTCCTAAAACTAGGGAGCCTTTTTTTTTATAATTAATTATGCATTAACATGAGAAAACTGGAAAACAGCGAACTCGAAAGAAAGTCAATACAATCTTTTAAACAATCCGAAAAAACACCTCTGATATTGGTATTGGATGACGTACGCAGTTTGCACAATATAGGCTCTGTTTTTAGAACAGCTGATGCCTTTTTAATCGAAAAAATAATTCTGTGCGGGATAACCGCTACTCCTCCAAATAAAGAAATTCACAAAACGGCACTCGGAGCAACAGAGACCGTAACTTGGGAACATAATGATAATGTTCTTGAAGTTATCAAAAATTTAAAAAAAGAAGGCAGTATCGTACTGGCCATCGAGCAGGTAGAAAACGCCGTTTTTCTTCAAAATTTCGAAGTGGAGAATCACAAGAAGTATGCCTTGGTTTTTGGCAACGAAGTCTACGGAGTGTCACAAGATGCCGTTGCTTTATGTGATGGCTGCATCGAAATTCCGCAGTTGGGAACCAAGCATTCTTTAAATATTTCAGTAAGTGCGGGGATTGTAGTTTGGGATTTATTTCAAAAATTGAATTGGCCTAACCCTTCAATTTCTTCCTGATTTCTTCCAAAACAAAAATATAATCCTCCTGATTTTTTACAAAATCCCTATTAGAAACATCAATAATCAGAATATTCAATTCGGTTTGTGATTGCATATACCCTTGGTAACCACTATTAATTTTGTCCAAATAATCCGAAGGAATTTTCTGTTCATAGGTCCTGCCTCTTTTTTTTATATTTTGTAGTAAGCGCTCTGGCTTTTGGTGCAAATAGACGTATAGATCCGGTTTTGGCATTTTCCTATTAATAATATCAAATAGCGTGCGATACAATCGATATTCATCTTCAGGCAGGGTGATTTTGGCAAAAATTAAGGATTTGCAACTATGGTAGTCGGCCACGATAAATTCTTTAAACAAATCAAATTGAGCCAAATCATCCGAAAGTTGTTTGTACCTATCGGCAAGGAAAGACACTTCAAGCGGAAACGCATAGCGATTTTGATCTTCATAAAATTTGGGTAAAAAAGGATTGTCGGCAAAGCGTTCCAATATTGTTTTAGCATTAAAATCTTCGGCAATTCTAGTCGTTAAAGTGGTTTTTCCTGCCCCGATATTTCCTTCAAAGGCAATGTAATTAAATTCCTCCAAAGGAATGCTATCTAATGGATTTTCCAACTCTTGGATTAGAGTACAAATACTTTGGTCCGGTGTTGTTTCGAGCAATTCTGCTATGTTTTTCTGAAGAACCGGATGTATCCAATCTAGATTCAAGTCCTGCATGGGCAACAAAACAAATCGTCTGTTTTGCATTAATGGATGCGGGATTTGTAGGTTTTGCGTATCCATAATTATCTCATCAAACGCAATCAAATCAATATCAATGATTCGGGATTGATACCCCAATGCTTCGCCGCGAACACGACCTAATTGGGTTTCAATCTTCAAAATCTGAGACAAAATTTTATCTGCGGCAGCAAAAGTATGAATAACCAAAGCGCAATTATAGAACGCGTCGCTATCAAAACCCCAAGAAGGTGTTTCATATAACTTTGAAACCTTGATTATCGTCCCGATTTCCTGATGTACCAATTCAAGGCAATGTTGGATGTTTCGGAGACGATTACCTTGATTACTGCCTAGAGATAAAATGACCTGATGTTGTGATTCCATATTAACCACAAATTAACAAAACAATTTTAGAATAGAACTATATTTGTAATGTGTTTTAACAATTAAATTTTAAAGAAATTTAATCATAAATTTGTACTATTTTAATCCCTTTTGCAACTTAAGAAATATAATTATGAAGTTTTTAGGAAATGTTTTGGCTACCATTGTGGGTTTATTTGTTTTTTTTATGTTGTGTTTTTTTGGAATAGTGATACTTGCAACCGTTTTTGGGGGGGATGCCGAAATTGTAGCAGTAAAAAGCAATTCAGTGATCGAATTGAACTTGGAACACATTAAAAACGATTATGCTGGTAAATACAAAGATCCTTGGATGACCATTTTGGCTGATGGAGAACGAGTGGGACTGGTAGATATTATCAATGCTATCGAAAAAGCAAAAACGGACGATGACATTAAGGGAATCTCTATTTTAAATGATGAATCAGAATTGGGAATGGCACAAAGAAAATCCTTGCGCGATGCCTTAGAAGATTTTAAAAAATCAGGGAAATTTGTTATGGCTTATGCCAATTCTTTTTCCCAAAAGGAATATTATTTAAATTCTGTAGCCAACGCCATTTATTTGAACCCCGTTGGAGAAATGGATTTCAAGGGATTATCTGCCGAAGTGATGTTTTTTAAGGACTTTCAAGATAAATCAGGTATTAAAATGGAAGTAATCCGTCACGGCAAATACAAAAGTGCCGTTGAGCCTTTCCTAGAAAACAAGATGAGTGACGACAATAGGGAACAAATTTCGGCCTTGTTGAATTCGGTTTGGAATTCCATCACAGCGGATATTTCAAAAAGCAGAAAAATTTCCGTGGCTAAATTGAACGAAATTGCCAACGGACTTCTCGCGCGAACTCCAGAAATGGCAAAAGCGCAAAAATTGGTTGACGTTGTAGCTTATGAGGATGTGTATCATAATGCCATCAAAAAAGCCTTAAAATTAGATACCGATAAAGATTACAACAAAGTTAGCCTTATTGATTATGCTCTGAAAATGAACACCACTGCTATAAATAATGACAACAAAGACAAAATTGCCATTATTTATGCGCAAGGGGAAATCAAAAGTGGGGAAGGCGATGTTGATGTGATTGGTGAAGGCGCCATGCGTCGCTCCTTAATAGAAGCCAGAGAAGATGAAAATGTGAAAGCTGTAGTGCTTCGTATCAACAGTCCGGGAGGAAGTGCATTGACGTCAGATTTGATATGGAGAGAAATCGAGTTAACCAAAAAAGTGAAGCCCGTAGTGGTTTCTATGGGGAATTATGCCGCATCTGGGGGCTATTATATTGCGTGTAATGCCACTACAATTTTTGCCGAAAACAATACCATTACTGGTTCTATCGGGGTTTTTGGGGTGCTGCCCAACTTTGCTCCTTTAGCAACCAAAATTGGCTTACACTCGGAACAAGTAAAAACGCATGTAAATGCAGCGGACTATAGCCCGTTTTTGCCCTTAGACGAAAAGTTCAAAGCCGTTACCCTCGAAGGGGTCGAACATATTTACAAAACCTTTGTGACCCATGTAGCCCAAGGAAGAAAAATGACCTTTGCTCAAGTAGATGCCATCGCGCAAGGCAGAGTTTGGTCTGGTTCAGAAGCCAAAAAAATGGGGTTGGTAGATAAAATTGGAGGAATGGATGCTGCTATCCGGGAAGCGGCAACACTGGCAAAAATAAAATCGTTCAACACTCAAAACTTTCCAGAATTCGAAAAAAATATTAATGATATTTTTGAACATTTACCATTTGCAAAATCTAAAGAATCCTTTATTAAAGAAGAATTTGGTGAGGAAACGTATAAAATAATGAACCAAATAAAAAGAATGCAACATCAAAAAGGAGTTCAAGCCATATTGCCTTTTGAAATTACTATCCAATAAAACCAATATCATGTTAAAAAAAATTATAAAAATTGTTGGGATTCTAATGGTGTTGTTAATTATCGCTTTATTCGCTATTCCTTATTTTTTCAAGGATGAAATAAGGGCCAAAATTGCCAAAACTATTAACGAGAGTGTGGATGCCAAAGTAACTTTTTCGGATGCCGATTTGAGTTTATTTAAAAATTTCCCTAATGCCAATGTGACCTTAGATAAACTAGTTATTATCAACAAAGCACCCTTTGAAGGAGACACGCTGATTTCTGTAGGCGAATTAAACTTAAAAATGGCTATCAAAGAACTTTTTAAAGGGAAAAACGAACCGATGACTATTGAAGGAATTTCGTCTAAAAATGGATTAATCAACATCATTTTTAATACAAACGGAATTGGGAATTTTGATATCGCCCTGAAAGACGAAAAGAAGGAAGATGATAGCAAAAGCAAACCATTGGCGTTGAGAATACAAAATTATAAAATCGAAAATTATACCTTTCGCTATTTTGATGAAAGGTCAAAAATAAAAATGACAATCGATAGCTTGAATCACGAGGGCACGGGGGATTTTTCGGCCCAAAAATTGGATTTAAGCACAAAATCGACCGCAAAAATATCTCTCGAGATGGGCAAGGTGAGTTACATGAATAATATCTCCTTGAGTTTGGATGCGGTTTTAGGGGTTGATTTAGAGAAGAGTAAATACACTTTCAAAGAAAACAAAGCGCTAATTAATCAATTGCCATTAGAATTTGATGGATTTATCCAAATGGTCGATGCGGGGCAAGAGTATGATTTGAAATTCAAAACACCCTCTGCCTCATTCAAAAACTTCCTAGGACTTGTGCCTTCAGCTTATGCTTCGAGTTTGGATAGCGTAAAAACGACAGGTGATTTTACTGTGGTAGGATTTGCCAAAGGACTGTACTCGGACACAACGGTGCCGAAATTTAATATTCAAATCGCTTCAAACAATGCGTCTTTTCAATATCCAAACCTTCCGAAATCAGTTCGAAATATACTAATTGACACCAAAATAATCAATGAAACTGGAGTTTTGAACGATACCTATGTTAATCTTGACAAATTATCTTTTGCAATAGATCAGGATGTTTTCAATGCCAAAGCCAATATCAGGAATGTTACCCAAAACGCGTTGGTAGATGCCGTTTTGAAAGGGACTATTAATTTAGGGAATTTATCAAAGGCCTATCCCGTAAAATTAGACAAACCTTTATCTGGAATTCTAAAAGCCGATGTGAAAACCAAATTTGATATGGAATCAGTAACCAAAAGCCAGTATCAAAACATTGATAATTCGGGAACAATGAGTTTATCGGGCTTTAAATATGCGGACGAAAACGGTAAAATAATGACTATCAGCAATGCTTTGGTGCAGTTCAATCCAAGTCAAGTCAATTTGAAACAATTTAATGCGACGACCGGAAAAAGTGACCTTAGCGTGACTGGGGTTTTGGAAAATTTTTATGGTTTTATGTTCAAAAATCAGGAACTGAAAGGGAATTTCAATATAAATTCCAATCAATTAGCCGTTAACGATTTTATGACAACTGGTGAAAAAACTACTACAGCGACCCAAAAAACCGAAGCAATGAAAATCCCCGCCTTTTTAAATTGTACGCTTACCGCCAAAGCGAAAACCGTTTTTTATGATAATCTGACTATGAAAGATGTTTCAGGGAAATTGATTGTAAAGGATGAAAAAGTGACCTTAGAAAACGTAAAAACTTCAATTTTTGGAGGAACAATCGCCGTAAATGGTGCTGTTTCCACTAAAGGAAAAACGCCAACATTCACTATGAATTTAGGTTTGAACGAAGTTGACATTTCGCAATCCTTCACCCAACTGGAAATGCTGGAAAAAATAGCTCCGATAGCCGGAATCATTAACGGAAAACTCAATTCGACCATCAAACTCAACGGAAATCTTGACGCTATGTCGCTAACTCCCGACCTAAAATCGCTTTCTGGGGATTTATTGGGGCAACTTCTTTCCACTACCGTAAATGCCAAAAATTCATCCTTACTGACTTCTTTGGGTTCCAATGTCAAGTTTTTGGATTTGAGTAAACTCAATTTAAATGATGTGAAGGCGGCACTTTCCTTCAAAGACGGAAAGGTAAACGTGAAACCATTTGACATCAAATACAATGGAATCAAGGCTACTATTGGCGGAAGCCACGGTTTTGACCAAAACATGAATTATAATGTAAAGTTTGATGTACCAGCAAAATATCTTGGGGCTGAAGCCAATGCTTTTCTTTCGAAATTATCCCCAGTAGACGTTGCAAAATTAGACAACATTCCAATAAACGCCTTATTATCAGGGAATTTTAGTAGTCCGAAAATTTCAACCGACATGAAAAGTGCGGTTTCAAATTTGGCCAATCAATTAGTAAAACAACAAAAAGAAAAATTGGTAAAACAAGGAACATCAGTATTGACCGATTTGATTACTAAAAACACGAAAAAATCAACTGACACCACGAAGACTGCAACACAAAAAGAAGACATAAAAGCTAAAGCAAGGGATTTGCTAAACAGTTTTTTTAAGAAAAAGTAAAAAACCCCGAAATTTAATTAGAAATCTCCTGTTTGCGAGGAAGTAATGAAGCAATGATACTAAGTTACTCAACATGTGTGCTCGTCTTAGTGGGGAGGTGTCCGTTCCTCTCGATGACATTCTAGATTTCAATTCTTACCACATAGCCTTCGGAGCTGCGGACATTAAAAACGGTGCCATCTTCAAAAATAAGATATTGCCCTTTTATGCCGGTTAATTTCCCTTTGAAATTTGGAGTTTTATCTAAACTTAGACTGTTTATTTTATTTGGATATTCTAAAACGGGGTAGTTCATTTCATACAAATCATTTTTTTCTAAAAGAAAATACGCTCGAACTTCTGGGGGTATTAATTGTTCTAATTTTGACCGAACTTCAATTAAATCGATGTGTGCAATGTCATTTGTAAGCATTTTTCGCCAGTTGGTTTTGTCTGCAAAATGATTTTTTAAGGCAACTTCTGTAATTCCAGCTAAGTATCGATTAGGAACTTCCACAATAGCAATTGCCTTTTCAGCGCCTTGATCAATCCAACGGGTGGGAACTTGCGTATTGCGTGTAACCCCCACTTTTACTTCGCTTGACAATGCCAAATAAACAATATGCGGCTGCAATTGCACCTTTTCCTCATAGGCCAAATCTCTATCTTGAATTCCGAGATGTGCTGTGCTTAATTCGGGTTTCATAATCCAATCACCTACCGCAGGACTTGAATTAAAGCAATCGTAGCAAAATCCCTGACGAAAAATTTTCTTCTTTTTGCCGCAATTCAAACATTGGTAGCCCTGAAAAGAAATTTCTACATTTTTGTTGAGCAATTGATTTACATTCAAAAAACTATTTTCAAAAACCAAATAATATTGGATGGGTTTCCCAAATTCGGTTTGCATTTTAGTAAGTACACCTTCGTAAGTCATTTGGTTTAAAGTTTCAGGTTTAAAGTTCAAAGTTTAACAAAAATTGCTAATTTTGGTAAAGTTATAATTCATAATTTATAATTCATAATTCATAACTCAAAAACATGCCACTACCTATAATCAATTCTTTAGCCTCCTGGGTATTAAAGCAACGGATTCATCAGATGGAACTTTTCCTAAAGTATCCCAATGAAGTTCAGGAAGAATTGCTGATGAACTTGATTCGGGCATCGGAAAATACGATTATAGGCCAACAATATGATTATAATTCGATTCATTCCTACACCACTTTTGCGGAGAGAGTCCCTGTAGCCACCTATGAAGAATTACAGCCTTTGATAGAACGCACACGCCAAGGCGAACAAAATGTGTTTTGGGAAACGACCATAAAATGGTTTGCTAAATCAAGCGGAACGACCAATGCCAAAAGTAAATTTATCCCCGTAAGCAATGAAGCCTTGGAAGATTGTCACTACAAAGGAAGTAAAGATTTGTTGTGTTTGTATTTGAATAATAATGAAGATTCTGAATTGTTCTTAGGAAAAAGTTTACGCCTTGGCGGGAGTTCCCAAATATATGAAGACAACAACACCTTTTTTGGAGATTTGTCAGCTATTTTGATTGAAAATATGCCTATTTGGGCAGAATACAGCAGCACTCCCAACCACAAAATATCCTTGATGAGCGATTGGGAAATGAAAATTCCTGCGATAATCAATGAGGTTAAAAACGAAAATGTGACTAGTTTTGCCGGAGTTCCTTCGTGGATGCTGGTTTTGATGAACAAATTACTCGAAGAAACCGGCAAAGGAAATTTACTGGAATTATGGCCAAATTTAGAGGTGTATTTCCACGGCGGTGTGAGTTTTGAACCCTATCGAGAGCAATACCGAAAAATGCTGCCGAAAGAAGATTTCAAATATTACGAAATATACAATGCTTCCGAGGGCTTTTTCGCTATTCAGGATTTGAATGATTCCAATGATTTATTGCTCATGCTGGATTATGGGATTTTTTATGAATTTATTCCAATGGATACTTTTGGAACTCCAAACCAAAAAGCCATCCGCTTGGCAGAGGTAGAACTTTTTAAAAATTATGCCATTGTCATCACGACGAATTCCGGATTGTGGCGCTATTTGATAGGCGATACCGTCCGATTCACTAGTCTAAATCCCTACCGAATTCGGGTGACCGGTAGAACGAAACATCATATCAATGTTTTTGGCGAAGAACTCATGGTTGAAAACACCGATCAAGCTATTGCCAAAGCGTGTCAAATTACCGGAACCGAAATAGTGGATTACACCGTGGCTCCCGTTTTTATGAAAGACAAAGAAAAAGGCGCCCACGAATGGATGATAGAGTTTAGGAAAAACCCCGCTGACATCGCTTTTTTCCAAAAAGTATTGGACGAAACCTTGCAATCCTTAAATTCCGATTATGAGGCAAAACGCCATAACAACATGACCTTAAATTTTTTAATTATCAATATTGCCAGACCTAAGTTGTTTTATGATTGGTTGAAAGAAAAAGACAAATTGGGCGGGCAACATAAAATCCCGAGATTGTCGAATGAAAGAGAGTATTTGGAACAGTTGAAACAAATGCAGGTAATCGTGCATCCATAAAATCAAACCGAATATAACAAAAAAGCCCTAGTTCAAATACAAACTAGAGCATTTTGTACTATAAATGTAGTTTATCACTACTCCTGCATCATATCAATATGCCTGTCGTGGTATCCTTAAAGGTATAAAATTCCATCGAGAACCAGACTTGAAATCGATGTGGCAGCGTTTTCCTTTACTTTCGGCTTGGCATGAAAAGCAATTCCTAATAGGATATCGTTAAGAATAAATTTATAAAATATTCAAACAAAAAACAATCCTTTTTGATTTATAAAAAAAAGCACTATATTTGCACTGTTATTTATTAAAAAACTAGATAATGAGGCACGCATTGCGTGCCTCTTTTTATAAAGAGTATGACATTTAAGGAGAAAGTTACTGATTTAGTTTTAGAAGTATTGCTCGAAAAACCGGCGGTATTTTTAATTGATTTAATCATTAGCGATGCTTTTAAAATTTGCGTAACTTTAGATGGTGATGCCGGAGTGGCATTGCAAGATTGTATTGACGTGAGTCGTGCCATCGAGAATAATTTAGACCGAGAAGAACAAGATTTTTCCTTAGAAGTAGCCTCGGTAGGCGTAGGTTCTGCACTAAAAATGCTGCGCCAATACAAAAAAAACGTTGGTAGGACATTGATAGTGAAATTAGCAGCCGAAACTATTGAGGCTGAATTAGTTGAAGCTAATGATGATTTTATAATTTTGTTATGGGAAGCAAGAGAGCCAAAAAAAGTGGGAAAAGGAAAAGAAACGGTTCAAAAAAGACAAGAAATACCGTATTCAGAAATAAGAGAAGCAATTGTTACAGTAACATTTTAATTAATTAGTTGGCATGGAAAATTTAGCATTAATCGATTCATTTTCAGAGTTTAAAGACGATAAACTTATTGATCGTGTGACGCTTATGGCGATATTAGAAGATGTATTCAGAAATGCATTGAAGAAAAAATTTGGATCAGACGATAATTTTGATATTATTATCAATCCTGATAAAGGCGATATGGAAATCTGGAGACGAAGAGTTATCGTCGCCGATGATGATTTGGATTTGGAGAATGAAGAAATTACATTGACCGAAGCGAGAAAAATAGAGCCCGATTTCGAAATTGGAGAAGAAGTTTCAGAAGAAGTGAAGTTAATCGATTTAGGAAGAAGGGCTATTTTGGCTTTACGTCAAAACTTGATTTCTAAGATTCACGAACACGATAATACCAATCTTTACAAGCAATTTAAGGATTTAATTGGCGATATTTATACTGCCGAAGTGCATCACGTTCGCCCAAGAGTCGTTATTTTAATTGACGATGACGGGAATGAAATTATTTTGCCAAAAGAGAAACAAATACCGTCTGACTTTTTCCGCAAAGGAGATAATGTTCGTGGGATTATCGAAAGCGTTGAATTAAAAGGAAATAAACCTCAAATTGTGATGTCTAGAACATCAGAATTGTTCTTGGAAAAATTGTTTGAACAAGAAATCCCAGAGGTTTTCGACGGATTAATTATGGTTAAAAAAGTAGTGCGAATTCCTGGTGAAAAAGCAAAAGTAGCGGTAGATTCATATGACGACAGAATAGATCCAGTTGGCGCTTGTGTCGGGATGAAAGGATCCCGTATTCACGGAATTGTTCGGGAATTAGGAAATGAAAATATCGACGTTATTAATTATACGGACAATATCCAATTGTTTATTACAAGAGCATTGAGTCCAGCAAAAGTTTCGTCAATCAAGATTAATGAAGAAGCAAAAAGAGCTGAAGTTTTCTTAAAATTAGAAGAAGTTTCTAAAGCAATTGGTAGAGGTGGGCACAACATTAAATTAGCGGGTCAATTAACCGGATACGAATTAGATGTTATCCGCGAGGGAGATGTAGCTGGTGCGGCGGCCGATGAAGACGATGTTGAATTGACAGAGTTTTCAGATGAAATTGAAGAGTGGGTTATCGAAGAATTTGCAAAAATTGGATTAGATACTGCAAAAAGTATCTTAAAACAAGATGTGAATGACTTAGTAAGAAGAACTGACCTAGAAGAGGAAACGATTCTAGATGTAATGAGAATATTAAAAGAAGAGTTTGACAGTTAGTGAATTCTTAAAAATAAATTTTAAACCTTATCTTTCCTCTCTGAAGAGAGTTAGTCTGAGGAAATAATAAAAAATATCATACTTGTTGCCACACCTGTTGAGGTGGTCAGGGTGAGAAAATAAAGGTAATATTAAAAAGGTTTTATGTCTGAAGAGAAAGTAATTAGAATAAACAAAGTTTTAAGGGAATTGAATATTTCCTTAGAAAGAGCTGTGGATTATCTAAAAGATAAGGGTATCGTTATTGAATCAAACCCCAACACAAAAATTTCTGACGATGTATACCATGTTTTGTGTGGTCAGTTTGCAGGAGATAAAGGCAATAAAGAGGCTTCAAAAGAGGTAGGAGAAGAGAAAAGAAAAGAGAAAGAAGCTTTGCGCATAGAGCGCGAAAAAGAAATTGAAGACAAACGCAAACAAGATGAAGAACGTTTAAAAAGTCAAGAAGTTATCAAAGCGAGAGCTACGGTAAGTGAACCAGTTCATGTTGGAAGCATAGACCTTAATCCTAAAAAAACGACGCCAGTTCCTTCAGCTGAAAAACCACTCCCGAAAGAGACATTAAAAGGAAAAGAAGTTTCCGAGAAAAAATTAGCCAAGCCTTTAGTAGCAGAAAAAAGCAAACTGGCATCTGCCAAAAAAGCTGTTTCTCCAACTGTTGAAGCGCCTGTTGAGGAATCCATTACCACTCAATACACAAAATTATCTGGAGCCACATTGACGGGTCAAACCATCGATTTGTCCCAGTTTAATAAACCCAAAAAGAAAAAAGAAGAGCCTAAAATTGCGCCCAACAAGCCAGTGGTTCCTGGAGCACCTGGAGCTACAGCGAGTAATGCAAACAAAAATAAGCGAAAAAGGATAGTACCAAAACCGGGTGCTCCGAGACAAGAAACTGGTACTCTTGGAACGCCAGGCTCACCAAACCCTAACAAAATTACTCCAAATGCTGGAGGAGGAGCTTTCGGTGCGAACAGAGGAGCCAGACCTGGATTTGTAAATGGGGCAAGACCTGCCATCAGCGCCAAAGTGGAACCTACAGAAGAGGAAGTAAAAAATCAAATTAGAGAAACTTTAGAAAAACTACAAGGTAAAGGTGGAAAATCTAAAGCGGCTAAATATAGAAGAGATAAAAGAGATACACACCGTCAAAAATCAGATGACGAACAAAGAGCGTTAGACGAAGGAAGCAAAACAATTAAAGTTACCGAGTTTGTAACTGTTGGTGAAATAGCCATCATGATGGATGTGCCCATCACCAAGGTTATTGGAACGTGTATGTCACTTGGAATCATGGTAACCATGAATCAGCGTCTTGATGCAGAAACATTGACCATTGTTGCCGATGAATTTGGCTATGAAGTGGAATTTATCACGGTAGATATTGAAGAAGCTATAGAGGTTGTACCAGACAAGGCAGAGGATTTGGTTTTCAGAGCGCCTATCGTAACTGTAATGGGACATGTCGATCACGGAAAAACCTCCTTGCTAGATTACATTCGTAAAGAAAATGTGATTGCGGGTGAATCAGGAGGAATAACACAACACATTGGAGCCTACGGAGTAGAATTAGACAATGGCCAAAAAATCGCATTCCTTGATACACCAGGACACGAAGCATTTACCGCAATGCGTGCTCGTGGAGCTCAAGTTACGGATATTGCCATTATTGTAATTGCTGCAGATGATGATATCATGCCACAAACAAAAGAAGCCATATCTCACGCTCAAGCAGCTGGTGTTCCAATCATTTTTGCCATCAATAAAATTGATAAGCCTAACTCTAATGTAGAGAAGATAAAAGAAAAATTAGCAGGTATGAATTTACTTGTTGAGGATTGGGGTGGAAAAATTCAATCGCATGATATTTCAGCAAAAGTTGGAACTGGTGTAAAAGAATTATTGGAAAAAGTATTGTTAGAAGCAGAAATTCTAGACTTGAAATCCAATCCAAACAAAGCGGCACAAGGAACAGTTGTGGAAGCATTCTTGGATAAAGGAAAAGGATACGTGTCTACGATTCTAGTTCAACACGGAACTTTGAAAGTTGGAGATTATATGTTGGCTGAAAACACCACGGAAAGATTAAAGCCATGCACGATGAAAGAGGTAACATCGTAAAAGAAGCCGGACCCTCAACTCCGGTATCAGTATTAGGATTGGATGGTGCAGCAACAGCAGGGGATAAGTTTAACGTTTTTGAAGACGAAAAAGAAGCCAAGCAAATTGCCTCAAAACGTTCTCAATTGATGCGGGAACAATCCGTTCGTACACAACGTCACATCACATTAGATGAAATTGGACGTAGAATTGCATTGGGTCAATTTAAAGAATTGAACATTATCCTTAAAGGGGATGTGGATGGTTCTGTTGAAGCCTTGTCTGACTCGTTCTCTAAATTATCTACTGAAGAAATTCAGATTAATATTATACACAAAGGTGTTGGAGCCATTACTGAAACTGACGTCATGTTAGCGTCTGCTTCAGATGCCATTATCATCGGATTTAATGTTCGTCCTGCCGGAAATGCAAGACAATTGGCCGACAAAGAAGAAATAGACATCCGTTACTATTCTATCATTTACGCCGCTATCGACGACTTGAAAGACGCAATGGAAGGAATGCTTGCCCCAGAAATGAAAGAAGAAGTTCTAGGAACTGCCGAAATCAGGGAGATATTCAAAATATCTAAAGTGGGTTCAATTGCGGGTTCTATGGTTATGGACGGTAAAATTGCTAGAAATGCCAAAATCAGAATCATACGTGAAGGTGTTGTGGTTCACACTGGTGAGCTAATAGCACTGAAACGTTTTAAAGATGACGTCAAAGAAGTGGCTAAAGGATACGATTGTGGTATTCAAATAAAAGGATACAACGACATTGAAGAAAGAGATGTTATCGAAGCGTTCCATGAAGTAGCTATCAAAAAGAAATTGAAATAAAATTTCGATATATTTAAAAAAAATCCCGAGCAATCGGGATTTTTTTATTTTGTAAAATGTAAATCAGTAAATGCATATTTTTATCGACTTGGTTTTATCAAAAGTACATTTTTGTATCGATCTTTGATGGCTACCAAATTTCTCTCGGCTTCGATGCGGGTTCTGAAATTCCCGACCCATACTTTATAATTAGGAGTATTAAATACGATTGTCGCTTCAACAGCCTTAAATTCTTGTTTAAACTCACTTAAATGTTTTTTGGCGTTTTCGCTACTACCATTAAAAATTTGAAATTTATAGGCGTCGTTTAAGGTTGGTGAAGCATTCATTTTTCTTTTTTCATTTAATAATTGCTCGAATTTCTGATCTTGATTAAAAGCACAATTTTGCTTTTGGGCATTTACTTTTGAAGTAGAAAAATAAACCATAATAACGGCTGAAATAATTTTTAAAACGGCTAGTATTCTCATAATGTGTTAGTTTTTAGGCAAAAATAGTATTTAAAAGTGAATACTAAATAACGAACTCTATTTAGAATAAATATAAATTATATTCAAGGCTATTTTAAGGTTTTGAGAATAGTTCTTAAATCGTATTTTTGTACCAATTTTAAAATAAAGGGTCATTTTTTTTCATAAAATTTATGCAAAAAAGGAGTCAATTTTAGTAGAAAATCACTATATAATATGAAAAAGGTGGGTAACCATAATTCGATTGTAAGGAAATTATATTTTAGCCTAGGTCTAGTGCTAATTTTGTCCTTAACTTCATTTGCACAAGATGCAACTCCGGCGGTTCCCGGATCAACCTCAACTCCTGTTGCAGCTCCTGTAGTTGCACAAGGGGGAGATCCTGTAAAAGGGAAAGAACTCTTCAATGCACAGTGCGCAGCATGTCACAAGCTTGACGCAAAGATGACGGGTCCGGCATTGAGAAATATCATTGGGAAACATGATAAAGAGTGGTTGTACAAATGGATTCACAACAGTCAAGATCTTATTAAATCTGGAGATCCAGCCGCAGTTAAATTATGGGAAGAATACAAACCTTCTGTAATGAACTCTTTCCCTCAATTATCAAATGGTGATATTGATAATATTATTGCGTATACATCAGAACCAAAAGCGGAAGCTGTTGCTTCTTCAGTATCAGCTGAGGCATCTACTGAATCTAGCGCAGGCGGAAGTTCAATTTCAAGCGATATTATTCTTGGGGCATTAATATTAGTAATGCTTATATTGATTGTAATGTTATTGCTGGTCAATAAAGTTTTAACGAAAGTAGCTGCAATCAATGGTATAGTGGTTGCTGATAAAGAAAAAACAAAAACTACTCCCATTTGGAAAAGTTTTGTTAATAATCAATTTTTAGTGTTGGTTAGTGCTATATTTTTATTGTTATCAAGTGCCTATTTTGTGTATGGATTTTTTATGCAAGTTGGAGTTGACCAAGATTATGAGCCAATTCAACCGATACATTATTCTCACAGAATTCATGCGGGTAGTAATGGTATCAACTGTAATTATTGTCACTCTGCAGCAAGAGTTAGTAAGCACTCAAATATACCTTCTTTAAATATATGTATGAATTGTCATAAAAGTATTGCGGAAGTTTCAGATACTACTGCAACTGAAGATTACTCTAAATCATTCTATGATGGAGAAATTCAAAAATTATACAAAGCGGTAGGTTGGGATCAATCTACTCAATCTTATACGGGTAAAACAGAGCCTGTAAAATGGGTTCGCATTCACAATTTACCTGACTTCGTGTATTTTAATCATTCTCAACACGTTAAGGTTGCTGGGATTGAGTGTCAAACATGTCATGGTCCTGTTCAGACTTATGAAATTATGAAACAGTTTTCTCCATTAACGATGGGTTGGTGTATTGACTGTCATAGAAAAACAGAAGTAAAAATGGAAGGTAATGAATATTACACCAAAATTCATGAACAACTTTCTAAAAAGTACGGAGTTGATAAATTAACTGCTGCTCAAATGGGTGGATTAGAATGTGGTAAATGCCACTATTAGAAAAAGGTTAAAAGTTTATGAGTTTAGAAGTTTAGAAAAAAATAACTTACAAGAGTATTCACTAAACTTATAACCTCATTACCGTATAAACTATTAAAGAAAATAATTAAGAAGCTAATATTTATATAGAATATGTCATCAAACAAAAAATACTGGAAAAGTGTTGAAGAACTAGACGGAAATAGTTCTATTGTTGAGGCGCTTAAAAATAACGAATTTGTTGAAGAAATTCCTACGGATGAATTTTTAGGAAACAGTGATGCTTTGTCATCTTCCTCAACAACACGTCGCGATTTTTTAAAGTACGTTGGATTCAGTACTGCGGCAGCTACACTTGCAGCTTGTGAAGGTCCTGTTCACCTGTCGATACCTTACGTGGTACAACCTGAACAAATCATCCCTGGAATTGCGGATTATTATGCAACTTCGTTTTTTGATGGTTTTGATTTTGCCAACCTTTTAGTTAAAACTCGTGAAGGGCGTCCTATCAAAATAGATAACAATACTATGGCAGGCGCTAAATTTTCAGCTAATGCCAGAATTCACGCCTCCATATTGTCATTATATGATAGTATGCGTTTGAAAGAGCCAAAAATTGCCGGTAAAAACGCTAGTTGGATTGATGTCGATTCAAAAATAAAATCAAGTTTGGCTGATGCTAAAGCAAAAGGAGGACAAGTTGTACTCTTGACTAATACCTTGGCAAGCCCTTCAACTGAGAAGTTGATAGCTGAATTTATTGCCAAAAATCCAAATGCAAAACACGTAGTTTACGATGCCGTTTCTGAGTCAGAAGCCCTAGACGCATTCGAAACAGTTTATGGTGAAAGAGCTTTGGCAGATTATGACTTTTCTAAAGCCTCATTAATTGTTTCTGTCGGTGCAGATTTCTTGGGAGATTGGCAAGGCGGAAGTTATGACTCCGGATATGCTCAAGGCAGAATTCCCAAAAACGGAAAAATGTCACGTCATTTCCAATTGGAGGCGAATATGACCTTATCTGGTGCCGCTGCTGACAAACGCGTTGCTATGTCAACTGCAAATCAAAAACAAGCCTTAGTACTTATATACAACACAGTTGTTGGAGCTTCGGTTCCAGTAAATTTAGAGGCTAAATTTAAAGCGGAAGTTAGCAAAGCGGCTCAACAGTTGAAAGCTGCTGGGCGCCAGGGAGTTTTAGTTTCTGGAATTCAAGATAAAAACGCCCAATTGTTGGTTTTAGCTATCAATCAAGCATTAGCCAGTGAGTCTTTTTCAACTGTTGGAACAAGACAAATCAGAAAAGGATCAAACGAAAAAGTAGCTCAATTAGTTGCAGCTATGAAAGCAGGAAGCGTCCATACTTTGATTATGAGTGGCGTTAATCCAGTGTATACTTTACCTAATTCAAAAGATTTTGTTGAGGGATTGAAAAGGGTTAGTCTTTCGGCTTCCTTTTCTTTGAGAGAAGACGAAACAGCTTCTTTGACAACTATTACTGCTGCCGCACCTCACTATTTAGAATCTTGGGGAGATGTAAGTATTACAAAAGGAACATATACTTTGACTCAGCCTACCATTCGACCACTATTCAATACCAAACAATTTCAGGATGTTTTATTATCTTTAAATGGTAATACCGGAACTTTCTATGATTATTTAAAGGTAAATATTGCTTCAAATGCCGCAGGTGCTACTTGGAATCAAGTATTGCATGACGGTATTTTTGTTGGAACAATACCATCTGCTTCCGCAGGTTCTGCTGATTATACTGCCGCTGCAAATGCGTTGGCTAAATCAAAAGCCGCTTCCAATTTCGAATTGGTTTTGTATACCAAAACAGGTTTAGGCGACGGGCAACAAGCAAATAATCCTTGGCTGCAAGAATTTCCTGATCCAATAACAAGAGTTTCATGGGATAATTACGTTACTGTTTCTAATAAGGATGCCAAACTTTTAGGTTTGTCAAATGAAATCGTTGCTAATGGTGGTTTGAACGGAAGCTATGCTACCATAACTACTTCTGACGGCGTTACATTAGAAAATGTACCTGTTATTGTTCAACCTGGACAAGCTGTTGGAACAATAGGTCTTGCTTTGGGTTATGGAAAAAAAGCGGCGCTAAAAGAAGAAATGCAAGTAGGTTTAAATGCCTATTCCTTATACAAAGGATTTAATAATTTACAGTCTGTTTCGTTAACAAAAGCAAACGGTGAACATGAGTTTGCTTGTGTTCAAGGTCAAAAAACATTGATGGGTAGAGGAGATATTATTAAAGAAACTACTTTAGAAATATTCAATACCAAAGATGCTGAAGTTTGGAACGAACAACCAATGGTTTCCATAGATCATAAAGAAGTAAAAGCGACATCAGTAAATTTATGGGAAAATTTTGATCGTTCAATCGGACATCACTTTAATCTTTCTATCGATTTAAATGCCTGTACGGGTTGTGGTTCATGTGTTATAGCTTGTCACGCTGAAAATAACGTGCCTGTTGTTGGTAAATCTGAAATTAGAAGAAGTCGCGATATGCACTGGTTGCGTATTGACCGTTATTATTCCTCAGAAGACACTTTCGCTGGCGATAATGAAAGAAAAGAAAATATTGCAGGTTTATCAAGTTCATTATCTACTTTTAATGAAATGGAAAAAGCAGGTGATAATCCACAAGTTTCCTTTCAGCCTGTAATGTGTCAACATTGTAATCACGCACCATGTGAGACAGTTTGTCCAGTGGCAGCAACTTCACATGGACGTCAAGGACAAAACCAAATGGCCTATAATAGATGTGTTGGTACTCGTTATTGTGCCAATAACTGTCCTTATAAAGTGCGACGTTTCAACTGGTTCTTGTACAACAAAAACAGCGAATTTGATTTCCACATGAATGATGATTTAGGACGTATGGTATTGAATCCAGATGTCAATGTTCGTTCCCGCGGGGTTATGGAAAAATGTTCTATGTGTATTCAAAAAACACAAGCGACTATTTTGGCGGCAAAAAATGAAGGAAGAGAAATTGTTGATGGTGAATTCCAAACGGCTTGTTCTAGTGCTTGTACTACTGGGGCTATGGTTTTTGGGGATATTAACGACAAAGAAAGTCAAGTTGCTAAGTTAGTACAAGACGATAGAATGTATCATTTGTTAGAACATGTGGGTACTAAACCTAATGTGATTTATCATGTTAAAGTTCGAAATACCTAATCAGTGTCAATAGCAATAATAAAAAAGAAATAATTGTAAAATATAGATAAGTAAGAAAAGGGGGTTTTTTAAATTTTAAATCTTAAATCTTAAATCTTAAATCTTAAATTAAACTATGTCTCATATATACGACGCGCCCATTAGAAAACCTTTAATTATAGGTGATAAATCTTATCACGATGTAACAGTAGATGTTGCTGCACCTGTTGAAGGGAAAGCCAACAAACAGTGGTGGATTGTATTTTCAATTGCATTAGCAGCTTTTCTTTGGGGAATGGGTTGCATTGTTTACACTGTTTCTACTGGTATTGGAACATGGGGGTTAAACAAAACAGTAGGCTGGGCTTGGGATATTACGAATTTCGTTTGGTGGGTTGGTATTGGTCACGCTGGGACCCTGATTTCAGCGGTACTTTTACTATTCCGTCAAAGATGGAGAATGGCGATAAACCGTTCTGCAGAAGCGATGACCATTTTCTCAGTAATCCAAGCGGGTTTGTTTCCAATTATCCACATGGGGCGTCCTTGGTTAGCGTATTGGGTTTTGCCAATTCCAAATCAATTCGGGTCTCTTTGGGTAAATTTTAACTCACCATTACTTTGGGACGTTTTTGCAATTTCTACCTATCTTTCGGTATCATTGGTTTTTTGGTGGACAGGCTTATTACCCGATTTTGCAATGCTTAGAGATAGAGCTATTACTCCTTTTAACAAACGAATTTATTCTATTTTGAGTTTTGGTTGGAGCGGAAGAGCAAAAGATTGGCAGCGATTTGAGGAAGTTTCCTTAGTGCTTGCAGGATTGGCAACACCATTGGTACTTTCGGTTCATACTATTGTATCTATGGACTTTGCTACTTCGGTTATACCGGGATGGCATACTACCATTTTTCCTCCCTACTTTGTTGCCGGAGCTGTTTTCTCAGGATTTGCGATGGTAAATACCTTGCTAATTATTATGAGAAAAGTATCTAACCTTGAAGCCTACATTACTATTCAACATATCGAATTAATGAATATTGTAATAATGATTACGGGTTCAATTGTAGGGGTTGCTTATATCACCGAACTTTTTGTAGCTTGGTACTCGGGAGTGGAATATGAGCAATATGCATTCCTGAATAGAGCCACCGGGCCTTATTGGTGGGCCTATTGGTCGATGATGACTTGTAACGTTTTTTCTCCACAATTTATGTGGTTTAAAAAATTAAGAACAAGCATTATGTTCTCATTTATTATATCTATTGTTGTAAACATTGGAATGTGGTTTGAAAGATTTGTAATTATCGTTACTTCATTGCATAGAGATTACCTTCCTTCTTCCTGGACTATGTTTTCGCCAACATTCGTAGACATTGGGATTTTCATTGGAACAATAGGTTTCTTCTTTGTGTTGTTTTTGTTATATGCTAGAACATTCCCTGTAATTGCGCAGGCCGAGGTAAAAACAATATTAAAAGGAACTGGAGATAATTATATTAGAGAAAGAGCAGCAAATAAAGATTCACATCATGAGTAATAAAGTAATACACGCCATTTATAAGGACGATGATATTTTGATGGATGCCGTTAAGAAAACTCGTGCCGCCCATCATCATATTGAAGAAGTTTTTACTCCATTTCCGGTTCACGGATTGGATAAAGCAATGGGATTAGCGCCCACTAGATTAGCAATATGTGCTTTTATCTATGGTTTGTGCGGCTTGTCTTTTGGAACTTGGATGATGGATTATATAATGATTCAAGATTGGCCTCAAGATATTGGCGGAAAACCAAGTATGAGTTATATTCAAAATATGCCAGCTTTCGTACCAATTATGTTTGAAGAAACGGTGTTTTTTGCTGCGCATTTAATGGTGATTACTTTCTATATGAGAAGTAGATTATGGCCCTTCAAACAAGCAGAAAATCCAGATGTAAGAACAACTGATGACCATTTCCTGATGGAAGTTGCCGTAAATAATAATGAAAAAGAGCTTGTTTCTTTTTTCGAAAATACTGGAGCGGTAGAAGTTAAAGTAATTGTAAAGAATTAATTGTCGATATGAAAAGTCTATATAAAATAACATTTGTAATTTGTATTACTATTTTAGTTTTGTCTTGTCATGATACTTCGAAGCCTAATTACCAATACATGCCCAATATGTATGAGTCCGTAGGATATGAAACTTATGCTGAATCAAAAGCTTTCAAAGACGGAAAGGAAGGTCAGCTTCCCGCTGCGGGTTCCATTAAGAGAGGTTTTGTACCTTATGGAATACCCAACACAACCGAAGGATATAATTTTTCCAAAACAATCGTTACATCTGCCTTAGATTCTGCGTCTGTTGATATGGTCAAGGCAAAAGAGCTTTTTGAAGTTTATTGTGCCATTTGTCACGGAAATGAAGGTAATGGTAAGGGTAAATTAGTAACACAGGAGAAAATACTAGGGGTGCCTAGTTATGCAGATAGAGAAATATCAGTTGGAAGTGTATTTCATGTTCAAGCATATGGATTAAATTCAATGGGAGCATATTCTAACCAGATGACCCAAAAAGAGCGTTGGATGGTTTCTGAATATGTCATGGAATTAAAAAGTAAATTATAATTGTAGAATAAAATCATCACAATAGATATGTATACATTTTCAAATAAATTAAAAACATTTTCCCTAATTCTAATGGCTATTGGTCTTTTAGGCATAGGTTATGGTTTTTTATCTGCACCCAAAAATATTCAAGATGTTGAGGCTATTCTTGCTAAAGATTCTCATGGAAGTTTGCATAATCAAACAGCAAGTCACACTGTTGCTGATGAAACTCACGGCGCTTCAATAAATCATAAAATGAATGTAGATGCTGAACACAAAGATCATTTAGAGCATGTATTGCATCAATTGCAAAACAAGCCTTGGGCCGCATTATATGTAGCTTGTATCTTTTTTATGTTAGTTTCCCTAGGTGTTTTAGTATTCTATGCCATTCAGCAAGTGGCTCAAGCAGGATGGTCTCCAGTATTGTTTAGAGTCATGCAAGGCATTACAGCGTATTTGCCAGTAGGTTCCGTGATTTTTTTCGTAATATTAATTCTTTGCGGATTGCATTTCAATCATATTTTCGTTTGGTTAGATCCAGAAGTTGTGGCACATGACAAACTAATAGCGGCAAAATCAGGGTATTTAAATTTTCCTTTTTGGATTATTAGAGCAGCTATATTTTTGATTGGATGGAATCTTTACCGATATTATTCCAGAAAAAATTGTTTGGCACAAGATGAAGCAAAAGACGATAGTTTTTACAAAAAGAACTTCAAAATATCAGCTGGATTCTTGGTATTCTTTATAGTTACCGAATCGATTATGTCTTGGGACTGGATTATGTCAGTAGATCCACACTGGTTTAGTACCTTATTCGGATGGTATGTTTTTGCCAGTTTCTTGGTAAGTGGTGTTACAACAATTTGTTTTGTAACTATTTATTTAAAATCAAAAGGATATTTAGAGCATGTAAACACAAGCCATATTCACGATTTAGCGAAATTCATGTTTGGATTTAGTGTTTTTTGGACCTACTTATGGTTTTCTCAATTTATGCTGATATGGTATGCCGATATTCCTGAAGAGGTCACTTATTTTGTTACTAGAATAAACGATTATAACCTACCTTTCTTTGGGGCTGTTGCCATGAACTTTTTATTTCCAGTATTGATTTTAATAAATACTGATTTCAAGAGAATATCGTGGATATTAGTTATGGCTGGTATTGTAATTTTATTAGGGCATTATGTTGACTTTTTTAATATGATTATGCCAGGTACTGTTGGTGATCAATGGTTTATTGGAGTTTCAGAAATCGCATCGGTTCTTTTCTTTTTTGGATTGTTTATTTATGTTGTATTTTCAGCATTAACAAAGGCACCGATGTTGCCAAAAAGAAACCCATTTATAGAGGAAAGTAAGCATTTTCATTATTAATATTTAAATAAAAATTAGATGACAAGTTTGTTGGTAATTATAGTTTTAGTTTTATTAGCTATTGCATTATGGCAGTTAACTAAAATATTTGATTTGACTCAAGTTGGAGTTAATAAAGACAATTCACAAATAGCAAATGATGAAGACAATAATACGCAAGGATATTTGATGTTTGGTTTTTTAGCATTCATCTATATTTTTACTATTTATGGATTGTATAAGTGGGGTGGTTTAGTACTTCATACTCCAGCTTCTCAACATGGTGGAATGGTTGATAATTTGATGAATATTACTTGGGTAGTTATTTTTGCAGTTCAAGCTTTTACTCAAGTTTTAGTGCATTACTTTTCTTTTAAATACCGAGGGTCTAAAGATAAAAAAGCTTTATATTTTTCAGACAGCACTAAATTAGAAATTATTTGGAGTGCTATCCCTGCAGTAGTTTTGGCTGGTTTGATTCTTTATGGTTTGTATGCTTGGACCAATATTATGTTTATAGATGAAGATGAAGATGCCATTGTAATTGAGGTTTATGCTCAACAGTTCAATTGGACTGCTCGATATTCTGGGAATGATAATGTTCTTGGAAAGGTTAATGTTAGACTTATTGAGGGAGTTAATTCCTTAGGTGTTGATCTTTCTGATCCAAACGCACAAGATGATATTGTTATAAAAGAGTTACATATTCCAAAAGGTAAAAAAATACACTTCAAATTCCGATCTCAAGATGTTTTGCATTCTGCTTATTTCCCCTATTTTAGAGCCCAAATGAACTGTGTTCCTGGTATGGTAACGGAATTTGCTTTTACGCCAATATACACTACTGATGAGTATCGTGAATTACCATACATGATAGAAAAAGTCAAGAACATTAACAAAATAAGATCTGACAAGAGTCTAGAATTAGTAGCTAATGGAGGAACAGCATTAGATCCTTACGCCTTCGATTTTTTATTGCTTTGTAACAAAATTTGTGGTGCTTCTCATTACAATATGCAAATGAAAGTAGTTGTTGATACCCCAGAAGATTACAAAAAATGGCTAAGCGAAAAGCCTACAGTGGTTCAGGAAGTTAAAACTTCCAATGCCTCAGCGCCAGCTTCGGATGAAGTAGGTAAGGACTCTACTAAAGCCAAGGATACTGCCGCTATGGCTAAAATAGCCATGAAATAATTATTTAAGAATATTTAAAGTACACATATATGTCAGCAGAAGGTCACGATCACGAACAAGATCACGAACACGAACACCACCATAAAGACACTTTTATTACTAAATATATTTTTAGTATAGATCACAAAATGATTGCCAAACAATACTTGTTAACAGGTATTATTATGGGTGTTATTGGTGTTGCTATTTCTTTACTTTTCAGATTACAATTGGCTTGGCCAGAACAATCTTTCAAAATTTTCAGTATTGTACTTGGCGACAGTTATGCACCAGATGGAGTAATGCTAAATGATAGGTATTTAGCTTTGGTTACGATTCACGGAACTATAATGGTTTTCTTTGTTCTGACTGCCGCATTGAGTGGTACGTTTAGTAATTTGTTAATTCCACTTCAATTGGGTGCTAGAGATATGGCTTCAGGATTTCTGAACATGGTTTCCTACTGGTTATTCTTCCTTTCTAGCGTTTTAATGGTGTCTTCTCTTTTCGTAGAATCGGGACCTGCGTCAGCAGGTTGGACAATTTATCCTCCATTAAGTGCCTTGCCTCAAGCTATCCCAGGTTCTGGAGCAGGAATGACTCTTTGGTTAGTCTCGATGGCAGTTTTTATTGCAGCTTCTTTAATGGGTTCTTTAAATTATATTGTAACGGTTATTAATTTAAGAACTAAAGGAATGTCGTTAACTAGAATGCCTCTTACGATTTGGGCTTTCTTTGTTACTGCTATTATTGGTGTTATTTCATTTCCTGTATTATTATCCGCTGCTTTGTTATTGATTTTCGATAGAAGTTTTGGAACTTCTTTCTTCTTGTCAGATATTTATATCGCTGGAGAGGTTTTACATTATCAAGGAGGTTCGCCGGTATTGTTCGAGCACCTATTTTGGTTTCTTGGGCATCCAGAAGTGTACATTATTTTACTACCTGCATTAGGTATTACTTCTGAGGTCATTGCTACCAATTCACGCAAACCCATCTTTGGATATAGAGCGATGATTATGTCTATTTTAGCAATCGCATTTTTATCTACCATAGTTTGGGGTCACCACATGTTCATTACGGGAATGAATCCGTTTCTTGGATCGGTGTTTACATTTACCACTTTATTAATTGCGATTCCTTCAGCGGTAAAAGCTTTTAACTATATTACTACATTGTGGAAAGGGAACTTACAGTTGAATCCAGCCATGTTGTTTTCTATCGGTTTGGTTTCTACGTTTATAACAGGAGGTTTAACGGGAATTATTCTTGGAGATAGTACTTTAGATATTAATGTACACGACACTTATTTTGTAGTAGCTCACTTCCACTTGGTTATGGGTATTTCTGCACTTTACGGAATGTTTGCCGGAATCTATCATTGGTTTCCAAAAATGTTTGGAAGAATGATGAATAAAAATTTGGGATATATTCACTTTTGGGCAACTGCAGTTTGTGCTTATGGAGTGTTTTTTCCAATGCACTTTATAGGATTGGCTGGTTTGCCAAGACGTTACTATACCAATACCAACTTTCCATTATTTGATGATTTGCAAAATGTAAACGTATTAATAACTGTTTTTGCTTTAATTGGTGGTGCATTTCAATTGGTATTTTTATACAACTTCTTCAGTAGTATTTTCTACGGTAAGAGAACGGTTCAAAATCCATGGAAATCAAACACTTTAGAATGGACAGCGCCTATTGAACATATTCACGGAAACTGGCATGGAGCAATTCCAGAAGTACACCGTTGGCCTTATGATTATAGTAAGCCTGGTCATGAAGAAGATTTCGTTCCTCAAAATGTACCCATGAAAGAGGGTGAAGAAGTGTTGCATCATTAAGATGCTTCATTAAAAATATTTAAATGCCTTTCTCTCGAAACTTCGAGATCGAAAGGCATTTTTATTTGCTTATAACTTTGTTATATTTGTAACATGAATGAAAATTTAGACCCTACAACGAACGGCTATAATTCAGAGGAATTTGATCTCGAAAAAAAATTAAGGCCTTTATCTTTTGATGATTTTGCTGGGCAAGATCAAATATTAGAAAACTTGAAAGTTTTCGTTCAAGCAGCGAACCAAAGAAACGAAGCGCTAGATCACACCCTTTTTCACGGACCTCCAGGATTAGGGAAAACAACTTTGGCAAATATCTTAGCCAATGAGTTGCAAGTGGGAATCAAAATCACTTCAGGACCCGTTTTAGACAAGCCAGGAGATTTAGCAGGGTTGTTGACTAACCTCGAAGAAAGAGACGTTTTGTTTATTGATGAAATCCATAGATTAAGTCCTATTGTTGAAGAGTATTTGTATTCGGCAATGGAGGATTTTAAGATTGATATTATGATTGAGTCTGGACCTAATGCCAGAACGGTGCAAATCAATTTGAATCCTTTCACCTTGATTGGTGCTACTACGCGTTCCGGTTTGTTGACAGCTCCTATGCGAGCCCGTTTCGGAATTTCCTCAAGATTGCAATATTATACCACTGAACTTTTGACTACCATAGTCGAACGAAGTGCTTCCATTTTAAAAATGCCCATTTCTATGGAAGCGGCTATTGAAATTGCGGGTCGCAGTAGGGGAACGCCTCGTATTGCGAATGCATTATTGCGACGCGTACGTGATTTTGCTCAAATCAAAGGAAATGGCACCATAGACATCGAGATTGCTCGTTACGCCCTAAAAGCCTTGAATGTGGATGCGCATGGTTTGGACGAAATGGACAATAAAATTCTTAACACCATCATTGATAAGTTTAAAGGAGGTCCCGTTGGTTTATCTACTTTGGCAACAGCCGTTTCCGAAAGCAGTGAAACTATTGAAGAAGTGTATGAACCCTTTTTAATACAAGAAGGTTTCATTATGCGAACACCACGAGGTCGTGAAGTCACTGAGAAGGCATACAAGCATCTTGGAAAAGTAAGGCCAAATATTCAGGGGGGGCTTTTTTAGGGTTAATGGGGGAAGCTAGAAGCGGGAAGCTGGAAGCACGAAGAGGGAAGAAATAAAGCATGAAGTTAGAAGCTGGAAGTTGGGGATGGTAGCCGGAAACTCCCAACTCCCAGCTTCCGACAAAATATATAAGAAGTATGAGTTTTAAATTCGAAAAATTAATTATCTGGCAAAAATCAATGGATTTTGGAGAGGATATTAATGCAATTATTAAAGAATTCCCTAAGCACGAAATGTACAATCTCTCTTCTCAAATTTTAAGGGCTTCAGATTCTGCGGCTTTAAATATTTCGGAAGGCTCTATAGAACAATCTAATGCGGAATTCAATAGATTTTTGGGTTATTCTGTCAGATCTATAGCCGAAGTTGTTACTTGTCTGTACAAAGCAAAAAGAAGAGATTATATAAATGAGGTAGTTTTTGATAAACTATATAAAGATTCTTTCGATTTGATGAATATGACTATTGCCTTTAAATCTAAATTGAAGTAATAATGACTTCTCCCAACTCCCAACTCCCCACTTCCAACTCCCCACTTCCCGCTTCCCGCTACACATCTTTCATAAAATCCGAAGCCAATCGCCTTGGGTTTTTGTCTTGTGGCATATCCAAAGCGGGGTTTTTGGAAGACGAAGCCCCGCGATTAGAAAATTGGCTAAACAAACGGATGAACGGCCAAATGTCCTATATGGAAAACAATTTCGACAAGCGATTAAATCCAACTTTATTGGTCGATGATGCCAAAAGCGTGGTGTCACTTTTGTTAAATTACTATCCTTCCGAATTTCAAAATCCAGCTTCCTATAAAATTTCAAAATACGCCTACGGACAAGATTATCATTTTGTCATCAAGGAGAAACTCAAGGAATTGTTGTTTTCTATTCAATCGACTATTGGAGATGTTACGGGTCGTGCCTTTGTCGATTCGGCACCGGTTCTCGATAAAGCTTGGGCAACTAAAAGTGGTTTGGGATGGATTGGTAAGAACAGTAATTTGCTGACACGAAAAGTAGGCTCTTTTTATTTCATCGCTGAACTCATTATCGATTTGGATTTAGAATATGACCAAGCAACCACTGACCATTGCGGCACCTGCACCGCTTGTATTGATGCGTGTCCCACTCAGGCTATTGTAGCACCTTATGTGGTTGACGGCAGTAAATGCATTTCGTATTTCACCATAGAGCTCAAGGAAAACATTCCCCATGAAATGAAGGGCAAGTTTGATGATTGGGCTTTTGGTTGCGACGTGTGTCAGGATGTGTGTCCTTGGAACAAATTTTCAAAATCACATGATGAACCGCTTTTCAATCCCAATCCAGAAGTGTTATCAATGTCTAAAAAAGATTGGACAGAAATCACCGAAGAAACTTTTAAAGCGGTGTTCAAAAACACCCCATTGAAAAGAGCCAAGTTTGATGGTTTGAAACGGAATATTAACTTTTTGGAGTAAATAAGACGAAAATAAGTTGATTTTGCTTAGGACAATCAGCTTGTGTTTAGTGTTTTATATTATAATCCTAAAAGATGCTTGAAATATTTTAGTATTAGCTTTTTTAGTAATGATAAAAATCTACAACGACATTCTACAATCTAAAATCAGCAATCTAAAATTGTTGGCCATTCTTCTCGATCCCGATAAAATCGATTTGAATACTTTAGAAGTACTAATCGAAAAAATTTATCAATCACCAGCAACCCATATTTTCATTGGCGGAAGCCTCGTTGAGAACAACATAATCGACGAATTGATTCTAAGAATAAGGCAACTCTCCCCCTATGGGAGTAGGAAGGCTTTGCCCATTGTCCTTTTCCCCGGAAATCCATCCCAAATTTCAGATAAGGCCGATGCCATTTTGTTCTTGTCTTTAATCTCAGGTAGAAACCCAGATTTCCTGATTGATCACCAAGTTAAAGCGGCTCCTATTTTAAAACAAACCCAACTCGAAATTATCTCTACAGGGTATATTCTTATTGAAAGCGGAACAGAAACCGCCGTTGAAAGGGTTAGTAAAACGAAGCCTTTATGCAGAAATAATCTAGATTTGGCATTAGCAACCGCACAAGCAGGTGAGATGTTGGGCAACAAACTTATTTATCTCGAGGCCGGAAGTGGCGCAAAACAAGTCGTTCCATTAGAAATGATTAGAAAAATTTCCCAAAATATAGAAATACCGTTACTTGTTGGAGGAGGAATTATAGATTTGCAGGGAATTCAAAAAGCCTATGATTCTGGCGCCGATTTGGTTGTCATTGGAACTGCTTTTGAAAATGATTTAAACTTTTTTACTAAATAAATTATCCAAATTTTTACCCTGAGTACAGTTGAGGGGCAAACCTAAACCCAATAAAATGATAGAATTTTTTCTAAACGCCTACAAAAATGCATCAACGATTCAAATCATACTAGAGTTTATCGCCTTTGTATTCGGAATTTTGAGCGTTTGGCTTGCCAAAAAAGAAAATATTTGGGTCTATCCTACGGGATTAATTGCCACAGTAATTACAACGTATCTGCTTTATATTGCGGGCTATCTTGGTGACATGATGATTAATGGATATTTCACCATAATGAGCATTTATGGCTGGTATAATTGGGCTAAAAAAAGCATTGATTCAGGTAATCTTCCAATCACGAGAACCAATAGTAAAGAAAAAATAATAGGAATTGGATTGTTCTTTGTTACCATTTTTGTAGTTTTCGGGATATATAATTTCTTTGATTACGAAATACGAAAAGACAATTATATTGATATTTTTGCGTCGGGATTTTTTTTTACTGGAATGTGGTATATGGCAAAGAAGAAAATTGAAAATTGGACGCTTTGGATTTTAGGCGATATAATTGTTACCCCATTATATGCATATCGTGGACTTGGAATGTTATCTTTGCAGTATCTAATTTTCACAATTTTAGCCATTTTAGCTTATTTAGAATGGAAAAAAGGATTAAAAAGACTTATCAAATAACACAAACTTTTTTCATGATTTCAGAAGATAAAAACCTAAGATTAGATACTGCGAACGCTATTGTGACTGATTTGCAAAACGCGATAGAAATGGGTTTTTCTTCCCTCGATTTTGCTCAGATTCAGGAATATGGAATTTCACTACAAAATATACATAGCCAATTAAATTTTTTTAAAAGCGGAATTTCCAAGACTGTTTTAGTTAAGCCTGCCACAGTTTCAAACGGAATTTTGAAGTTGTCGGAAAATGATTTTCAACAAAAGGCCGATTTTTTTGATGCCAATAAATCGAATTTTAAATTAGTTAAATTCGTTCCGGCTTCAGGAGCCGCTAGCAGAATGTTTAAGTTTTTGAGTGAATTTTTGAATGATTTCGATGTTGAAAACGAGAGCATAAACGCTTATGTCAATAGAAAAAAAGATAATGAACTTTTGATTTTCATTGTAGGTCTAGAAAAATTACCTTTTTTTAAGGAAGTAGATACTAAATTGAAGAAAATATTTCCAAATTTTGATCATTTTGAAAGTGATTATAAAAATTTTAATTTTATAAAAATGCTCCTTTCATCAGAGCACTTTGATTTTGCCAATAAGCCTAAAGCAATTATTCCTTTTCACAACTACAGCACTCATTTTGCAACTCCAATCGAAGAGCATTTGTATGAATGTGCTCATTATTCCAGTTCAAATGGTATTTCCCACTTGCATTTTACGGTTTCGGAAACACATCAAATTTTGTTGGAAAACATAGAAAATAGTGTGAAAGGTAAAGTAGAAAAAGAATCAGGAATCACTATAAAAACTAGCTATTCTTACCAAAACAAAAGCACAGATGCCATTGCGGTTGATTTGAATAATAATCCATTCCGGGATGAAATGGGTAAATTGGTTTTTAGGCCAGGAGGTCATGGCGCTTTAATCGAGAATCTAAACCAACTTGATGCCGATGTTGTTTTCATAAAAAATATTGACAATGTGATTCAAAATCAACTCGAAAATGTCGTTTTTTATAAAAAAGCATTGGCTGGAATTTTACTGGAATTGCAGCAACAAATTTTCAACTATTTGAATGAAATTGAAAATGCAAAGGAAGAGGACTTAGATGAAATTATAGCTTTCGCCCAAAATAATTTGAATATTGAACCACTAGAAGATTTTCAGAAATACACTTTAGAGAATAAAATCAATTATGTAAAAAACATTCTGAATCGACCGATTCGTGTTTCTGGAATGGTGAAAAACGAAGGAGAGCCTGGAGGTGGGCCATTTTGGGTTATGGATTCAAAAGGCAATATTTCTCTCCAAATTGTAGAAACGTCCCAGGTGGATTTGGCAAATGTCAATCAAGCTAAAATCCTCGCAAATGCTACTCATTTCAATCCAGTGGATTTAGTTTGCGGCATACGGAACCATAAAAACGAAAAATTTGATTTAAACCAATTTATTGATTTTAACAGTGGTTTTATTGTCGAGAAAAATAGAGACGGCCAGCCTTTAAAAGGATATGAATTGCCTGGATTATGGAATGGGGCAATGGCAAAATGGATTACTGTTTTTGTCGAAGTGCCTTTGATTACGTTTAACCCCGTGAAAACTGTGAATGATTTATTGAAACCTGCACATCAACCACAATAGTTTTGGACTTAAAAATAATTATATCTGAGCTAAAGTACAAAGCTGTCCGTAGCAGTGGGGCAGGAGGTCAAAATGTGAATAAAGTTTCTTCGAAGGTTGTTTTGTCTTTCGACTTGAAAAATTCTCAAGCCTTGTCAGAGGAGGAAAAAATGAGACTGGAAACAAAACTGTCTTCGAGAGTAACCTCTGATTTAGTTTTAATTTTAAATTGCGACGAAGACCGAAGCCAACTCAAGAACAAAGCGATTGTTACCAAACGGTTTTTGGATCTAATCACCGCTAGTCTTCATATTCCCAAAATCAGGAAAGCCACAAAAATCCCTAAATCGGTCATTAGAAAACGAATCAAAGACAAAAAGAATGTATCCGAAATTAAAAAATCCCGCAGAAAACCTGATTATTAGGATTAAGAAAAAATAATTGCTAAAAATCTTAATACTTGATACTTTCGTCTTAATACTTTTCTATCTTTGCCTCGTCTCAAAGGGGTGCTAGATTCCAAAAATGGAATGACAGCTGAGATTATACCCAACGAACCTGAACAGGTAATGCTGTTAAGGGAAAAAACGACAAAAACTATAGAGTGCACGCTATTTATTTGTCATAGGAAACAATCACATTTTAATTTAACAAAAAGAATAATTCCCCCTTTTATTCGTAAACTATTTACGGATGAACATTTTATTTATTAAAAAGAGCCAAAAGGCTAAAGGCAAAAGCCAAATCTTCACTTCTATTTTTTCTATTGCCTTGTGGCTTATAGCTAATTCTTCCTTCTCACAAGCAAAACAACAACAAGACACACTTAAAATTGGCGAACTGAATGAGGTTATAGTGTCTAGTGTTAGGGCAAAGAGTAAAAATCCAATTACATTTACGAATATTTCTAAAGAAGCAATTGCGCCACGTAATTTAGGACAAGATATTCCAGTTTTATTAAATTATTTACCTTCAGTAGTTACGACCACTGACGCGGGCAATGGCGTTGGATACACCTACATGCGTGTTCGTGGATCAGATGGATCTCGAATTAATGTAACTTTAAATGGGATTCCATTTAACGACAGTGAAAGTCAGGGTAGTTTTTTTGTAAACTTACCCGATTTTGCATCTTCACTAGAAAGTATCCAATTACAACGAGGTGTGGGGACTTCTACTAGTGGAGCAGGGGTATTTGGTGCTAGTTTAAATATGCAAACCAAATCCTTTCGGGAAAAAGCATATGCTGAAATCGCCAATACGATAGGTAGTTTTGCTACTCGCAAACATACATTGTCTTTTGGAACGGGTTTGCATGATAATTTAGAAATAAATGTAAGGTTGTCTCAGATTGCGTCCGATGGCTACATTGACAGGGCTTCTTCAAATTTGTTTGGCTATTTTTTTAATGCCAATTATGTAACTAACTCTACCTTAATAAAAGCTCTTGCTTTCGGGGGACAGGAGAAAACGTATCAGGCTTATTGGGGGATAGAAGATCCTGATAAACTAAAAAACGACAGAACATTTAACCCCGCAGGTATGTATTTTGACGCTGATGGGAATATGAAATTCTACGATAATGAAACGGATAATTACGTTCAAAATCATTTCCAATTGCATTGGTCAGAACTATGGAGCAATCAATGGACTTCTAACTTAGCCTTGCATTATACAATAGGGAAAGGATATTTTGAGCAATATAAAGAAGATGAAACTTTAGCAAAGTATAATTTGCCTAATTTTGGAGGTAATTCAATTTCAGATTTAGTAAGGAAAAGATGGTTGGATAATGATTTTTATGGGGCTACTTTCTCGCTGAATTATAAAACAGCTAAAACAGACATAATCTTAGGAGGCGCTGCCAATCGCTATTTAGGCAATCATTTTGCAGAAGTTGTTTGGACTACATATTACAAACCAAATGCCAATAGATATTATGATAATATTGGAAATAAGGACGATATTAGTTTTTATATAAAAGCATCCCATGACATCACGAGCAAACTCAATTTTTTTACCGATTTACAATACCGAATGGTTTTTTATCAAGCCAACAGCATCAAATTTTCGGAAGTAAATGACACTTTTCGATTTTTTAATCCGAAAGCGGGATTGAATTATCAATTTAACACTAAAAATTCCTTTTATGGATACTTAGGTATTGCAAATAAAGAGCCAAGACGGGATGATTACGAAAATGGAAGTATAAAACCAGAACGTTTATTTGACTATGAGCTAGGATGGAAATACAATACATCAAACGTAAAAGTTATGGCTAATGCCTTTTATATGAAATACCAAGATCAACTTGTCATGACCGGGGCTTTAAATGATGTTGGATCGCCAATTTTCAACAACAGCGGCGATAGTTATAGGTTGGGATTAGAACTAGAGTCAACAATTAATTTTGGGAGTAAATTTGTTTTACAACCTAATTTTACTGTAAGTCAAAATAAGAATCAGGATTTCAATTTTCAACGGAATGGAATCCTTGAAAATATAGGAAACACCTCCATTGCTTATTCTCCAAATATTGTTTTAGGAAATCGATTCACTTTTCTACCAATAGAAAATTTACAAATATCGTTGCTGTCCAAATATGTAGGCGAACAGTATATGGGTAATATTGATTCCGAGAATTCAAAATTGAGTGCTTATTTTGTTAATGATTTAAATATAACTTATGATTGGAAAATTAATAAAGGAATTAAATCCATTGTATTTTCTGGTTTAGTAAACAATCTATTCGATTTAGAATACGAATCAAACGGTTATTTTTATACTTATGATGACGATTTCAGTAATCCTGGAAGCGTAAAAACTATCGAAGGTGTAGGGTATTTTCCACAAGCAGGAATCAATTTCTTAGCAGGATTAACGCTAAAGTTTTAGATGAATTGTAGCTATATTTCATAAAAGCCTGATGTTAAAAACCTCAGGCTTTGATTTTTAGTTAGATATTCGCAACAAATTTCCATTAACTACCACCCGATATTGTTTTAAAGGATATTTTTTCCCCGGCGCTTGACCCGAAAACAGGCTATATTCGGCACCGTCACAAGAACAAACCGCCGTTGTTTTGTCAATTTTTAAGGGGTCTACAGGGTCAAGTTTTTTAAAATTCATTGTAGAACAGGAGCCTAAAGCCTGATTGGGACAAGCGGCATCAAAGGCAACGAAGCCACTGCCGGTGTTAAAAATAAATAAACCTCGCCCTGTTCCTTGATTGGGGTAATAGATACCATTACTTGGAAATTTCAAATTGTCATAAAAACTCATATTGATATCCACCGCAAAAGTATAATTAGGTAAATACGGGTTTCTATTGTTAAAGCCATTGTCACTGCAAGAAAAGAAAAAGGACAAAAGTGTCAATAGCAGGATAATTTTTTTCATTTTCTAAAATATTACAAAAGAATTGTTGAAACAAATTTAATTTATTTAACTTTGGAATAGATATGATTGGCATTAAATTGTGAATTAAAAATTAAAAACAATATCTTTGTGGAAAGAAATCCCGTCCAGATGGGATTTTTTCTATTTATATAAACGACGAAGTTATGAGCACAGTATCTTATTACACAGCAGAAGGATTAAAAAAATTAAGAGAAGAATTAGATTATTTAAAAAGTGTGATGCGCCCAAAAGCATCCGCAGATATAGCTGAGGCAAGAGATAAAGGTGATTTATCCGAGAATGCCGAGTACGATGCCGCCAAAGAAGCGCAAGGAATGTTGGAGATGAGAATTGCTAAACTGGAAGCGGTACATTCTAGTGCCCGTTTAATAGACGAAACACATTTAGACGTTTCCAAAGTATTGGTATTGTCGAACGTGAAAATCAAGAATCAAGCCAATGGAATGGAAATGAAATACACCTTGGTTGCCGAAAGTGAAGCCGATCTTAAAACAGGAAAAATATCCGTTACGTCGCCTATTGGCAGAGGATTGCTAGGAAAAAAAATAGGTGAAGTAGCCGAAATAACAGTGCCAAATGGTGTTTTGAAATTCGAAATATTAGAAATTTCTAGAGATTAGTTACAGATTGAAGATTACAGTCGACAGGTTTAAACCACTAATTTACAACTACTAACTTCCTATGTCAAGTATTTTTACCAAGATCATAAAAGGAGAAATTCCTTGTTATAAAATCGCCGAGGATGGTAATTTCTTGGCTTTTTTGGATGTAAATCCAAACGCAAAAGGGCACACCTTGTGTGTTCCAAAACAGGAAGTCGACAAGATTTTTGACCTTGAAGATGACTTGTATCTTGGATTAATGCAGTTTTCAAAAAAAGTGGCAGTTGCGCTTGAAAAAACAATTCCTTGTAACAGAATAGGAATGGCTGTGATAGGACTTGAAGTCCCGCACGCTCACGTTCATTTGATTCCCTTGAATGAAATGGATGAAATGCGGTTTAAAAATAAAGTTTCCATGACTAAAGAAGAATTTGAGGCTTTAGCGAAAGAAATTCAGGCAAATATGTAAGGTAAATTCACTCGATTTTTAAACCACAGCCTTACTTTTTTTAAAACTTACCTGCATTGTAGTCCCTTTTCCAATATCGGAATTCAGCACTTTTATGGTTCCCTTGTGGTATTCTTCGACAATTCTTTTTGTTAATGACAAACCCAAACCCCAACCTCTTTTTTTGGTGGTAAACCCAGGTTCGAACACACTTTTAAATTGTTTTTTTGGAATTCCTTTTCCTGAATCGGAAACATTTATTTTTACAAAATCGCCATCGTGTAGCACTTGCAAAGCTAATTTCCCTCGGCCTTTCATGGCATCGATGGCGTTTTTCACAAGGTTTTCAATGGTCCAACTGTGCAAAGTGGGATTCATCAAAACCATAATAGGTGATTTTGGGGCTTTAAAGGAAAATTCCACTTGTTTGGAAAATCGGGATTGCAAGTAGTCGTATGATTTTTGGGTTTCTTCGATGATATCTTTATTTTCTAATTTGGGTTCCGAACCTATTTTTGAAAAACGCTCCGTGATGGTTTGTAACCGTTCAATATCCCTTTCCATTTCGACGATGGTGGTTTGCTCTATGGCCTCGGCTTTTAGAATTTCTACCCAACCTATTAAAGAGGATAGCGGCGTTCCTATTTGGTGAGCCGTTTCCTTTGCCATTCCAGCCCAAAGTTTATTCTGGGTCGCCATCTTGGTGCTCTTATAAAAATTATAAACTAAACCAGCAAAAAGGACGATAATAAGCAATAAGGCTATAGGATAATATTTTAGTTTGTTCAATAGAGAGGAATCGCCATAATATAATTTATGAATGTTATTATCTGAAATTTTCATAATGATAGGCTCATTTTGATTTTTCAATTTTTTTAAAAAAGCATCTAATTTGGTTTTGTCTTTTACAATATCAACATCAATATTATTAGTGTTAATTATAGAGTCTTTGTCGGTCGCAATTATGGGAATAGTCGCTTCTTGAATAATTTGTAACGGAAGTTCAACATCGCCATTTGGATCAGCAGTATTGATTTTTTTTTGAGCCAATGCCCAATTCTGCATTTTAACACGCTCCTCCTGTTTAAAAATTTGAAAAAAGGTATAGGTATTCCATAGGATCATTGAAATAATTAAAAACGAAGCAAAAATAATGATCCAACGGGTTGTATTTCTATTTTTAGAAAACTGCATAAATTGATTTTTGTGGCATAAATATAATAATTCCAATGGCAATAGCAATAGGAATATCAAATTTCAATAATAATGTCGGAAGTTATACACTACAATTTTACCTTACATTTTTTTCTTCATTACTTTTTAAATAGAAATCAGAGGATTATAGCATTGGGCCTAAAAATATTTCTCAAGCAAAATCACAATCCGATTTGCAGGATGTCGTTACACCACGACCTGTCGATGTTGCAGGTAATAGGGCTGGGTGCTATTCCCGATGGTATTAAGCGAAGCTTTTTTGATAATAATGATTTGGAAAAATTAGGCATCATTAATAGTTTGCCTACTAATGAAGAAATTGATATATTTGTAAAGCAAAATTTTGCGATGAAAGGTTTTTTGATGTTGGATGATGTTCAAAATACATTTGAATAACAATGACATCCCTTCGGCATGGAAGCAGCTCCTCGCCAAAGAAATTTAATCAGTATAAAAACAACATAAATAAAATTAAGATGGAAGTTATAGGGAAAATTAAAATGATCGATCAAACCAAAGAGGTTGGATCTGCAGGTTTCAAAAAAAGAGACCTTGTTGTTACCACAGATGAACAATATCCACAACATATTTTGGTTCAGTTTGTTCAAGACAAATGCGATTTGTTGAATAATTTCCAAGTGGGAGAAGCTGTGAAAATTGACATCAATTTGAGAGGTCGTGAATGGATTAATAAAGAAGGAGAAACCGTTTATTTCAATACGATTCAAGGTTGGAGAATAGGAAAAGTGCAAGCTGAAGCAGTGCAAACACAGTCAGTTCCCATGCCAGTAGCTGAAGCGTTTCCACCCGCAACGAGCTTGAATGAAGAAGAGCCGGACGATTTGCCTTTCTAATATCAATAGAATTCAAGTAATTGTAATAATCAAACCCGACAGATTTTAAAACCTGCCGGGTTTTTGAATTTTATTTATAACAGATGTATTTCCTGACGCAAGAACTATTCTTCCCAGCTGTTGATGATGCCAATCCTGATGGAATTTTGGCTATAGGTGGCGATTTATCTCCTGATCGATTATTGCTGGCTTATAAAAGCGGAATTTTTCCATGGTTTGAAGAAGGGGAGCCTCTATTTTGGTGGTCGCCCAATCCTAGAATGGTGTTGTTTTTAGACGAATTGGTTGTATCCAAAAGTATGCGCAATCTTCTTAATAGAAATATCTTTACCGTTACATTCAACCAAAACTTCAGGGAAGTGATTTCAAATTGTCAAAAGATAAAACGCGAAGGTCAAAACGGGACTTGGATTACCAATGATATGATTGAGGCTTATTGTAAACTGAATGAATTGGGAATGGCAAAATCAGTTGAGGTATGGCAAAACGAGAAATTAGTTGGCGGTTTATATGGCATCGATTTGGGACATGTTTTTTGTGGCGAAAGCATGTTTTCAAAAGTTTCGAATGCCTCGAAAATAGCTTTTATAGCCTTGGCTAATCAATTAAAACAGAACGATTATAAAGTGCTGGATTGCCAGGTTTACAATGAACATCTCGAGAGTTTGGGTTGTAGAGAAATTGATAGAAGTGAATTTATGGAGATCTTGAAATAAAAAAGCTATTGAAGCTAAAGTTTTTATTTTCCCCCAAGCTTCCACATAATCATTTGCCATTCCGGGGGCTTGCCTTTGAGCGTAAACAACAGCGTAAACTACGTTTTCAGACCCTTACTAATTTCGTCAGAAATCGGGGTAGTGGCAGGAACTTCTTTTCGGTTTTTCGGTTGTTGGGTATTGGCTTTCCTCCTGTGAATTCCCAAATGTATTTGCTGAAACTGCCAAACTCATCTTGCACTTTCATAAAAGCAACCGCATTGGAAACCGCAGATCTAATTTTTAATTGGTTGCGGATAATTCTGGCATCTAGCATCAATTCCTGAATTTTGTCTTCGGAATATTGAGCAACTTTAAGATAATCAAAATAGTCAAAAGCCAATCGGAAGTTGTTTCTCTTTTTTAATAAGGTAATACAGCTTGAAAGGTTTCCAGAATCAGAAATTCAAATAGGTTTTGATCGTCATAAACTGGAACTCCCCACTCTTCGGCATGGTATTTTTCGTATATATCGATTCTTACACACTATCTACATCTGATTTTGTTTTCCATTTTTTCGGGAAATTTGAATTTTAAATGTAATCAAAAATTCCATTTCAAATTGCTTCGAAATGGAATTTAATATATTGATAGAAATCTGAAATCTAAATTCAAAAATTGAACTATCCTAAAGCAGCTCTTTTAAAACCAGTAACGATTAGATCCTTGTCTAAAGATTTAACATAAGCGGCAACGCTTAATTTGTTGTCTTTAATATAATCTTGGTTTACCAAAGTGTTGTCTTTAAAGAAACGAGCCAGTTTGCCTTTAGCGATGTTGTCTAACATAGCCTCTGGTTTTCCTTCTTGACGCAAAAGGTCTTTTGCGATTTCAATTTCTTTTGCAATAGTATCAGCATCAACACCGGATTCGTTCAAAGCAATTGGAGCCATGGCAGCCGCTTGCATAGATATGTTTCTTGCTACTTCGTCAGCGCCTGCAACATTAGCGGAAAGAGCCACTAAAGTAGCAATTTTGTTTCCAGAGTGAATGTAAGACCCGATTAAAGCACCTTCTAATTTTTCGAAAGTTCTGATTTCTAGTTTTTCACCGATTACCCCTGTTTGTTCGATTAATTTCTCAGCAACAGTGATTCCGTTGAAATCAGCTGCTAAAAATTCTTCCTTTGTGTTGAATTTCAATGCCAAATTAGCCATTTCAGTAGCCATTTTCACAAAGTTTTCATTCATTCCTACGAAGTCAGTTTCACAGTTTAGTGTGATAACGGCACCCGCAGTTTTGTCAGCGTTAACAACGGCAATTGCAGCCCCTTCGGTAGATTCTCTATCAGAACGGTTTGCAGCTACTTTTTGTCCTTTTTTACGAAGGTTTTCGATTGCTAAATCAAAATCACCTTCCGCTTCAACCAGGGCTTTTTTGCAGTCCATCATTCCTGCTCCTGTGATTGTTCTTAATTTATTTACGTCTGCAGCAGTAATTGTTGCCATAATTTTTTTAATTTAAAGATTAAAAGATTGAAAATTTAAGGAATAAGAATAATGTTAATTTTAAATCAACACATTAAATACTCTTTAAATCTTCAATCTTTAAATTTATTTTATTTATTCTTCAGTTGCTGGAGTTTTTTTTGCTTTTGCTTTGGCAACAATAGGGGCCACTTCTTCAACATCGGCAGCCGCTACTTCAGCTTCAGCAACAGGCTCGGCAGCTACTTCAACGGCAGGGGCAGCCACTTTAACATCGGCAGCCACTACTTCAGCTTCAACAGCTGGAGCCGCTTCTTCTTCTGTAGTTGTTTCAGTTTGAGTTTCACCTTCAGAGCTTCTGTTAGAAAGTCCGTCAATTATTGCAGCAGTTACTAAAGACAAAATTTTATCGATTGATTTAGAAGCATCATCGTTTGCTGGTATTACGTATTCTACCTCTCTTGGGTCAGAATTGGTATCCACCATTGCGAAAACTGGAATGTTTAATTTTTGAGCTTCTTTAATTGCGATGTGTTCTGCTTTGATATCCACTACGAACAATGCTGCAGGAAGTCTAGACATATCTGCGATTGAACCTAAGTTTTTCTCTAGTTTAGCACGAAGACGATCTACTTGCAAACGCTCTTTTTTGGACAGCGTCATGAATGTACCGTCTTTCTTCATCTTATCAATAGTAGCCATTTTTTTAACGGCTTTACGGATAGTTACGAAGTTGGTTAGCATTCCACCAGGCCATCTTTCAGTGATGTATGGCATGTTTGCAGCTGCAGCTTTTTCAGCAACGATGTCTTTTGCTTGTTTTTTGGTAGCAACAAATAATATTTTTCTACCTGATGCAGCGATTTTTTTCAAAGCTTCATTCGCTTCTTCAATTTTTGCTGCCGTTTTATATAGATTGATAATGTGAATTCCATTACGTTCCATATAAATGTAAGGAGCCATATTTGGGTCCCATTTTCTAGTCATGTGTCCAAAGTGAACACCTGCTTCTAGTAATTCTTTTACTTCTACTTTGTTTGACATTTTTTGTTTAGTTTACGTTCTGTTGATTAGCAATGTCCCTTTTTAATTTAAAGATTCAATGATTTAAAGATTTAAATATTTGTTTTCTAATCTTTTAATTATTCAATCTTTTAATTATTTTAATCTTGGCTTCATTTAGATGCTAAACTAATTTCCCAACGCATTGGGACAACAACAACATTGTTTTTAAATTTATTAATCAATAAGTCTTGTATAAATAATACAAGACAGGTACTATTAACGTTTAGAGAATTGGAATCTCTTACGAGCTTTCTTCTGACCGAATTTTTTACGTTCCACCATTCTTGGGTCTCTTGTTAATAAACCTTCTGGTTTCAAGATAGCTCTGTTTTCAGCATTTACTTCACACATAACACGTGCTAATGCCATTCTTACAGCTTCTGCTTGACCAGTTGAACCACCTCCATAAACGTTTACTTTTACGTCATAGTTGGTTGCATTTTCTGTCATTGACATAGGTTGCAATACTTTGTACTGTAAAGTAGCGGTTGGAAAGTAAGTTGCAAATTCTTTTTTGTTCACAGTGATTACTCCTGTTCCTTCCGAAACATAAACACGTGCAACAGCGGTTTTTCTTCTACCGATTTTGTGAATTACTCCCATTACTTAAGATCGTTAAGGTTAACTGTTCTAGGTTTTTGAGCGCCTTGTTTGTGCTCTGATCCTACAACAACATTTAAATTTCTGAAAAGTTCAGCGCCAATTTTATTTTTTGGCAACATTCCTTTTACTGCTTTTTCTACTAATAATGCAGGGTTTTTTGATTGCAATACTTTAGCAGTTAAAGTTCTTTGTCCTCCAGGATAACCAGTGTGACGGATGTATGTTTTTTCATCCATTTTGTTACCTGTAAGGTTGATTTTCTCTGAGTTGATAACGATTACGTTATCTCCGCAGTCGACGTGTGGTGTGTAACTTGGCTTGTACTTACCTCTCAAAATCATAGCGACTTTTGAAGCAAGACGACCTAAGTTATGACCATCGGCATCAACAATGATCCACTCTTTTGTAACGGTGGCTTTGCTTGCTGATTGTGTCTTGTAGCTTAATGCGTCCATAATATATATTTAATTAAACATTCCATCCCCAATAAAGGGGTTGCAAAAGTACAATTAATTATTTTAAATACAAATACCTTAAAAGATTATTTTTTGATCGTTTTTGAGCTGATTATCAAATGGGTATTTGAAGTTAAATTCATTTCCGCTTTCTTGAGTTGTTGTTTAATTTAGAGTTTCTATATTTGCAAAGGATCTGTTTAAGAAAATGTACATTACACTGAAATAAAGACTTATTTTTGAGGGAGATTTTTTGTAATAAAAAATAATAATTGAATTCACGTCCCTAAAATGCACATTTTATTTATAGACAGAACTTAATAGGAAAATAAATTTTACTTATGAAAATTAGAGCAACTTTAAAACAAATTGCAAAAGAACT
>JBIILD010000023.1:0-17012 GCA_044232845.1 Flavobacterium sp.
AAATATGATTTTTACAAACATATCATTAACACATCGCTTGAGAGCAATAATGAAAATGATGGTGATGCAATTGAATTGATAACATAACTTTTTAATTCTATAATCCTTTTTTATGGATGCAAATATAATAGAAATTATTATTACAAAGCAATTTTTAATTTAACTTAATGAAAATAAATTATTAAAAGCATCTGTTTGCATGGTTTCTATTCAAAAAAAAACAGAAATAAAGGGTTCAAAACTCAAAGAAATTATTACTATTTTTTTTACAGAAAAGGGAACAAATAATCAGTTTGTGACAAATGCCATCAAGAACGTTATGAAACTTTAAGCCTAATAGTAGTATATTTGCAACATATTATATAATAATGGCTCGATTCAAAGAAAACGATTTACCAAAATCAAAAATTACGGCAAGATCCCTCAGCAAAGCAACTCTTATATTTCAATATGCCGGAAACCATCGTTGGAAATTTTATGTAGGTTTGATTTTTTTATTGTTTACTGGTGCCACCGCTTTAGCTTTTCCTAAGTTAATGGGACTATTAATTGATTGTGTAAAAGATAAAAGTTATTCGAAAGCCAATAACATTGCCTTATTGTTATTAGGTATATTATTTCTTCAATCTATTTTTTCTTTTTTCAGACTCTCGCTATTCGTCAACTTCACGGAACACACCCTAGCGAATCTTCGATTATCCTTATACGGTAATTTGGTAAAATTACCCATGTCTTTCTTTTCCCAAAAGCGTGTGGGGGAATTAAACAGCCGGATTAGCTCTGATATTACACAAATTCAAGACACATTGACTTCTACCATTGCTGAATTTTTAAGACAATTTATATTAATTATTGGTGGTGTCATACTGTTAGCGACACAAAGTATAAAACTTACTTTGTTAATGCTCTCAGTAGTGCCTCTTGTGGCAGTTGCAGCGGTAATATTTGGTAGATTTATTCGGAAATATTCGAAAAATGTCCAGGACAGAGTGGCAGAAAGCCAGGTGATTGTCGAAGAAACGATGCAAGGAATTAGTATCGTAAAGGCTTTCGCTAATGAATGGTATGAAATTGCCCGGTATAACGGAAAAATTAAAGAAGTTGTAAAGCTAGCTATCAAAGGTGGAAAATATAGAGGCTACTTTGCTTCATTCATCATCTTTTGCCTTTTTGGAGCTATAGTTGCCGTGGTTTGGTTCGGTGTGAGATTGAGTATTAGTGGTGAAATGAGCGTGGGACAATTAATTTCGTTCGTATTGTACTCTACATTTGTAGGGGCTTCTTTTGGAGGTGTCGCTGAGCTTTATGCCCAAATTCAAAAAGCGATTGGGGCCACGGAACGCGTTTTTGAATTATTGGAAGAAACTCCCGAGAAAATTAGTTCCGTTGAAAATTTATCTACAAATCAAAAAATTAAAGGCAATGTTACATTCAAAAATGTCGCTTTTAGTTATCCTTCGAGAAAAGAAATTAAAGTATTGAAAAACGTCAATTTTACGGCCAACTTTGGTGAAAAAATTGCAATCGTGGGTCCAAGCGGTGTCGGAAAATCAACTATAGCTTCCCTATTGTTGCGATTTTACGATATCGAAAGTGGAGAGATATCAGTAGACGGGAAAAATATTTACGAATATGAATTGGAAAATCTACGTGGAAATATGAGTATTGTGCCTCAAGATGTAATCTTATTCGGAGGAAACATCAGAGAGAATATTGCTTACGGAAAGCCAAATGCCTCTGAAGATGAAATTTTTTTAGCAGCAAAACAAGCTAATGCCCTAAGTTTTATTGAAAGCTTTCCTGAAAAAATGGAAACTATTGTAGGCGAAAGAGGAATTAAATTGTCTGGTGGACAAAGACAACGTATTGCCATTGCAAGAGCCTTGCTTAAAAATCCAAGTATTTTGATACTGGACGAAGCTACATCCTCATTGGATAGTGAAAGTGAAAAATTAGTTCAAGAAGCTTTGGAAATTTTGATGCAAGGCAGAACGAGCATTATTATTGCGCACCGGCTTTCGACTATTCGAAGTGCTGATCAAATTTTGGTACTTGACAAAGGAGTGATTACAGAACAAGGAACACACCAGGAATTGATTGCTTTGGAAAATGGAATTTATAAAAACTTAAGTAATTTACAGTTTAGTCATTCCTAAAATAATCTCAAAAACAAATAGATTTTTAACGGATCACCTATCTCCGGAAAACTACTTCTATTTCGTTCCGATTTATCATTTTTTACCCACGAATGGCTTGCCATGCCGATGTGTTTTTATCAGTACGGCGAATCAAGAATGGCATCATCTCTTTTAAAAAACAAAATACAAATACTTGGCTATATTATAACATTAAATTGTGGGCTTTTCTGTAGGAGGAATTAATCAAACTCAGATTAAGAATAAGGTATCGTTGCAGGAGGTATCCCATGGGATTATACTACATAGGAAGTTTTTGGGTTTACGATAAAATCAAAAACCATTTGAAATCTATTTTCAAATGGTTTTTGTAATGTAATCAAAAAAATGCAACAAGCAATCTTATTTAATTGGTATGGTTTTTAATGTTTTTCTTTTAGCACTTTCTTTTTTTTCTATGGCAACATGAAGAATGCCATCTTTATAACTAGCTTCAATTTTGTTTTCATCTACTGCTTCAGGTAAACTGAAAGTTCTACAAAAAGATTGGTAGTTAAATTCTTTTCTAACATAATTATCTTTTTTTCTGACTTCTTCTGTTTCTTCTTCTTTTTCAGAGGAGATTATTAATATATTATTATCAATTTCAACTTTGAAGTCGTCTCTTTTCATTCCCGGAGCAGCTAATTCTACTTCTAATTTAGAATCGGTTTCTTTTAAATTGACAGAAGGCAAATTAGTGCCTAAGGCAGCAAAATTCCTGTCAGACCAATCAAATAAATCTTTTACAATAAAATCATCAAAAAAATTGTTTATTGGTCTACTTACTAATGACGGGAACAAACCGTCTCTTTTAATTAATGTTTCCATAATTTTTAATTTTAAATTGTTTATAATTAATTAAATTTATGAAAAAATGCTCATTTATAAAAAACACTTGCCATATAATTAACATATAATTAACTGACAGAAAGGTAGTTAAAATAATAATGCCTTTTAATTAAAATTAAAAGGCACTGTGAGATTTTCAAATTTGCTTGTGGGAAGCAATTCAATACCAGCGTTTTTTGTTTTGTTTTGATGCCTCTGATTTCCTAGATTTGTGAGCACCACCACTTCGGTTTGAATTTTTTCCTTGTGAAGTTGATTCTGGACTTCCGGAATGCCAATGATACAAGTGGTCATCTATTGTTTTTACATCCACTTTTATCATTTTTTGAATATCTTTCCAATATTGATGCTCGTCTTTACTGCAAAAAGAAATTGCGATCCCTTCGTTTCCGGCTCGACCTGTTCTGCCTATTCGGTGTACATAGGTTTCGGGGATATTAGGTAAATCAAAATTGATAACAAATGGCAATTGGTCTATATCAATTCCACGAGCTGCAATGTCAGTGGCAACTAATACACCAATTTCTTTTTTCTTAAACGCATCTAAAACACGCTGTCTTGCATTTTGTGACTTGTCACCGTGAATAGCTTCGGCTGCAATATTATTTTTACGCAGTGCTTTTACTACGTTGTCAGCACCATGTTTAGTCCTAGAAAAGACCAAAACGTCGGTTAAATTTTCATGCTTAATCAAATGGTACAACAAATTCCTTTTTTCGGTTTTTTCAACAAAATAGACGCGCTGTTCTACACTTTCGGCTGTTGAAGAAACTGGGGAAACTTCAACTTTCTTTGGATCTTTCAAAAACATTTCTGCCAATTCCCGAATAACAATAGGCATCGTGGCTGAAAATAATAAGGTTTGTCTGTTCTTTGGGGTAAGTTTTACGATTTTTTTGACGTCATTTATAAAGCCCATATCCAACATTTGGTCAGCTTCGTCCAGCACTAAAGTATGCAAATGATCGAAATCAATAAAACCTTGTTTGTGTAAATCAAGTAATCTGCCTGGGGTTGCAACTAGAATGTCAACTCCTTTTCGCAAAGCGTCCACCTGTGGAATCTGAGACACTCCCCCAAAAATAGTAAGTTGAGTCAGATTAGTGTACTTTCCATAAGTGTCAAAACTTTGACCAATTTGAACCGCCAATTCTCGAGTTGGAGTTACTATTAGTGCTCTAATTTCCTTGGCTTTTTTTGAGGAACCAACAATTCTGTGCAATTGGTGTATGATTGGAATAGCAAACGCTGCCGTTTTTCCCGTTCCAGTTTGCGCACAGCCTATTAAATCACTACCAGATAAAACTAGCGGAATGCATTGTTCTTGTATGGGTGTCGGGTTAATATAGCCTTCTTCAAATACGGCTTTTTGTATACTTTTTGAAAGTGATAGATCTTCGAATAACATATTTTCGGTTTAAATATCCAACGATATGTTATTGGATAGTAACGCAAAGATAGATTTATTTGTGGATTTGCTAATTCGGTTCCTTGAGAATTCCCTTAAAATAGAAATAGATTCAGGAAATTAGAAATTAACCAAATGCTTTTTCGTTGTTGGATTTAATAAAATCAGTGATTAAATAACCTATAAGTTTCCCAATTAAAGGACTTTTTATATCTTCTCCTAAGTCTGGAGCCGCTTCGCAAATATGTAAATAAGCTGCTTTTTTATTTTTACCAAAATAAGAAATGAATTGCCTCAATTCTTCAATCGAGAAACCACTTGAGGTCATGGCGCTACTGGCAATGCATGGAATTGCATCCAAATCTATTTCAATGCCGAAGTCATCACTTTGAATAAATTCCATTGCTTGAACAAGCTCATTATTGAAGTCTTTTTCTTTTCTGATTTTAATGCTGTCATAGGTGTTATAACGTACTCTGTCATCGGTCTTTTTAATGATATCTAAAACACTTTTAGAAGTGTAATTTTCGTGTAGCCCAAATATGAAATACTTTTTTAAAAATCCTTCTTCGTATACATATGAAAAGCCATTACCGCTATGTCTTCCCTCTAAGATTCTAAAATCGGAATGGGCATCAAAGTTTATGGCATTGATTGATTTACCTTTGGCTAGAGCTGTGCCCTTAATGTTTCCGTAGGCATTATTGTGCCCACCACCTATAATTATCGGTATTTTCCCAGATTTTATGATATGAAAAATGATGTGAGAAACTTCTTTGTCAATTATTTCGACAAGTTGGCTTAGCCTTTTACGATCGTTGACATTATTAAAATCTAAATTTTTAACTTCTTTCATTTCTTCACAAACGTCTAGTTGACCTAAAACAAGGAGTTGGCTGCCCTTGCAAAAACGATTGTGCTGAATATTAGCAATACTTTTTATGGCACTGTCCCATGCGGAGGCAGTTCCTGGTCTCCCGAAATTCGCCCTAACACCGATATCTTCTGGTATTCCAAATAAAATATATTTTGCATCACATCTTTTTAGAAAGGAAATGGGATCTATCTCTTTTGGTATTGTCAACATTTTCTCGCCAAATTTTATTTCCCCACTTCTATGGTTTGTAATATTTGCAAGCTCATTAACGGTAAATAGAATCAGCTTTTCCATAAAATTTTATAAGGGTCAAATATAATATATTTATAGAGAATTCGTTATTCGATAGAATTATATTATTAATTTTGTGAAAAAATATTTAAAAAATGGAAAATCAACAAAGTAGTTCAAGTTTAAAGGCAATCATTGCTGTTCTAGCAATCCTACTAGCGGGGAGTTTAATTTATATTTTTAAAATCACATCTGATGCAAAAGTGGTGCAAACAGAACTGACAAAGACCGTATCCGAAAAGGAGGGGGTAATGAAAGATTTAGAAGATTTAAAAACAACTTACGATGCTGCAATTGCAGAAAACACCTCTATGTCTGAGGAATTAATCAAAGAAAGGGAAAAAGTAGTCATTCTTATGGAAGATCTTAAGAAATCGAAAGGTGATGTCGCTTCTTTGGCAAAATACAAAACGGAGTTCCTTAAATTAAAGGGAGACATGAAGGTTTTATTAGCCGAAAATGAAGGTTTAAAAAAACAAAATACCACTTTAACCACGCAACGCGATAGTACCATTGTTGTATTGGGGGAATCAAAAAAAGCCAATGAAGTTTTGGTAGTTAAAAATGAAGATTTATCAAAAACAGTGGAATTAGGATCTAAGTTGTCGGTTTTAAATATGAAAACGTCGGCTTATAAAATGAGAAGCTCTGGAAAACAAATAGCTACAGAAAGAGCCGGTAGAGCAGATGTTCTAAAAATAAGCTTTACCATTGCAGAAAATAAAATTGCCAAATCGGGTGACAAAACCTATTATGTGCAGGTAATTGACAGCAAAAGCAATGTTTTGGGAGATAAGAAAACGGAAACTTTTGGGGATAAATCATTAACGTATAGTTTTGTGACGAATGTAAAATATACAAACAAAACCGTAGACGTATCTGAAGACCTACCAGGGAAAGATTTTGCAAAGGGAACTTACTTTGTCAATGTTTTCGATAAAAACGAATTGGTTTCAAAAACTAGTTTTACTTTAAAATAATAAAAAAGAAAGTTTTTTCGAGAAGGTACTGACCGAAATTGATTATTTCTATTTGATTTATTTTCAGAAGACGGAAAAAAAGTCAATAAAATTAAATCGAATTTGGGTATTCAAGAAAACTGTATCATTTTGAACAATAACGTATTGCCGCACTTTAAAAACTTCTTGAATAAACTACCTCGGGGCAGAGCCCCAGAGGTATTAAAAAAAAACACAGATTTCACAAATTAACACAGATTTTTCTGTGCAAATTTGTGAAATCTGTGTTAAAAAATCGAAGCAGAGCTTCGAGGAATTAAACCTAAAGATATTAAAATGAAAAAAAATACCACTCTACTCTTATTCCTTTTGGCTACTACATTTTCATGGGCACAAAAAGACGAAAAAATTAAAGGTTCCAAAATAGTAACCATCGAACAAAAGGAAATTGGGAATTTTCACTCGATTGAAGTAGGCGATAATATTGAAGTGTCTTTGGAAAAAGGGGATAAAACCGAACTAAAAATTGAGGCCGATGATAATCTTCATAACATCATCACTCTTGATTTAGTAGATAATATACTCCGGTTAAATACTTCAAAAACTGTTGTAAACTTCAAAAAATTGTTGCTACGGGTAACCTATACGAAAGATTTAAAAATGGTGGTTTCTAAAAACGAATCCACGGTAAATGCGATTCAAGAAATCCAATTAGAGGACATTACTTTTAAATCTTTTAATAATTCCAAGCTCAATTTAAATGTCAACTCTAAGAATTTCACATTGCAGTCTGATGACAAATCGAAAACGGAACTTAATTTAAAAGCCGAAAGTGCCACAATCGAATTGAGCAAAAATGCTAATTTGAAAGCGTTGATTGCCTCCGTTGATTTAAAATGCGATCTGTATCAAAAAGCGAAAGCAAACCTAGAAGGTGATGTAACCAATGCCATCATTCGTTTAGACAACAATGCGAATTTTATAGGAAGCAAATTGATCCTAAAAAATGCAGAATTGGTAGCAGAGGGTTATTCGTATTGCAACATTAACTCCAATGCCACGATGAGCATTGAAGCCTCGGAAAATTCGGAAATACAAATTTATGGCGACCAAAAAATTGAAATAAAAAGATTTGTCGACTCTGCCATCTTGGTCAAGAAACCCACAAAATAATCCAAACAAAAAAAGCTTCTTTTTTTAAAATGAAGCCTTTTTGTTAAATCAACTAAAACGAAATTATTACTCTAAAGCAGCCAAGTATCTTTCGGCATCCAGAGCAGCCATACAACCCGTTCCTGCAGCAGTAATCGCTTGACGATAAACATGGTCGGCCGCATCGCCCGCCACAAAAACACCTTTAACATTCGTTTTTGAAGTTCCCGGCACATTGACAATATAGCCCATTTCATCAAGGGTAAGAAAGTTATTAAAAATATCCGTATTGGGTTTGTGACCTATAGCTACGAAGAAACCGGTAGCTGGAATATCAAAAACTTCGCCTGTGGTTTTATTCTTGGCTTTTACGCCAGTCACCACTTGTTCATCTCCTAGAACTTCAACCGTATCATGATTCATTAAAATCGTAATGTTATCGGTTTTTCGAACCCTTGCTTCCATGATTTTTGAAGCCCTGAATTTTTCGCTTCGCACCAACATGGTCACTTTTTTGCATAGCTTAGACAAATAATGCGCTTCCTCGCAGGCAGAATCTCCTGCACCTACAATTACAACTTCTTGGTTTCTGTAGAAGAATCCATCACAAACGGCGCAGGCCGATACACCCCCACCCATTTTTAAATAATGCTGCTCAGAAGGTAGGCCTAAATATTTAGCGGTGGCTCCCGTCGAAATCACCACGGTTTCACAATGCAATTCAATAGTGTCATTAATCCAAACTTTAAGGACATCACCGCTAAAATCAACCTTAGTAGCCCATCCATCTCGGACATCAGTACCGAAACGTTGTGCTTGGGCTTGCAGTTGCACCATCATTTCTGGTCCCGTGACTCCGTCAACATAACCCGGAAAATTCTCTACTTCGTTAGTTGTTGTCAGTTGGCCTCCAGGTTGCATCCCTTGGTACAAAACGGGATTCATATTAGCTCTGGCGGCATATATACCAGCGGTATACCCTGCAGGACCAGATCCTATAATAAGACATTTAATTTTTTCGATTGTATCAGACATAGTATATTATTTTGTTCTGTTTTGAGATTGCAAATGTAAGTTTTTATTAAAAAGTAAGCTAAAATCAGATCACTTTTAATCGTTCAAAAATAATAAAACTGTATTTTAAAATATCGCTTGTAAAAACTCAAAATTAGTTTTATATTTGCAACCGCTTTCGGGGTGTAGCGTAGCTCGGTTATCGCGCCTGCTTTGGGAGCAGGAGGCCGCAGGTTCGAATCCTGCCACCCCGACAACTTTGTTTTCAATACATATCAAAAGGCTGTAAATCGTATGATTTTATAGCCTTTTTTGTGTTATGTGATTTATCTAATGGTTTTAAGGAAGTGTTGTAAAAATTCATTTTTTTATCCCTTGAGCAAGTTAAATAACATTAAGTAAACGCCAAAACTAAATCATCGGCCTTCAATTCCTTGTGCCACATATAATGTCTTATGTTTTTGAATATTATTTACATCAACCCCTACTAAATTAGTCAATTCACCTGTAGAAATTCCATATTCCTGGTTTTATTATAAATTAAGAAGAGCATGAAAAAGTAGTGCAATAAATGGACTAGATTTTCGGAAGATTTTTTTTAGAATTTTTCATTATTTTTTTTGGTATTCCATAATTAAGTAGTATGTGAAATAGAATGTCGTATTTTAAAAATATGAAACTTATTGTAATTGCCTATTTTTAAATAGTTTTTCACTCTATAGAGACTTTTGACTTTACGACATTAAAAACTTTTGACTTACTTATTTCCATTTTCGTCCAAATATGGTAAAAAACACTAATTACACATGGGCTTTATTATATATTGTTTGGCATTACAATTGCCATTATGATATAAACAAAAAGAGGATCACCATTAAGTAAATCCTCTTTTATATTTGAACCAAGTCAAAGTTTATTTGTTTTGATTACAAAATATAATCTGTATTAATAAAATTAGATTCTTTGCTGTTTAACAATTCTTGCAAAATATTGTTGTTGTATTCATTGTCTTTAGAAGCTACAAAAGTTCTTATCGAAAAAGAACGTAGGGCATCATGTATACTTAAAGTTCCCACAGCAGAATCTTTACGACCCGTAAAAGGAAAAACATCGGGTCCTCTCTGGCAAGAACTGTTTAGGTTTACCCTGCAAACTAAGTTTACCAAATTATCAATAAGTGGCGCAATAGTTTTTACATTTTGACCAAACAAACTTACTTGTTGTCCATAATTTGACTCTGCCATATCATCCAAAGGTTCCTGAATATTTTTAAACGAAATGATTGGTACTACAGGACCAAATTGTTCTTCATGATAAATACGCATTTCTTTAGTTATGGGATATAAAATAGCTGGAAAGATATAATTATCGAGTTGTTTTCCTCCTTTTGCATTGATAACTTTTGCGCCAAAACTAGTAGCATCATCAATCAATTCTTGGATATAAGCAGGCTTCTCTTTTTCAGGTAAAGGAGTAAGAAATACTGATTTATCCCAAGGATTTCCATAAACGAGTGAATCCACTTTAGCACTAAATCGTTTATTAAATTCATCAACAATGGATTCGTGTACGTACAATACCTTTAAGGCTGTGCATCGTTGTCCGTTAAAAGACAATGAACCTGCTACACATTCGTCTATAGCCAAATCCAAATTGGCATCCGGTAAAATTATTGCTGGATTTTTTGCTTCTAACCCTAAAACCAAACGCAATCTATTTTTGTTAGGATGTAAATCCTGCAAAGCAATAGCCGATTTACTGTTGCCGATCAAAGCTAAAATTGCCACACGTCCAGATTTCATAATTGGGGAGGCAACTTCGCGTCCACGACCATATAGTATGTTGATAGCTCCTTTTGGGAAACTACTTCTAAAAGCTTCTAATAATGGGGATATTAACAAAACGCCCAGTTTGGCAGGTTTGAAAATTACCGGATTTCCCATTATCAATGCCGGGATAAGCAAAGAAAAGGTTTCATTTAGAGGATAATTATAAGGACCTAAGCATAAAACAACCCCCAATGGCCCTCTTCGAACCATGGCATTTATACTTTGTACTTTGCTAAAATGAGCACTGCGACTGTTTAATTCCTTGTAGCTATCAATGGTGTCATAAATATATTCAACAGTTCTATCGAATTCTTTCTCTGAATCCCCTAATGTTTTTCCAATTTCCCACATCAAAAGCTTAACCACTTCAGAACGGGTTGCCTTCATCTTAGCGACAAAATCTTCCATGCATTTTATGCGGTCTGCCACTTTCATGGTAGGCCACAAACCTTGTCCATTAAGAAATGCGGCATCGGCAGCTTCAAGCGCTTTCATCGCATCCTCTTCTCCCATAAAAGGAATAGTTCCCAGTAAGGTAGGTTCGTAATTTTCAGTAGATGAAATTGTTGAATACACAGGTGTTGTTGGGCCTGTCCACTTTTTTAATTCACCATCTACCAGATAAGTATCTTGATTCAGTAATTCGTTAATTTGAAATTCTTGAGGTATTGTATTCATTATCTATTTTGTATTAACATTCTGATTTAAATTAAAAAAAGGCACTTTCGCCACTTTCTTATTCTTGATTAAACTATATCACCATTCCATTCTATGATCCCACCAAGTAAATTATACGTATTTTCTATACCTAATTCGTTCATGATTGCGCAGGCTTTGGCGCTTCTAACCCCAGAACGGCAATACACATAATAATTTTTACTTTTATCCAAGGCTTCAATTGCAGCAACAAATTCTGGCCCTTTATAAATATCGATATTTATGGAACTTTCTATAATGCCTTGATCGCATTCGTCCTCTGTTCTCACATCCAGCATTACTGCGTTTTGATCGGCTTCAAATTGAGAAACCCAATCTTCTTGTGTCAAATCCATCATATTTATTTTTTTCAAAAATACACCATTTTTGCAAACAATAATAAATACAAATGTTAATTGGATAATTATTTGCAGAAAACGTTTTCGCGTAAGTGTAAATACATTAAATTGCGAATTATTCAAATAATTCACTAAAAAACCAGATAAATAGAATACTTGAATAGTAAAACTAATATGTATTCCTATTTATTACCGATTTTAACATTTCCGAATTCCGAAAACCCACCTTGTTTTTCGATCACTTTCCCAAAGTGTTTAAAATATTTTAATAAAAAAAGTCAATACTTTTGTATATACAACAAAATTTATATTACATTTGTAGCTACAAATTACATATATACAAATATGAAAATTGAAGACGAAATAAAAAGCACTATTCCCTTAGATAATTCTAAAAAAATTATTCTAAATGTGCTTTATACTCAAAATGTAATTAACGACAAGTTTAACGAGGTTTTAAAACCTTGTGATTTATCAGGTGAACAATATAATGTATTAAGAATATTGAGAGGTCAGAAAGGTAATCCAGCAAACATGTATGCGATACAGGAGCGAATGTTAGCAAAAACAAGCAACACAACCCGTTTAGTAGATAAATTACTGTTAAAAGATTTAGTCACTCGAAACGTCTGCCCTGAAAATAGAAGGAAAATTGAAGTTTTGATTACCCAAAAGGGGTTGGATCTTTTAAAGGAATTGGATCCGAAAGTAAACGCTCACGAAGCTTCCTTTTCCAATAACTTAAGTTCCGAAGAACAAATTTTATTAAATCAATTGTTAGAAAAATATAGAAACAAATAAAAATCAAACATAACATGGACACTTTTATAGAAAACCAGAATTGGAGATATGCAACAAAGAAATTTGACTCCTCAAAAAAAATCTCAAACGAAGATTTAAACACTTTAAAAGAAGCGATTCGTTTAAGTTCTTCTTCTTATGGATTACAACCATATAAAGTTATAATTGTTGAAAATCCAGAATTAAGAGCACAGATTCAGCCAGCTGCCTATGGACAATCTCAAGTTGTGGATGCCTCGCATCTAGTTGTTTTTGCAAATGAAACCAATGTTGATGACGAAACGATTGACAAATACATCAATAGAATCAGTGAAACTAGAGGTATTCCGGCTGAATCTTTGGCTGGTTTTGGAGATTACATTAAAGGTGGTGTAAATTCTATGCCACAAGAAGTGAAAAATATTTGGACTGCTAAACAAACCTATCTGGCTTTAGGCAATTTATTGAATGTAGCGGCCGAGTTGAAAATTGATGTGACTCCAATGGAAGGTTTTGTTCCTGCTAAAGTCAATGAAATATTAGGCTTAGAAAAATTAGGACTAAACGCTTCCTTAATGGCTGCTATCGGTTACCGTCACAAAGAGGATGCAACCCAGCATTACAAAAAAGTTAGAAAATCAAACGAAGAATTATTCATCACCCTTTAATTAATAACAAATAATCAAACTTAAAACAATGAAAAATTTAAAATCAATTGCATTAGCATTAGTGGTAGTTTTAACTACTGTCTCAGTAACTGCCCAAACCAAGAAAGTAGATGTTTCAAAAAGCACTATCAATTGGGTAGGAAAAAAAGTCACCGGACAACATAGCGGAACGGTAAACCTGAAAGACGGTACTTTGGTTTTTAAAGACTCAAAATTAAAAGGAGGTACTTTCTCCGTAGATATGCCATCATTGACTGCAACCGATCTTTCCGGAGAATACCAGGGCAAACTAAATGGTCATTTAAAGGCAGATGATTTTTTTGATACCGAAAAATTTCCAACCGCAACTTTAGTTTTCAAAAAAATAGTAGCAAAAGGAGCCAATGTATACAGTGTAACAGGAGATTTAACCATCAAAGGAATAACAAATCCGATAACTTTTGATTTGGTTACAACGGCAAATTCAGCAACCACAAAACTAATTGTCAACAGAACTAAATATGGTATTCGATACGGTTCTAAATCATTCTTCGACAGCATTGGAGACAAAGCGATTGACGATGAATTCGAATTATCGGTTGCCTTGAAATTCTAATTTCCGAAAGAACCTATAACCTAACCCCCACAAGCAATTGTTGGGGGTTGTTTTTTAAAAAAATCAAAAAAAACAGTGTTTTTTTTTATATTCTATTTGGATAATCAAATTTCATTTATATATTTGTGGAATGAAAACAATTACAAACAATACTTGGTGGTGGAGTAACTTACGTCAATCGTCGTGATTAAAGCTCCTATAGTATTGTAAACTATAAATATTTAAGGCTTGTCATAAAGACAAGCCTTTTTTTATTCCGGACCGATTACTACTAAAGGGAAGTCGGACAAAATGAAATAGAAATAATAAAACTGAAAATGAAAACATTTATTCTAAATACAAATTACAAACAAATCCTTGCCGATACAATTACTCCTGTAAGTATTTATTTTAAAATTCGGGATCAATTTCCGAATAGCTTATTATTAGAAAGTAGCGATTATCACCGTAATGACAACATCTTTTCTTATATCTGTTGCAACCCGATTGCATCGATAAAAATAGAAAATGAAACTATTTACAAAACATTTCCTGATGGAAGTTTTGAAAACATCCCCATTGATTCAACTACTAATATTCCACAGACAATTCAAGAGTTTTCGGGTCAATTTACCTCAGAGAAAAACAATTTTAAATTTATTAATAATGGTCTGTTCGGTTATATTTCCTATGATGCTGTTCGTTATTTCGAAAAAGTGACTATTGCCAAAAAAGAAAATAGCAATACCATTCCGGATATCTATTATGCAGTCTACCAAAACATAATAGCCATAAACCATTTCAAAAACGAAGCCTATATTTTCTGCCACAGCGTGGATGGGAGAAACAATATTCCGAAAATCGAACAATTATTACAATCCCAAAATATTGCATCTTATCAATTTTCGAAAGAAGGAGAGGGTTTTTCAAATCTGACTGACGAAGAATTCAAACATAATGTGGCTTTGGCCAAAAAGCACTGTTATAGAGGAGATGTGTTCCAATTGGTTTTGTCCAGAAGATTTACTCAAGGTTTTAAAGGAGACGAATTCAACGTTTACAGAGCGTTGCGAAGCATCAATCCTTCGCCCTATTTGTTCTTTTTTGATTATGGCGATTTCAAAATATTTGGTTCTTCTCCCGAAGCCCAAATTATCGTCAAAAACCGCAAAGCCGAAATTCACCCCATCGCAGGAACATTCAGAAGAACTGGTGATGACGAAAAAGATGCGGAATTAGCCAAAAAATTATCTGAAGACCAAAAAGAAAATAGCGAACACGTGATGCTGGTCGATTTAGCTAGAAACGATTTGAGTCGAAACGGTCACGATGTCAATGTGGAAAAATACCGAGAAGTGCAGTTTTTCTCCCATGTCATTCATTTGGTTTCTAAGGTAACTGGATATTTACACGAGAAAGCCACCACCATGCAAGTCGTAGCCGATACTTTCCCCGCGGGAACATTAAGCGGAGCCCCAAAACACCGAGCGATGCAACTCATCGAAGAATACGAAAAAACCAATCGAAATTTTTATGGCGGTGCTATTGGTTTTATGGATTTTGAGGGTAATTTTAATCACGCGATAATGATTCGGACTTTCTTGAGCAAAAACCACCAATTGCATTGTCAAGCCGGTGCAGGAATTGTCGCCGATTCAGACGAGGAAAGCGAAATGCAGGAAGTGTATAATAAATTAAGGGCCCTGAATGCGGCTTTGGATTTGGCAGAAACAATATAAAAGTAGTCAGTGTTCAGTTTTTAGTGTTCAGTAGCAATTTGCAAAACCTGAAACTTTAAACTTTAAACTTTAAACAATAAGACAAAATGAAAAAAATACTAGTTATAGACAATTACGATAGTTTCACTTATAATTTGGTGCACTATCTCGAAGATTTAAATTGTGAAGTTACCGTTTACAGAAACGATGAATTTGATATTGATGAAATTGCAATTTTCGATAAAATAGTACTTTCCCCTGGACCTGGAATTCCTGATGAAGCGGGATTATTAAAAGCTGTAATTGCTAAATATGCGCCAACCAAAAGTATTCTTGGCGTTTGTCTTGGACAACAAGCCATTGGAGAAGTTTTTGGAGGAACGCTTTCTAATTTGGACAAAGTGTATCATGGCGTGGCGACCATGGTCAAAACATCGGTTGACGATGAGCTTTTGTTCGAAGGTTTAGGAAATGAATTTGAAGTAGGACGTTATCATTCTTGGGTTGTCGATGCCGAATTACCTGAAGTTTTAGAAGCCACTTCTTTCGACGAAAATGGCCAAGTCATGTCATTGCGCCACAAAACCTTTGATGTGCGCGGCGTACAATTTCACCCTGAAAGTGTGTTAACACCAAACGGGAAGAAGATTCTGGAAAACTGGGTTAAAAATTAGTCTAAAACATATTTTGAACAAACTGAAAATCAATATTATAATTTCTTGTTTTTTTATTTTTAGCTTCCTTTCTTGCAATCAAAAGAAAGAGCAAAAGATAGAAGCAATACCTATTGCCCAAACCGAAATTATAATGGATTTATTGGATTTGCAGAAAAAAAACAGGCTTGGAAAAGACACCATTGTAACAATCGCAAATGATCCTGTTTATCATAAACTGAAGAAATACAATGCCGTGAGTGCATCTCTTTTGATTAAAAATGAAATTGATTTAACGAAAATTGACCCGAAAAACACGAAAATAGTGTTTGAATGCATCGATGGTTACAAACCCGAAATGCCTTTGGAGTTATTTTTAAATGCAAATCCTTACTTGGCTTACCGAGATATTGATGCGCCAAAAGATTCGAATTGGGAAGCAATTATCAAGAACGGATATGAGATGAATGCGGAACCGTTTTATATCGTTTATACTTCGGTTTCAGAAAAAGATACTCAGTATAAATGGCCTTATAATTTGGTGAAAATTAATTTGGAACCGCTCACTAAATCAACAATAGAATTATATCCGCTAAAAAATAGAAAATTGGAATCTGGTTATACATTATTCAAAAATCAATGCCTAAGCTGTCACGCCATAAATGGAATTGGTGGAACAATGGGGCCGGAATTAAATTACCCGAAAAGCGTCACCGAATATTGGAAAGAGGATGAATTGGTTAATTATATCGTGAATCCGGCTTCTTTTAGAAACAAAGTAAAAATGCCGGCACTCGGTATTACAAAACAACAATCTCAGAAAATTGTTGATTATTTAAAATATATGTCTGAAAATAAAAAGAAATCATAAAATGAAAACCATCTTAAACAGACTCATCAATCACGAAATGCTTTCGGCAGCGGAGGCGAAAAATGTATTGGTTAACATCTCCAACGGAAATTATAATCCAAGCCAAATTGCTTCTTTTCTTACCGTTTATATGATGC
>JBIILD010000107.1:0-4834 GCA_044232845.1 Flavobacterium sp.
TCAGCATCAACATCCGTAGTGTTGAGCCAAAATTGATAAAATTTATAAACTGATGTTTTATCTGCTGTCAACCAAACATTTCCCCCCTCAGACTTTCCGAATTTAGACCCATCGGCTTTAGTGATTAATGGGCAAGTCATGGCATAGGCTTTGGCTCCGTCATGATTCATTCTGCGCACTAACTCGGTTCCCGTGGTGATATTTCCCCATTGATCTGAACCGCCCATTTGCAACAAACAATTATAATGCTTGTGCAAATGATAAAAATCGTATCCTTGAATTAACTGGTAGGTAAACTCCGTGAAAGACATTCCCTCGCCTTCTCCCGTTAAACGTTTTTTGACAGAATCTTTAGCCATCATATAGTTTACAGTGATGCGTTTGCCCACATCACGAGCAAAATTAATAAAAGACAAGTCCTTCATCCAGTCATAGTTATTTACCAATATTGGAGCGTTTATCGCTTTAGAATTAAAATCTAAAAACCGAGACAAAACTTGTTTTATTCCCGCCACGTTATGATTCAAAGTAGCTTCGTCCAAAAGGTTTCTTTCGTCTGATTTTCCAGATGGATCACCAATCATACCTGTCGCGCCTCCCACCAATGCGATGGGTTTGTGTCCAAAATTTCCCAAATGAACCAAAAGAATAATCGGCACCAAACTCCCAATATGCAAGGAATCTGACGTCGGGTCAAAACCGATATAAGTAACCGTCATTTCCTTCAATAATTGCTCTTCGGTTCCAGGCATAATGTCGTGAACCAATCCACGCCATTGTAATTCGGCAATAATATTTTTCATTTTAATTATTAATTTGGGCAAAGATAAACGAATTAGTGAATTTGACGTTTTGGGCAATTGTTTTTTTGAAGGTAGAATTCCAGTTTTTAAACTTCTAATTCCATAATAAAAAAATCCCCGTTTAAAAAACTATAACAAAACTTTATACTACAAACATTCGTCAAATTAGAAATCTCCATATCTTTGCATATATATTTTGCTTAGAAATTTGCAATCTAAAATCGTTAATTTTAAATCTAAAATAATATGTATCCAGAAGAAATGGTAAAACCGATGCAATCCGAATTGACAGTTGCTGGTTTTCAAGATTTACATAGTGCCGAAAACGTCGAAAACGCAATGAAAGCAGAAGGCACAACTCTTGTTGTAATCAATTCTGTTTGCGGTTGTGCCGCAAGAAATGCCCGCCCAGGAGCTAAAATGAGCTTAGACAACGCCAAAAAACCAGATCATTTAATCACTGTTTTCGCAGGGGTTGACAAAGAGGCGGTTGATGCAGCGCGCCAACACATGTTCCCTTTTCCTCCTTCATCGCCATGTATGGCCTTGTTTAAAGATGGAGAATTGGTGCACATGTTAGAGCGTCACCACATCGAAGGAAGACCGGCTGAATTGATTGCCGAAAACTTGAAAGAGGCCTTTGACGAATATTGTTAATTTCAATTGAATTAAACAAAAACCACGCAAATTGCGTGGTTTTTTGTGAAGTTTATTTTAGTTTTGAAAAACAATTTCATCTAAAGGAATTATGGAACCTTGTCTCCAGTTGCCTTGAAACCTATTAACTGTCTGTATTTTGATTCGGTTTCTTTTAATTCTTCTTCCAATTGTTTGTATTTGCTAATGTCTTTTATGGTAACCACAGCCGCAACCACTTTCTCATTTTGGTCTGTCAAAGGTCTACCGCTTAGAAGTACTCGTTTCTTTTCTTGTTTTTCTGGATCCCAGATTATCACATCAATATCTTCTGTAACCTCTCCTTTAAAGGCGCGATCCATGGGGAGGTTTTGCAGAGGGAAAACCGTTTTTTGATCCGGAAAATAAACCTCAAAATGATTTGTAAAATTTGGAGCTATTTTGTCATCTTCTTTAATGCCAAAAAACTCATTAGCCATCTCATTGGCCAATACTATTTTTTTATCCGCATTAGCAACAATAATGCCTTCCCCAATATTATCAACAATCAACCTCAATTTTGCCTCATTTTCATAAAGTTCATTGTTAATGGTCTGCTGCTCATTTTCTAATTGAGTTATTTCGGTAATATCCCTCACAAATCCAATAAAAAAAAGTTGGCCATTCAATCTTAGAGGATTAACACTGAGGGAGATTGGAAACACTTTGCCTTGTTTATTAAGCGCTTCCATTTTATAGGGCTTTTGATTCAGGATTGGCCCATCCCCTGCTAATAAGTAATGTTCTAATTCTTTTATTTGTGATTCTTTGTGCTGATAAGGAATGATAAAATCATATAAAAAATTTCCAATAACCTCATTTTTAGACCAACCAAAAACCGCTTCTGCTCTGAGATTCCATCGTATAATTTTATTTTCTGAATCAATTAGAAAAACTGGATCAGGGGCGCCTTCAAAAATAGCTTGAATTTGTCGTTCATCTTCTTCTAACTTTTTAGTGTAAAGACTTAGCTTTTCAGTATCATTTTTTATTTGGGTAATGTCACGGGCAACAGCATACAACAATCCTGTTAAGGGATCCGGAGAAGCAGACCATAAAATCCATTTTAAGGAACCATCCTTGCACATATACCTGTTTTCAAAATTGATAGTTAAGGCACCCGTCTTCAACTTAGCGACCTCCTTCAAAGTCTTTTCTACATCCTCTTGATACACAAAATCAAGGAAGGGCTTGCCCAACAATTCCTGCTCAGAATAGCCTAAAGTTTTAGTTACGGAGGGATTTATTTTAACAAATTTGTCAGAAGCAATAATCATCATGTCTAAGGACATCTTAAAAAATTGGTCTGCGGCTATCGCTGATTCCTCTTGTTTTTTCCTTTCGGTAATGTCCGTGGAAATTCCGCCAATGGCATAAATTCTTCCTTCAGCATCATATAAGGGAAATTTAACGGCAATATACGTGTGAGTCCCGTCCTCTTGCTGAATCGTCTCTTCAGTTTTCAGTTCTTTCAATGCTTTTACCACCTCAAGATCGGAGTTTCGATAGGCATCCGCCACTTGCTTCGGCAAAAAATCGTAATCTGTTTTTCCTACTATTTCTTGAATCGAACGATGAAATAAAGTTTCATGTTGTTTATTAATCAGCAAATATTGTCCATTAATCCCTTTAATAAAAATAGGATTTGAAGTGTTATCAATAATAGACTGAAGCAGTTTTTTGTTTTCTAAAAGTTGGTGTTGGGAAATATTTTTTGATCGTAATTGGGACTGAATAATAAAATAAACAATAATCAACAAGACTATCGAAAGAACAAACAAGGATAATTCAATCCAATCTAATATGGAAAACATCCTTTTATTTATTTCTTTGTCCAGTCTTGAGACAAAAATCCATCCCGAGGCGATGACAACTAATAAATTGATGATAAATCCAAGGAGTATTTTCTTTTCGAAAGAAATTTTCATGGGTTTCCTATATTAAGCATATTACACATCTACCATATTTATCTGAAAGTTAGTAAATTATATTCAAATAAGCGTTATAATTTCCAAAAATTATCTTAAACCAGAAAGGGAAAAAATCACAACATTTGAATCTATTCCCAATAGCAAGAGACTTTAGAAACAGAAGAGTATTCCTTTTCTAAAATAATCCCTATTTTTGCATCCTATCCTTAAAAAGGACAAAGTATTTTCTCACCTTAATTGTTTATAGCATGCAACTGTACAACACATTAAGCGCAGCAGAAAGAGTCATCTTAATTGATGATGCCGGAAAACAGCGACTCACGCTGTCTTTCTATGCTTATGCGCAAATTAAAAATCCAACACAATTCCGTAACGAATTATTTCTGGCTTGGAATCCGCTCGGGGTTTTGGGTCGAATTTATGTGGCAAATGAAGGAATTAATGCCCAGTTATCGCTTCCTGCAGATCAATTTTATGCCTTCAAAGAGACGATTGAAACCTACGATTTTATGAAGGGCATTCGCCTGAATATCGCCGTGGAACAGGACGATCATTCCTTTTTGAAATTGACCATAAAAGTCCGGGACAAAATCGTTGCCGATGGACTGGAAGATGAAACTTTCGACGTGACCAACATTGGAATCCACTTAAAAGCCAAGGATTTCAACGAGTTACTCGAAGATCCAAATACCATTGTAGTTGATATGCGCAACCATTACGAAAGCGAAATCGGTCATTTTACCGATGCCATCAAACCCGATGTGGACACTTTTAGAGAGAGTTTGCCCATTATAGAAGACCAACTTTCCGCACATAAACAAGACAAAAAACTGTTGATGTATTGCACTGGTGGCATTCGTTGCGAAAAGGCCAGCGCCTACTTCAAACACAAGGGTTTCGAAAACGTGTACCAACTCGAAGGCGGAATCATCGAATACACGCGCCAAGTCAAAGCCGAAGGGTTGGAAAGCAAATTCATCGGAAAAAACTTTGTTTTTGACCACCGACTAGGCGAAAGAATCACAGACGACATCGTTTCGCAATGCCATCAATGCGGCAAGCCTTGTGACGTGCATACCAATTGCGCCAACGAAGGGTGCCATTTGCTCTTTATCCAATGTGAAGAATGCAAAACGGTAATGGAAGGTTGCTGCTCCACCGAATGCGCCACTATAATCCATCTTCCAGATGAAGAACAAAAAGCGATTCGCAGAGGAATCAAAAACGGAAACAAAATTTTCAAAAAAGGGAAATCTGAGGTGTTGACTTTCAAAAACAATATCGAAAGTCATGGTGTATTTATTGCCGAAGAACCAAAAAAAGCAGCAAAGAAAGAATTGAAAGTCAAAAAAAAATATATTGGAAAAGGAACTCATTTCTATCCAAAAGCCAATATTGGACAGTTTCTAATTGAAGAATACGAGA
>JBIILD010000108.1:0-4810 GCA_044232845.1 Flavobacterium sp.
CCCAAAGTTTTTTTGAATGTAGTCGCCACTGAAACCGAATCGACCACAATATCCATGGCGACATTGTTCATCATTTTTTGTTCATCGACAGAAATGCCCAATTTTTTATACATTTCTAAAAGTTCAGGATCTACATCGTCCAATGTTTTATTAGGGTCAACCGCTTTTGGAGCAGAATAATAGGAAATGGCTTGAAAATCAGGTTTGGTGTAATGCACATTTGCCCATTCTGGTTCCATCATTTTTTCCCAAGCGCGAAAAGCCTCGATGCGCCAATCGGTCATCCATTGTGGCTCCTCTTTTCTGTGGGAAATAGCACGAACAATATCCTCGTTCAAGCCAATAGGAAACGTATCCGATTCTAAATCAGTATAAAATCCGTACTCGTATTCTTTGGTTTCGAGTTCGACTCTTAAATGGTCTTCGGTGTATTTACTCATTTAATTAAAAAATTTAAAGATTAAAAAATTCAAAGATTGAATGCTAATCTTTAGTGTTATTGTTAAGGTATTTTATGAAATTTGAAAGGTTTTGAGATATTTCAATACTTACATCATAGCTAATTTAAAAGCTATCTTGATTAGATAACTGCAATTCTCTTGATAATATCAGCATATTCCTATCTTCCGCATAACTGCCTTTCGAATATTTTAGGGAGCTTATAAATTGCCTATTATTATTGTAATTCAGAACCTTCTACAAAAAGATTTATTGTTTAGTAATTCAAAAACTAATTTTGTTAAGACAACTCCTTTTTTGTGAACTTCAAATTCTTCAAACGATTTTGTCATACTTTTTAATCTTTCAATCTACAAAGAGAAACTCTCTCCGCAACCACAAGTTCTACTCGCGTTTGGATTATTGAAAACAAATCCTTTTCCGTTTAGTCCGCCAGAAAATTCCAAAATTGTTCCAGCTAAATAAAGGAAGGATTTTTTTTCCACGGCAATGGTTATTTCGTTATCCACGAATATTTTGTCGTCGTCTCCTTTGTTTTTGTCAAATTTCAAATCATAAGACAAACCCGAGCAGCCACCGCTTTTCACGCCAACTCTTACATAATCGACAGCCGCATCAAAACCATCGTCTTTCATCAAATCGATGATTTTCTTTTTGGCAGTATCAGAAACTTTAATCATAGCTTATTTTGATTTTGTCTAAATAAAGCGCAAAGATACGATATAAAAAACCTTTTTCCATAATTGATAACATTTTTATAACTAATGCCAAAATAGAAAAAACTTATTTGTAAACATCAGAAACGTTTGCTTTTCCTAACTTTGTTGATTCTATGTAAATAAGAACAATGAAACTCTATCCTATAGAAACTGGGAATTTTAAGTTGGATGGTGGTGCCATGTTTGGTGTGGTACCAAAAACAATTTGGAATAAAACCAACCCAGCCGACGAGAACAACTTAATTGACCTTGCAGCTCGATGTCTACTCATTGAAAACGGAAATCGCTTGATTTTGATTGACAATGGATTGGGAAACAAGCAATCGGAGAAGTTTTTCGGTTATTATTCACTTTGGGGAACACATTCCTTGGACAAATCCCTAGCAAAACAGGGTTTTCACCGCGATGACGTCACTGACGTCTTTTTGACACATTTGCATTTTGACCATTGTGGCGGCAGCGTGCAATGGAACAAGGGTAAAACCGGTTATGAATTGGCCTTTAAAAATGCCAAATACTGGAGTAACGACAGTCATTGGGAATGGGCGACGAAACCAAATTTAAGGGAAAAGGCTTCGTTTTTATCAGAAAATATTTTGCCCATCCAAGAAAGTGGACACTTGCATTTCATAAAAAGGTCCAAAGGCGATTTGCTGTATAAATCTGAACTGGATTTCGGGATTTTCTTTGCCGATGGCCACACCGAAAAGCAAATGATCCCGCAGCTACAATACCAAGACAAAACCATTTGTTTTATGGCGGATTTGCTGCCCACTGTCGGACACTTGCCTTTGGCTTACGTCATGGGTTATGATACGAGGCCACTTTTGACCATGCCTGAAAAGTCAAAATTTTTAAACGCCGCGGCAGACAATAATTATTATTTATTCTTGGAACATGATGCGCATAACGAAATCATAACCGTAGAAAAAACCGAAAAAGGAGTTCGTTTGAAAGAACGGTTTACGTGTGATGAAATCTTAAGATAGTGTTAATCTTCTCCTTATTTATAACAAAAGAATCTACTTTAGGCAGGTATTTTAAATTTAGCAAAAACAATTCATGAATAATTTCAAAACTATTTTAATTTCTGCCATTTCTGTATTAGCATTGGCAGGATGTGGAGCCTCAAAACCAGTTTATGACATTACTGCAATGTCAGTTAAGACTCCTTTATACAGTCCTAAAATTACTGCTTTAAAAGAGGACGATTTAAAACGTTGGAGCCATTTAGATCTGGTAAAAGACACCGTGCCGGGAATGAGTGTGGACAAGGCTTATGCTGAATTGCTCAAAGATAAAAACGGGGTAAAAGTTATCGTTGGCGTATTGGATTCTGGTGTTGACATTGAACACGAAGATTTAAAATCGGTGATATGGACCAACAAAAAAGAGATTCCTGGAAACGGAATTGATGATGATAAAAACGGCTATATTGATGATATTTACGGTTGGAATTTTCTGGGAGACATCACTAAAGAAAATTTAGAATACGAACGGATTATTGTTAACAAAGATCTTGTTGATGCAGCCACTTATCAATTGGCGAAAGCAACCAACGATAAAAAAGTCAAGGAAAGTCTTGGAGGGAAAACCCAATTGGAGCAAATGTTAGCCGGAACCACAAAAGCCGATGCTGTTTTAGTCAAACATTTTGGGAAATCTGGCTACACCGCTGAAGAGGTAAATGCAATTGATTCTCAAGAAACAGAATTATCTCAAAGTAAAAACATAATGAAAAGGATGTTCTCTTTTGGAATGAGTGTGTCCGATTTGAAAGCGGCAATTCAGGAACAACTAGAGGGATTCGATGCGGTGATTAATGGCGATAACCTGAAAATCGATTACAGAAAAGTGGTTGGTGATAATCCAAATGACATCAAAGACACCAAATACGGAAACAATAATGTTATGGGACCAGACAAGGAAAAAATCCTTCACGGAACCCACGTAGGCGGAATCATCGGCCAAGTTAGAAATAATGGAATTGGTGGCGATGGGATTGCTAATACTGTTGAAATCATGGCTATTCGTGCCGTGCCTGACGGAGATGAATACGACAAAGATATTGCTCTTGGGATTCGTTATGCGGTTGACAATGGGGCAAAAGTGATTAACGGAAGTTTTGGAAAAGACTTTTCCCCTCACAAAAAATGGGTTTATGATGCTATTAAATATGCCGCAAAGAAAGATGTGTTAATTGTTCACGCCGCCGGAAACGATGCGAAAGATCTGGACGCCGAAAATAATTTCCCAACCGATTCTGATGATAAAAAAACAGAATTTGTAGATAATTTAATCACTATTGGCGCTTTAAATTTCGAATCTGGGGACAAATTAGTCGCTCGGTTCTCCAACTATGGAAAAATAAACGTCGATGTTTTTGCTCCGGGAGTCAAAATTTATGCGACCGCACCAAACAACTCCTATAAATACTTACAAGGCACCTCAATGGCTTCGCCTAATGTTGCTGGAGTTGCCGCATTGATTCGTTCCTATTATCCAACATTATCTGCCTCGCAGGTAAAACACATTTTGATGGATTCAGGCCTAGCATTTACCACTAATGTTATGGTTGGCGGAAACCCAGACGACAGCCGTTCCTTTACCGCTTTGTCCCAATCTGGGAAAATTGTAAATGCCTATAATGCTTTGTTACTGGCTGAAAAAATGTCTAAAAATAAATAATTTTAATCTCTATTTTATAATGGAAGGCCTTTGGTCCTTCCATTTTTTATTTTATCCAACATGAAAAAAAACCTTTTGTTTGCTGCCGTTTTAATGAGTTTTGGGAATCTATTGGCACAAAATACAGCCTATTGGCAACAGCATGTTGACTATAAAATGGATGTTGTGATGGATGTGAAAAATTACCAATATAAAGGAAAACAGGAATTAGTTTACACCAATAATTCTGCTGACACTTTGAAAAAAGTTTTTTATCATTTGTATCCAAATGCGTTTCAGCCCGGAAGTGAGATGGATGCCCGAATTCAAAGCATTGCCGATCCCGATGCGCGAATGACCAATAAAATAACAGCTAATGGAAAAACAATCAAAGAAAGTCGAATTTCGAAATTGAAACCCAACGAAATAGGATTCTTGAAAATTTCGAATTTCAAACAAGATGGTGTATATGCTTTTGCTAAAGAAGTAGGAACCATTCTCGAAGTCACTTTGGCAAAACCGCTACTTCCTAATTCTAAAACCAAATTTACGCTAGATTTCGACGGGCAAGTTCCGATACAAATTCGGCGTTCTGGAAGAAATAATATAGAAGGAGTTGAATTATCAATGGCGCAATGGTATCCGAAAATGGCCGAGTTTGATTTTGAAGGTTGGCATACCGATCCTTATATCGCAAGGGAATTTCATGGTGTTTGGGGAAATTTCGACGTAAAAATTACCATCGATAAAAACTATGTTTTGGGCGGAAGCGGTTATTTGCAAAACCCAAATGAAATAGGTCATGGCTATCAGGATGTAGGAGTTCCCGTTGTGTATTCAAAGAAAACCCAAACCCTGACCTGGCATTTTTTGGCTCCCATGGTGCATGATTTTACTTGGGCTGCCGACAGAAATTATACCCATGATATTGTGAAAGGACCTAATCGTGTCGATTTGCATTTCCT
>JBIILD010000109.1:0-4744 GCA_044232845.1 Flavobacterium sp.
AATAAAAATTCCTGATGCGGTTTTAGTTTCGGCAGCAACGGGTTCTATGAGAACTCTGTCTGAAAGTGGTTTAATATTTAAAGCCATAATAATATGATATTTTGTTAGTATTAATTTGATAAGAATTTGGTTTCAGAAATTATGCCAACTGTTAAAAACTGACATTTTTTCTTAAAAAAAATGCCAGCTTTGACAGGCTGGCATTTAATATGTTTTTGAAATAAATTATTTTTTTACTGGTTCAGCAGCAGGGGTATTCTGAACTGGAGCGGCTTTTATTGGGGCAGCTTCAGTAGGTGCAGCGGTTTCTGTTTTGTCGATAATTTTTGAATCGGCATCACTTAACGAACCTCCAAAACTTAAAGTGGAAAGCAATATAAGCGCGATTAATATCGTGGCTAAAGTCCATGTACTTTTATCTAAAAAGTCTGTCGTTTTTTGTACACCGCCTAGCATTTGAGACCCACCTATTGAGGATGATAACCCACCGCCTTTAGGATTTTGAACCATTATTACTACAATCAATAGAAAGCAAACTATTGTTATTAAAACCAAAAAAATTGAAAATGTACTCATTGTTTATTTGTTATTTTGTTGTAAAATCTTTGTATCCGAAATACGGTCTGCAAAGAAACTACTTTTTTCTGGATATTTCAAAATTAATATTTCATAAGCTTGAATCGCTTTTTGATATTTCTTTTGTTCCAAATAAACTCTAGCCAAAGTTTCGGTCATTAAGTAAGAGGTGTCCGTCTGGCTTGGTTCTGAGTAAGCAGCAGCAACATTCTCTTGTCTTACTGGAGAAATCTTCGGGCTGGATTCGATAAATTTATCAATCAATTCCGATTTTTTCTTTTTTTCTTCCTCTATTGTACTAGTCTCTATAATACCGAAGTTTGTTTTTTCTCTTGCAATAGGCTCTATTCTAGAAAGTTGAAGCCATTCTTGAAACGAATGTTTTTCGTTTATAGAAAAATCTAAAGGTTTTCCGATTTCCAGTTTTTCGACTGCGATTTTTGTATTTTCTTCTATTTCTGAAGCTTCTTTAATAGAACTAAGTAAGGATTGTTCTAGAGGGTTTGTTTTTGGCTCAACCCTTATGGATTTAATTTCTTCACTATCGACCACGCAAATATCCAGGAGTTCGAGTACTTTTTTGTCGTACAACCCTTTTTGGATGGCAACAAAAGTGTCCGAAGTGATGAAATCGAAAAGAACAGTTCTATCTGTGGTGTGTGCTGCGGTAATTTTTAACGCATAATTATAGGTGAAACTATTTTGATTGAAGAGTCCTTTCAATCGCAAAGCTCTTGCGCTTTGAAAAAACGGAAATTCATCAAGCACTTTTTCTAATGCGTCAGTTTGCCTCCCATTGATAGCATCAGGCTTATTAATCAAATAAGTATAATCAGTTACATTCATTTTAGATTTTAGATTTCAGATTTGCTTCGCCTTTTCGCCATTCTGGCTCGAGTCAGATTTCAGATTTTAAGTTATTTAAAACTGCTACCTGAAAACTGCTACCTGGATTTTACCATTTTGCCAATGATTCATTAAAAATATCTTGGGTTATTCTTTCGAATATTATTTTTAAGGCGCTGTCTAGTGTTGCTCCCGTTAATTGCTGCCCTGCAGGATAATCATAAAAAAAATCAAATGGTTTTTCGAAATTATCGGTTTCTTTATTTTTATTGGTAAATCTGACATTTACGCGGATTGTCAATCTATTTTGCGATGCTTGTTGGTCTGCAGTCGCGGTCATTGGGCTTATTCTATAGTTGGTTACTTCCCCATCATAAGTTATATCTCCTCCATTTTTAACCAAATTTAAATTGGTTTGATTCTGTATAAGGTCTTGAAGAGTTATTGTAAACGTACGTTCAATTCCGGGTTCGATAATCTCAGAATTATTTTGAAAGTAATTAACCTGAAATGTTTTCGCATCAATTTTTCCAGTGCCGGTAAAGTTGTATACAGAACAACTATTTAGCGTTAATAACAAAAAAAGAAATATAAAAGAATATGTTTTTTTCATAAGATGCTTACTAAATGCCAATTTTTGAAATTACAATTTAAAATTTTAGTTGAAATTTAAAATTATTTTTCAAATATATGAATTTTCAAAGTTGGAATTTGGAATTTTTTTTTGGAATTTCGTTTGTTTTTTAAAGATCAAACTGTTTTATTTTTCGGTACAGTGTTCGCTCTGAAATCCCTAGTTCATCGGCTGCAATTTTTCGTTTTCCCTTATTTTTTTCCAAAGATTTTTTAATCATTTCAACCTCTCTTTGTTCTAATCTCAATACTTCTTCCTCTTCAATACTTTCTGAGAATTGGTAGTTATCATCCTGTTCCCGATAATTAGCATCGTTGTTTGGAGTCGTAATAATAGCTGTTCTTGGTTCTTCTTCAAAATCTATTTCGTTGTCATCTTTCTTCGAACCGTAGATTTTTTTGATTAGATGCGAATTCGTTTCTTGTACTTTTTTGCCTCCATTTTGTATCAATTCCAACGTAAGTTTTTTTAAGTCCTGTAAGTCGCTTTTCATGTCAAAAAGCACTTTGTATAAAATTTCTCTTTCAGTATTGAATTCACTTTCGGTTTTACGGTCTTTTATTACCGAAGGCAAATTGCTTCCTTCCGAAGGCAAGTAGGATTGAAATGTTTCGGCAGTTATATCACGATTGGTTTCCAGAACTGAAATCTGCTCGGCTATGTTTCGTAACTGTCGGATATTTCCACTCCAACGAAATTTTTGCAATAATTGAATAGCATTGTCATCTAATTTGATAGGGGGCATTTTGTATTTTTGGGCGAAATCAGCAGCAAATTTTCTAAATAATAAATGGATGTCCTCTTTTCGATTGCGCAAAGGAGGCAATGTAATATCAACCGTGCTCAATCTGTAATATAAATCTTCTCTGAATTTTCCTTTTTCGATGGCATCAAATAAATTGACATTGGTAGCTGCCACAATGCGCACATTTGTTTTTTGCACTTGTGAGGAGCCTACTTTTAAAAACTCGCCATTTTCCAGAACACGAAGTAGTCTAACCTGAGTCGTCAAGGGTAATTCGCCCACTTCATCTAGAAATATTGTTCCTCCATTAGCTACTTCAAAATAGCCTTCTCGAGTGCCTGTCGCGCCTGTAAACGATCCTTTTTCGTGACCAAAAAGTTCGCTGTCAATTGTTCCTTCTGGAATTGCCCCACAGTTTACGGCAATATATTTTCCATGTTTTCTGTGCGAAAGGGTGTGAATAATTTTTGGAATGCTTTCTTTTCCAACGCCACTTTCACCGACAACCAATACCGAAATATCAGTTGGTGCCACCTGAACGGCTTTTTCTATCGCGCGATTGAGTTTGGGGTCATTCCCGATAATCTCGAATCGTTGTTTTATTGATTGTACTGTTTCCATAATTTTTTGTTTAAAGTTTTCTTTGTTTAAGGTTTAAAATTCTCTCGATAACGTGAAACTTTAAACCTTAAACTTTAAACTATTTTAATTCATTTCGCTCAAACCAATCGCTTCTCCTTTTAAAGTTCCGCTGGTGCAACTTGTGATTTTCACATTCACAAAATCACCGATTTTATAATTCTCTTTTGGAAAAACTACCGTGATACTTTGAGAATTTCTTCCAGAAAATTGTTCAGCCGATTTTTTTGACAATTTTTCAATCAAAACTTCCGTTGTTTGTCCAATGAATTCTTCAGAGCGAAACCAGGAGTTTTTTTGCTGTAAATCGACAATTTCCTGTAATCTCCGCAATTTTGTTGCTTCCGGAACGTCGTCCTCCATTTTACGTTCGGCCAATGTCCCTGGGCGTTCCGAATAGGAATACATGTAACCAAAATTATACTTCACGTAATCCATCAAACTCAAAGTGTCTTGATGATCTTCTTCCGTTTCGGTTGGGAAACCTGAAATCATATCTTGTGTAATCGAACAATTCGGAATAATAGTTCTGATTTTATCAATCAAGGACATATATTCTTCCCGAGTGTGCAAACGATTCATGGCTTTCAGGATTCGATTGCTTCCAGATTGAACAGGCAAGTGAATGTGTTTGCAAATATTGTCATGTTTCGCAATCACATGCAACACACTTTCGTGCATGTCTTGCGGATTGGATGTCGAAAACCGAATGCGCATTTTGGGGAAACCAACCGCTACCATTTCTAATAATTGATGAAAATCTACTGCTGTTGCTTTTTGCATTTCGGTTGCGTGGTCAAAATCTTTTTTCAGTCCGCCACCGTACCATAAGTAACTGTCTACATTCTGTCCCAAAAGTGTAATTTCTTTAAAACCGTTATTCCACAAATCCTGAATTTCTTTCATAATGCTCTGCGGTTCTCTGCTTCTTTCACGTCCACGAGTGAAAGGAACCACGCAAAACGTACACATATTATCACAGCCTCGGGTGATGGAAACCAAAGCCGTAATGCCGTTGCTCATCAAACGCACAGGAGAAATATCGCCATAGGTTTCGTCTTTAGACAAAATCACATTAATCGCATCACGACCTTCCTCAACTTCTGCTAATAAATTGGGTAAATCTTTATAGGCATCTGGACCAACCACAAGGTCTACAATTTTTTCTTCTTCCAAGAACTGACTTTTCAAACGTTCTGCCATACAGCCTAAAACGCCCACCTTCATTTTTGGATTAACGCGTTTCACCGCATTGTATTTTTCCAGGCGTTTTCGAACCGTTTGCTCTGCTTTGTCGCGAATGG
>JBIILD010000024.1:0-16336 GCA_044232845.1 Flavobacterium sp.
GTTCCATGGATCTCCGTAAGGATTTCCGAATCCCATGGAGAGATAAGCCACCACTTCTTTATTGCTGGCATCGGCAATTTCGAGGATTTCCTGCAAAGTCACTAAGGATTCGGCAATGGTTTTATGGGTATTCCGCATTTGGAAATTTTCTGAAATCGAAAAAGGAAAACCCAAATATTGAATTTCGGGGTAAACGGAAGCTTTTTCAGCGCCTTGTGTATTGGCAATGATCGCCAATAACTTACTGCGGGTTTGCGAAAGATCCAGACGTGCCAATACTTCGGCGGTGTCCTGCATCTGAGGAATGGTTTTGTGAGAAACAAAACTCCCAAAATCTATGGTATCAAAACCCACACGAAGCAGTGACTGCAAGTAAGCCACTTTTCTTTCGGTAGGAATAAATGTCTTTATGCCTTGCATGGCGTCACGAGGACATTCGATGATTTTTATTGCTTCCATAGAAGCCCAAATATAAGAAAGTTTAAAGTTTAAAAGTTTAAAGTTTCTCTAAAATCTTCTTGTTAATCGCCTTAACCAATGCGGGTCCCTCGTAGATAAAACCAGTGTAAAGTTGAATTAAACTTGCCCCGGCTTCGAGTTTTTCCATGGCGTCTTCTGCGGAATGGATTCCTCCTACCCCAATGATAGGAAAGGCCTTATTACTTTTTTCGGAAAGAAAACGGATTACTTCCGTGGAACGTTTCGTTAATGGTTTTCCTGATATTCCGCCTATTTCATTCCTGTTTTCAGATTGTAATCCCTCATGAGAAATAGTAGTATTGGTCGCAATTACCCCTGTGATCTTGGTCTCATTTACTATATCTATAATGTCCAGCAGTTGGGTGTCGGTCAAATCCGGGGCGATTTTTAAGAGAATCGGTTTGGGTTTTGGCTTGGCTAAATTCTGCTTTTGTACCGATTGTAACAATTGGGTCAAGGGTTCTTTTTCCTGCAATTCCCGGAGGTTTGGTGTATTAGGCGAACTCACATTGACAACAAAATAATCCACATAATTGTATAGGGCCTCAAAACAAATCAGATAATCATCGACTGCATTTTCGTTTGGAGTCAATTTATTTTTACCAATGTTTCCACCTATCAGCACTCCCTTGTTCTTTTTTAATCTTTCAACGGCTTTTTGAACGCCACCGTTATTAAAACCCATTCGGTTAATGATAGCCTGATCTTCTTTTAGACGAAACAATCGCTTTTTTGGATTTCCAACTTGTCCTTTTGGAGTTAAAGTTCCTATTTCGATAAATCCGAAACCAAAGTGGGATAATTCCTGATACAATACTGCATCTTTATCAAAACCCGCGGCCAAGCCAACTGGATTTTTAAATTTCAACCCAAAAACTTCCGTTTCTAATCGCTTGTCATTGACAGCGTATAATGATTCGAAAAGTGCTGAAACCCCTGGGATTTTACATACGATCCGAATTAAAAAAAACGTAAAATAATGAACCTTTTCGGGGTCAAACAGAAAAAGTAATGGGCGAATCAGTAGTTTGTACATTGATAATTTATTGATTATGCAAAAGTAGAACTATCTACTCGATATCGAAATGTTTAGAGATTGTTTTTTTACTTTTTTAAATGATGAGAGCTTAAAATCAAATTTTAAAATTGCGAATTTTAATTACATTTGCACAGATTTACCTATTGTTATTTTAATCTAAACCATTTATGAAAAATATTCAAATTCTAGTTTTATTTTTAATTGGTAGCGCCCTAATAATTATCGGTGCTTTATTCAAAATCACTAATGAACGTAAAGATTGGACAAGTTTATTTTTAATTGTTGGATTGACTTTTGAGGCAGTAACTGGAATTTTATTGATTTTAAAATTAATTAAAAAAAACAAAAAATCGGACACGTTTTTAGAAAGTTAAAATTTAAATCTAATGAATATCAAACTTATTAGCATTGGCAAAACCGATAATAAAAATCTTCAATCGCTAATTGAGGAATATCAAAAACGTTTGTCTTTTTACATCAAATTCGATTTGGAGATTATTCCTGACGTAAAAAATGTAAAAAGCTTATCAGAAAGTCAACAAAAAGATAAAGAAGGAGAATTAATTTTAGCTAAAATTACCCCTACGGATCAACTTATTTTATTGGACGAAAATGGGAAGAATTTTTCGAGCGTCGGTTTTTCAGAAGAACTACAAAAGAAAATGAATTCAGGAGTAAAGACATTAGTATTTGTAATTGGCGGTCCTTACGGTTTTTCGGATGCTGTTTGTGCCAAAGCAAGCAATAAAATAGCACTTTCGCTAATGACTTTTTCTCACCAAATGGTGCGTTTGTTTTTTATAGAACAATTATATCGTGGATTTACGATTTTAAAGAATGAACCCTATCATCATCAGTAATCTCAGATTTTGGATTCAACGAATAAATGCAACTTTTGAGAAACGAGTTACAAGATTTAACAGACCAAAAAACGCGACGCATATCCCGAAATTTTAATAAAAAAAGCAAGCAATTGTCGGAAGTTTTTTGAAGTTTTACATCTTCATTATTTGAATTTTTTCTGCCTTCTAAGAATATTGTTCTACTAATAGCTTGCTTATTAGGGTATGAAATTACACGCATTGGCTTTTTGACGAATAGATAAAATCTCTTTTCCTGAGGAAATTCAGATAACGCCCGCATCAGTAAATGATTTAAAAGTCTTTATAGAATCTTGGCATGAAAAAACGAACAGAAATTTCTTTGGAGATAAAATCCATAATAAACAAGATTTTTTTCTGAATTAGAGCAAGAAAAAAACTCAATTTTAATGACACCTGTCAAAGACATCAAAGGGCAGGTAATTCATATCTTTGGCAAAATAGCTACCACTTTGTTACACTTAATATTTCAACCTTAGATTCGCATTGGTACTATTACTAAAATTATAGTGTATATTTGAAGCAGCAATATTAATTTATGTACCCATTACGAATTATTGTTTATAGCTTTATCTTAGTATTTCTGAATTTTTTCAGTACTAAGGCCTCTGCAGAAACAAAGTTACCTTCCAAAGAAGAAACAACAATTTTAACCCTCAAAGCAACGCAATACTTGCGTTCTGCTAATTTTGAAAAATCGCTAGTCACTTCACGAAAAGCATTAAATTACGCCAATATTATAAAGGACAATACCCTAATAGCCGTTTCCTATAATATAATTGGCCTCAATTACAATTATTTATCCGAATTTGATAAAGCAATTTTGTTTTATAAAAATGGGATCACTTATGCCAATAAAACCAAAAATGACACCATTAAATATCGGTTAAACAATAATTTAGGGAACTCCTACTGTTTCGAAAAAAGGCAATATGACATTGGAATAGATTACTACAAAAAAGCATTAGAATACAGCCAAAGGATAGCCGATACAAGCATGATTATACTTACTAAAATTAATTTAGCTTGGGCATACTTTGATATTGATGATTTTAATAGCGGACATTCGTATTTGAAATTTGTTAATAAATACCATTCAAAATTCGAGAGCAATTCGACCATTGTCACCTTGAATATGCTAAACGGCATGTACTTTAGTAATACAGGAGAAAATAGTAAAGCAGAATCTTATTTTTTGAAAGCCATAAAATTAGGAAGTAAGCGAAATGAAAAGACCGAATTGTCATTTTCGCACCATGAATATTCTAAATTTTTATTTAAAAAAAGAGATTATAAAAATGCTTATAAAAACTTAGAACTTTACAACAAAATTAGTGAAGAACTCTATAATAAAGAAAAATTGGCGAAAGCAAATTCAGCGGGAATAAATCTGGAATTGGATGAGTATAAAAGAAAAGTGGATGAAATAGGCCTAAAAAATAAATTGCAAAATCAAAGTTTAAAAAAATCTAGAATTATTCTCATTTTATTTTATGGTATATTAGGAATATTATTGGTATTACTGTATTCGTTATACAAAAATTATAGCCTCAAGAAAAAAACAAATGCTGAACTAACTTTAGCCAATGGAGAGTTAGTTATTGCTAGAGAAAAAGCAGATGAAGCCTCCAATCTAAAAAGTCAATTTGTGTCGACCATTAGCCACGAATTGAGGACGCCCTTATACGGTGTCATAGGTATTACAAACATGCTTTTGGATGAACATAAAGAGCTAGAAAGTAGTCCACATTTGAATTCTCTTAAATTTTCAGCTAGATACTTATTATCCTTAGTAAATGATGTTCTTCAAATAAATAAAATAGAAGAAAATAGAATTGTTCTTGAAAGTTTGAGTTTTAATATTCCGGACGAGATTAATATGATCAAAGATTCTCTATCTTTTTTGGCTAAGAATAATGGAAATAAAATGACGGTTAAAATCGATTCGACTATACCAGAAAGTTTGATTGGAGACAAATTAAGATTTTCACAAATACTAATGAATTTAGTGAGTAATGCCTTGAAATTTACAAAAAATGGAGAGGTGTTTATTATTGCAAACTTAGTAGAAGTTAAAGATAAATTGAACTTCGTTGAATTCCAAATTATAGATAATGGTATTGGTATTGCGGCGGCTGACCAAGTTAAGATTTTTGATAAATTTGTTCAAGTTGGAAGAAAAGAGACCGATTATCAAGGCACGGGGTTGGGCTTATCCATAGTGAAAAGATTATTGCATCTGTTTGGCAGTTCTATTGCTCTTAAAAGTAAATCAGGGCAGGGTTCAAGTTTTACTTTCACCATAGCATTCGAGCATGATCCGGATAAAACAATTGAAATTATAAATAACATTCAAGTTGATTTGACGGCAAAACAAATTTACAGAGTATTAGTCGTTGAGGACAATAAGATTAACCAACTTGTCACTCAAAAAATCATTAAGAAAAACAATTATATCTGTACTCTTGCCGATGATGGATTCCAAGCTTTGGAAATTTTAGAAAAAGAATATTTTGATGCCATCCTCATGGATATTAATATGCCAGTAATGAATGGTTTTGAAACGACAAGAAAAATTAGGTTAAAGGGAATACAAACACCTATTATTGCGTTAACAGCTTTTACAAAAGCAGAAATAATTGAAGAAGTTATTTCTGCGGGTATGAATGATATAATAATAAAACCTTTTGAGTCCGTCAAATTGTACCAAGTGATTACTGACCAAATCAACAAAACAAAAAATGCTGGGTAATTCCAGCATTTTTTATTGTCAATAATAGTAAACTAAGTAGTAAGTGAAATAAAATGTCGTATTTTAAAAATATGAAACTTATTGTAATTGTCTGATTTTAAATAGTTTTAACTCTCAGAGACTTTTGACTTTACAACATTAAAACTTTCGACTTACTTATGTCTTTGGCAACCTGCAAAAAGATCGGTAATTAAATTCAACTCCAATAAAATTATATTTTTTTTCTATTTCTTCAGAAAAATGAGAAGAATTAGAAGAATAAAACATGCGCGTATCATTGTCAATTTCAAATTTAAAATTTTCATTTTTCATTTTATGCGCTGTTAATTCAATTTCAATGTTGTCATCGATTTCTTTTAAATTTACAGACGCCAGATCACGGTTTAATGCGATAAAGTTTCCTTCTATCGAATCAAATGATTCTTTTATAATAAAATCATCCAAAAAATTGTCAACCGATTTCTTGATCATTGAAGGAGATAATCCCTTTCTTTTAATTAAAGTTTCCATAATTATAAATGTTTTAAATAGTTAATTTTTAGCTATTCTAATTTACTAAAAAATAAAATCGATAAAAAACAATTAACAAATTATTAACTTTACAATCTACTGAAAATTAGCATTTTAAGCGATTTAAAACTTTTTAAGTTTTTGAGTACAATCTTCAAGCTGTATTTGATTCTCATTTCTGTAAATGTGGTCACAATTTATTATGAATTAATTTCCAGAAAAACACAAAAGTAAATTTATTCAATACCTAGATTCAATTGTTAATGCACGTTTTTAATAAAAAAGGATTATCCTAACGCGAGATGAGAAATAGTCCTCAAAAAATTAAAATTTTCTGGCCCGAAACATTTCCCGTTTTCCCGGAGGTCCAGCTAGTTTTTCAACAGTAAAGCCAACTGCTATCATGCTTCTTTTTATCACTCCGCGAGCCGCATAAGTAACTAATATACCATTTGGTTTAAGTGCCGCATACATTTTTTGAAATATAGCCGTGCTCCATAATTCGGGTTGCACTCTGTAGCCAAAAGCATCAAAATAAATCAAATCAAACTTTTCTAAATCATCAATGTCCTGAAAAAATTGATTTCTTTTGGTGAATACAAAATCATTTCTTAAAATAATTTGTTCTTCCCAGCTGGATTGATGCATCTTCTCGAAAATGGTACTTTCATTTTCAGCTTTCAATGCCGGTACATAATTCATCAAAAGCACTTCTTCTGGTGAAATAGGATAGGCTTCCACTCCAACATAATCAATTGTTTGACTTAGTTTTTGTGATTCTAAAAAAGTAATAAAAGCATTCAATCCTGTTCCAAATCCAATTTCTAAAATAGAAACATTTTTTTTTTCAAATAAGATTAGTCCATTTTTTATAAAAACATGTTGAGCTTCTTGAATAGCACCAAATTTCGAGTGATAACATTCGTCCCATTCTTCTATATGAATAGTTGTGGAGCCGTCGTGAGTTTGTATAATTTCTCTTTTCAAAATTTATTGTAGTTTTTTTTTGATTTGTGATAGAATGTATTGCTCAAATTTAATTAAAAACAAATCTATTTGCCCCTCATCAATCGATTTTTTTATATATTCCATAAAATTCTAGTTACTTTTTACGATTTTTTTTTTGAATAAATAAAACGCATTCAAATGCGACAATTAATGTCTTTTTGATAAGATTTCCAACGATTTTTATTTAATTTTGCAAAAGTTAAGTTGCAAATATGACTATAAGTAGTAAGTCAAATAAAATGTCGTATTTTAAAAATATGAAATTTATTGTAATTGTCTGATTTTAAATAGTTTTTTATTCTGTAGAGACTTTTGACTTTACGACATTAAAACTTTCGACTTACTTAGCTTTATAAGTTTGATCTTACCATATAAAATATATTAAATACACAATCCTTAATTATGAGTGCAACACAAACCAACAAAATTGAAATAATTAAAACTACCACTTCAAAAATAAATGAAGTTGATTTTGATAATTTGAGTTTTGGGGCTGTTTTTACTGATCATTTATTGGAGTGCGATTACACGAATGGGGAGTGGCAAAAACCAATCATTAAACCGTATGCTCCATTTTTATTAGATCCTTCTGCAAAAGTTTTCCATTATGGCCAAGCCATTTTTGAAGGAATGAAGGCTTACAAAGATGATCAAGAGGCCATTTGGCTTTTTAGACCCGATGAAAACTTTAAACGTTTTAATAATTCTGCTGTAAGGATGGCGATGCCTGAAGTTCCTGAGTATATTTTTATGGAAGGCTTGAATCAGTTATTGCGATTAGACAAAGAATGGGTAAAAAAAGGGACAGGAAATTCACTTTATATCAGACCCTTTATGATTGCTACCGGAACTGGAGTAATTGCAAATCCGTCTGACGATTATAAATTCATGATTATTTTATCTCCTGCAAAATCCTATTATTCTGGCGAAGTAAAAGTAATCATCGCCGAGCATTTCAGTAGAGCTGCAAATGGAGGTATTGGAGCTGCAAAAGCTGCGGGGAATTACGCTGCACAATTTTACCCAACCAATTTGGCCAATAAAGAAGGGTATCAACAAATTATTTGGACGGACGATGCCACCCATACCAAATTGGAAGAAGCGGGCACCATGAATGTGTTTTTTAGAATAAACGACACTTTATACACTGCACCCACAAGCGAGAGAATTCTTGATGGCGTGACCAGAAAAAGTCTGATTGATATGGCTAAAAAAGAATCTATTGATATGATCATTCGACCTGTCGTTGTTTCAGAACTTGTTGAAGCGGCAAAAAACGGTTCTTTGAAAGAAATATTTGGTGCTGGAACAGCCGCTGTCATCAGTCCAATTACCGGATTTTCTTATCAAGACGTTTATTATGAATTACCTAAAATAGAAAATTCATTCGCCATGCTTCTTAAAGATAAATTAACAAACATTCAACAAAAACTAGCAGAAGACACCTTTGGCTGGACAGTTAAGGTTTAGTTTTCTGTCCCGAAAGCCTTCGGGAGCTTATTTCAGACTACAGATTTTGTTTTAATACAAAATAAAAAGCGGTTTAAAAATCATTAATTTTAAACTGCTTTTTTTATTGCCCGCTACAACTTACCGGCAGGACTGTTATTTTCCTCCCAATATTTTAGTGAAATCTGGTTTAAAATAATTAGGGCCTTTCATTACTTTTCCGTCTTCGCGGTAAATTGGTTTACCATCCTCACCCAATTTACTCATATTACTACGCTGAATTTCGTCGAAAACTGCTTCAATTTTATGCTGTAAACCGTGCTCAATTATTGTTCCGCATAAAATATACATCATGTCGCCCAGCGCATCTGCAATTTCAATTAAATCATTCTTCTGAACAGCTTCTAAGTATTCCTCATTTTCTTCTTTCATTAAGTTGTAACGAAGTGTATTTTTACTTTCGCCTAAATCAGCTCTTGGTATTTCACTGTGACCAATAACAAACGCTGTATGAAATTCCTTGACTGCATTGATTTGCTTTTGCATAATTTTATTTAATTAAATGAAGTGGCAAATTAGTAACTTTTATTAAACAATACCTTAAATTTGTGCAAAAAAAATTTAACCATGTTTAGTCCAGGACAATTACTGTTTGCCGGCTTTTTTTTTGTTGCTTTCGTTATTGCAATGATTTATGCCTATAGAAAAGATGCCAAATTGCATACCCTATTTTACAAAGGAAATTATAAAATATTAATTGCCTTCCTGATATTTATTGGACTGCTTTTCTTGATAAAGATATTTTTTAAACGGTAGTTTGCTTTCTAAGTAAATGGTAAGTTTAAAAGTGGTATACCCAAAAGATGCAATAGTTGCCAATAGCAATTCAAAATCAAGCTATTACTATATTTTTTCTGATTTAATACACAACACTATATGATGATTATTACTTATATATTCGCTGTAAAAAATTACAAAAAAGAGTCAAAGCATAGCTTCTAGGAATTAAACCTAAGAAATAAATTACTACTGAAAAATTATTTTTATGTTACAAAACAAAATTATACTTGGAAGCGAGGAATGGTGTTCATTTCCGGAATTAGGAATCCCTACTATCAAGGCTCGTGTAGATTCTGGCGCAAAAACATCAGCATTACATGCCATAAATATTGCTCCATTTAAAAAAGAAGCTAAGAATTGGGTGAAATTTGATATTAATCCCATCCAAAACAACGTCAAGACGGTTATCCATTGCGAAGCCCCTTTAGTAGACAAACGAATCGTTAAAAGTTCCAGTGGGTTCAGAGAAGAACGATATGTGATTCAAACCAATTTGGAAATCGGCAATTCAAACTGGCTTATTGAAATGACGTTGACCAATAGAGATTCCATGGGTTTTCGAATGCTATTGGGTCGCGAAGCCATGAGCGGAAGAGTTTTAGTCGATCCAGAACAACAGTATCTTTTAGGACAACCCACAAGTGATAATTTAAAAGAAGTATATAAAAATTCCGAAAAAGCAAGTTCGGGTTTGCGCATCGGACTTTTAGCTAGTAATCCTGAGTTGTATAGCAATAAACGAATTATGGAAGCTGGGGAAATGAGAGGTCACGAAATGCACTTTTTGAATATCAAAGAATGCTATATGAAGCTCGACGCCAAAACTCCCGAAATTCATTATCGCGGGGGACTAATTTTAAACCAATTTGATGCTGTCATTCCCAGAATTCGCCCTAGCATTACTTTTTACGGTTGTGCACTCACCCGACAGTTTGAATCTTTGAACGTGTATTGCTTAAATTCTTCTACAGCAATAACGAAGTCCAGAGATAAACTTTTCTCCCTACAATTGCTTTTGCAAAGTGGGATTGACATCCCAACAACCGGTTTTGCCAACTCCCCTTTGGATACCGACGATTTGATTAAAATGGTGGGTGGTTCTCCTCTAATCGTAAAATTACTAGAAGGAACCCAAGGAAAAGGAGTGGTTTTAGCCGAAACCAAAAAAGCAGCCGAGAGTGTTATCAATGCTTTCAAAAGTTTGAATGCCAATATTTTGGTGCAAGAATTCATAAAAGAAGCCAACGGAAAAGACCTGCGTTTATTTGTGGTCGATGGGAAAGTGGTGGCCACTATTCAACGAGAAGCCATGCAAGGCGAATTCCGAGCCAATATTCACCTTGGCGGAACAGCCTCGGTTATTAAACCGACATCCGAAGAGAAAAAAATAGCTATTCGTGCTGCCAAAGCCATGGATTTAAAAGTGGCAGGTGTTGACATTATTCGTTCCTCAAAAGGACCATTGTTGCTAGAAGTGAACTCATCTCCCGGACTTGAAGGTATTGAAGGTGCCACCAATAAAGACATTGCAGGAGAGATGATTCGTGCCATTGAAAAGAATTTTAAATTGTAAAGAACCAATTGAAATGGCATATAGATACAGTTCGTATCACTACATTATATTTTAAAACTCCTCAATCGCAATGAGTTCATGATCACGGAAACCGAACTGAAACTCATGGCGGCTGCCGCAATCATGGGAGACAACAAGAACCCAAAAACAGGATACAACACTCCCGCAGCAATAGAAATTCCGAATACATTGTAGATAAAGGCAAAAAACAAATTCTGTTTGATGTTTCGCATCACGGCTTGACTCAAATTCTTAGCCTTTACAATCCCTAGTAAATCGCCTTTTACTAATGTAATTTTGGCACTTTCAATCGCCACTGCTGTTCCTGTTCCCATAGCAATTCCGATGTTGGCTTGCGCCAATGCTGGTGCATCATTGATTCCATCGCCAGCCATGGCTACAATTTTGCCTTGGGCTTGCAGGTGTTTGATTTCTTTGAGTTTGTCTTGGGGTAAACAATTGGCGATAAAACCTGTTATATGCAATTCTTCAGCAACCGCTTTTGCAGAATTTTCATTGTCACCTGTAATCATGATTACTTCGATACCTTGTCGCATCAATTCCTTGATAGCATCATAACTGGTCGGCTTTATAGCATCGGAAATGGACACATATCCCACCGCATTTCCTGCTATGGAAATATAGGATACGGTTTTGCCCAGTTTTTGTTCGGTACTGATTTTAGTTTCCAAATCATCCGGAATTTTTGCTCCTACTTGCTCCATCAGTTTTTTGTTTCCCAAAACTACTTTTATAGCAGCTACTGTTCCAATGACACCTTTACCGGAAATGGCTTCGAAATCCTTTACTTCTATAAAGGAAACATTTTTTGATTTGGCATAATTAACTACAGCTTGTGCCAAAGGATGCTCGCTATACTGATTCAAGGATGCGATGTAGTACAACAAATTTGCTGAATCGTCATTGGCAGAATATATTTTTTCAACCGAAGGCTTTCCTTCTGTAATAGTGCCTGTTTTATCAATTATCAAGACATTTACCTTGTTCATATTTTCTAAGGCTTCGGCATTTTTAATCAAAACTCCCGATTGTGCGCCTTTCCCTATTCCAACCATAACGGACATGGGGGTGGCTAATCCTAAAGCACACGGACAGGCAATAATCAAAACGGCAATGGCATTGATAAAGCCATAAACAACGGCCGGTTCATGTCCCAATTTTGACCAAATTATAAATGTCAATACCGCAATAATAACTACAATCGGCACAAAATATTTAGCAATACTATCGGCTAATTTCTGGATGGGCGCTCTAGACCGACTGGCATCGTTGACCATTTGTACAATCTGCGAAAGCAGTGTTTCCGAACCCACTTTTTCGGCAACCATCACGAAGGATTTGTTACCGTTGATGGTTCCAGAAAGAACAATATCACCAACATTTTTATCTACAGGAATAGGTTCACCCGATATCATCGCTTCATCAATGGAACTTTCTCCGTCAGTAATCTTCCCGTCAACTGGTATTTTTTCGCCAGGCTTGACTCGCAATAAATCACCTTTTTTGATATCGTGAATGGAGATTATTTTGTCTTTTCCGTTAATGACCAAGGTAGCTTCGGTCGGGGCGAGTTTTAGTAGTTCTTTTATGGCTTTATTGGTTTGTTCGTGGGCTTTGGCTTCCATCAATTGACCCAATAAAACTAGGGTTAATATCACCACGGAAGCTTCAAAATAAAGCGAAACAACCCCATGATGCTTAAATTCATTAGGAAAATAATCTGGAAATAAAAGTCCTGCCACACTAAACAAAAAGGCAACCCCAGTTCCAATTCCTATTAATGTAAACATATTGAGATTCCAGCTGATGATAGATTTCCAAGCGCGTACAAAAAACAGCCAACCAGCATAAAAAACTACAGGAAGCGACAAGACAAATTGTACCCAATTCCATTTTTGGGTTTCCATTATTTGAAATAGCGGATTGTTGGGCAGCATTTCCAACATAGAAATGATGAAAACCGGAATTGTAAATATAGTCGCAATTTTCATTTTTTTCAATAAGTCTGTGTATGACTTATTTTCTTCCTCGTCCAAGGGTTTCATGGGAACCAAATCCATTCCACAAATGGAGCAATCTCCGGGTTGGTCTTGAACAATTTTGGGATGCATCGGGCAAGTATAGAAAGTTTTACTGCTATTTAAATCGGGGGCTTTGACCAAATCCATTCCGCAAACAGGACAATCGCCCATCTTGTCATATACTTTGTCGCCTTCGCAAAACATGGGGCAATAGTATTTTCCCGAAGCACTTTTTGGCAAAACAACCGAATTCATATCGTTTGCTATTGGCGTGCTGTAAAGGGAATTCTCAGATGCAGCACCGCGGTCGCTGATAATGTAATTTCCCGCGGAGTACAATGCTTTTTGCAATTGAAAAAAAGAGATTTTTTTTTTCGTGGTTATAGATGCCATTGGAGGGTTAAAAGAAACCCTGGCTTCCACCCCATCAATCGCATTAAAAGCGCTTTCGACTTTGGTGCGGCAGCCGTTGCAGGTCATTCCAGTTATAGTATAGACGTGTGTCATTTTGTAATTGTGAGTTACAAATTTATGGAATTCTATTGAGCAAAGTTAACGCGATTCTAATAACTTTTGGGATAAAACAATGTTGAAAATAACAAAACCAACACCCATTTAAGAAAGAAAAGTTGCAAAAAAACAAACAACTCTTTCAACGATTTATGAGATATATATAATATATATGTGGAAAATTTTTGATTAATTCACACATAATACTGAATACTCGATAGAGCCTTTTACCAAATATCAATAAAAGGGATCACTTTGTAAGCATCAATGTCTTAAAGGATGAAGAATGGGTTGTTTCTTAAGTGTTATAAGTGCATGTAAAAAAAAGGAAGAATCAACGCTGAAAAAGCATTTGAGTGAACTACTTTCCGATACAGAAATTAGCAAAGATGTTTCCAAGTAATTCGTCATTTGTCACTTGGCCCGTAATCATCCCAAAATGGTACAAGGCTTCCTTGATGTCAATCGCCATCAAGTCGCTCGATAGATTGATTTCCAGTCCAAATTTCACTTTTTGGATTTCCTCCAGCGCTTTGAGTAAAGAGTCGTAATGTCTGGTGTTGGTGACAATGGTTTCGTTGTTGCGCAACGCCCCAGTATTGACAAAGGAGAGCAGTTGGTTTTTTAGTTCCTCAATTCCTGTTTTGTTTTTGGCTGAAATATAAATGGTTGTTAGTTGTTGGTTGTTGGTTGTTAGTTTTTTATCAATAATTGATACATTTTCTGGCGAAATCAAATCCATTTTATTGATAATCACTAAAATTGGTTTCTGGGGAAACTGGTTTCTTGTTTTTCCAACTTCAATAAGTAAAGTTTCTAATTTTCCATCAACAGACAACCGAGAACCATCAACCAAATATAAAACCACCTGTGCCTGTTCAATTTTTTCGAATGTCTTTCGAATCCCGATGCTTTCCACGACATCTTCGGTTTCGCGAATTCCTGCCGTATCGATGAATCGAAAGCCGATGCCACCAATTACCAGTTCGTCCTCGATAGTATCTCGTGTAGTTCCCGCGATGTGGGAAACGATGGCGCGTTCTTCGTTGAGCAAAGCATTCAATAAAGTGGATTTCCCTACATTGGGTTCACCTACAATCGCCACAGGAATTCCGTTTTTGATGACATTACCCACGGCAAAGGAATCAATCAGGCGTTTCAGTACAAATTCGATTCTGTTTAATAGTTCGTGAAATTGTGCCCGGTCGGCAAAAGCCACATCTTCCTCGGCAAAGTCGAGTTCGAGTTCTATCAGCGAGGCAAAATTGAGTAACTCTTCACGGAGTTTGGCAATTTCATTCGAGAAACCACCGCGCATTTGCTGCATTGCGATTTGGTGTGAGGCTTCGTTATCTGACGAAATCAAATCGGCAACGGCTTCGGCTTGCGATAAATCGAGTTTGCCGTTCAGAAAAGCTCTCAGGGTAAATTCTCCCGGGTTTGCCATTCGGCACCCTTTTCGAAGCAATAATTGAATGATTTGTTGTTGGATATACGTTGAGCCGTGACAGGAAATTTCGACCGTATTTTCGCCCGTGTAAGAGTGAGGCCCTTTGAAAATGGAAACCAACACTTCGTCTAGTGTTTTTTCATTATCGATAATATGTCCCAAATGCAGGGTATGGGATTTTTGTTGGATCAAATTCTTTGCTTTATTGGACTTAAAAACGGAATTTCCAATGGCAATTGCATCTTCCCCAGAAATCCGAATGATGGCTATGGCTCCTGCTCCCGAGGGCGTGGCTAGAGCTACTACAGAATCGTTGTATATCATGTTTTTGTGTTCTTGGCTACAAAGTTAGTAAATCTAAATGAGTATCTTTTTTTCAAAATAAAGGGATGCTGCTACTTAGTAGTGTAGGCTTTAAATAATTGACAATTAAATATTTATATTTTATATTTTTACTTATCTTTAGGGTAAATCAACTTTAAATCGTACTCAAATGAAAAAGATTTTATTTCCCACAGATTTTTCCGAAGCGGCTACTAATGCCTTTATCCATGCTTTAGAATTTGCTAAAATAGTACAAGGTGAACTCGTTTTATTGCACACCTATAACTTGCCTACATATGACAACCAGTATTTTCCTGAGAACTATACTGTCATTTTTGACTCAATTCAATTATCCGAATTTGATATGTTTAAGAAAGAAATTCCCAAACTTCGCGCTATCGCCGAAGAACGAAATCTGGACAAAATAAAAATGAGCCACCGATTGATGGACGGCAATTTAATTTACAATATCAAAAAAGCAATCAAGGAAGAAAAAATAGATTTTGTAGTCATGGGTACTGCTGGCGCAAAGGGATGGGAGACTTTCTTCTTAGGAACGAATACCGGCTTGGTAATTAATACGATTGATGTTCCCGTGTTAAGTGTGCCTTTAGAAGCTAAATTTAAAAAAATAGAAACCATAGGTTTCACCACTCGTTATAGGACTAAAGATAAAAAAGCACTTAAAGAAGTCTTAGCTATCGCTAAAAAAATGAATGCCAAAGTAAGATGCCTTTATGTAAAAACCAGTAATTCCGATGTGTCTGACGCCACTATAAAACATTGGGAAACTGAATTTGACGAAGAACCTGTTATTTTTTCGGTTATTCCAAGTGATGAGGTAAAAATAACAATTCTTGATTTTGTTTTGTTCAAAGAAATTGATGTTTTGGCGATGCTCACTTATAAAAGAAACTTTTTTATAGAATTATTCAGACCAAATTTAGCTGAAAAATTGGCAAATGTTGTTACTATTCCAATCTTGGTTATGCACGAGTAAAAAAAACCGCCCCGATTAATCGAGACGGTTTTTTCAAATATAAAAAAGGGTTTGGTTAATAGCGTATTTTAAAACAATCCAATAGTCTTGAATCAGAAACCTTACAACTAGTTGTTCAGCATTACCGGCATTACGAGCATCGTTACCGTTTCTCCATCTTCTAATCCATCCACTGGAGTCAGAATTCCAGCTCTGTTTGGTAATGACATTTCAAGCATAATCAAATCGGATTGCAGATTGGTTAACATTTCAGTTAAGAAACGGGAGTTGTACCCTATTTGCATATCGTCACCTTGATAATCGCAAGTCAATCGCTCTTCGGCTTTGTTGGAGTAATCAATATCTTCAGCAGAAATATTCAATTCCGCCCCGGCAATTTTCAATCGAATCTGGTGAGTGGTTTTGTTGGAGAAAATCGCAACACGACGAACAGAATTCAAAAATTGTGTTCTATCAATCATCAATTTGTTTGGATTTT
>JBIILD010000110.1:0-4648 GCA_044232845.1 Flavobacterium sp.
GCTATTTCGAGGCTATCAGGTTCAAGTAGGCAATTTAGGTGCTTTAGAAATTGATTTTGTCGCCCAACGTGCTGGCGAAAAACTATATGTGCAAGTGGCCTTATCCATCAACGAACGGCAAACGATGGAGCGAGAATTTGGCAATTTGAAGAAGATTAAGGATAATTTCCCCAAAATGGTAATTACCCTTGATGCTTTTCAAGGCAATACCGATGAGGGAATAATAGCTACTGATTTACGAAGTTTTCTTTTATCTTAAGCTGTTGGGTGTAATTAATAAATTGTATCAAGTAATTAACTTTCAAAGTTAAAATCAGACATAATTAGAAATTAAGTGTCAGTCTGTCCCGAAGCTTCGGGACAGTGTGACAAATCGCAATAAATTAGGCATAAAAAATAATTACACCCAACGGGTTATCTTAATAATAATTAATGCCGAAACTCTCCATCATCACCATCAACTATAACAATCTCGGAGGGGCTTCAACGAACCGTAGAGAGCGTCGTGAACAGATTTGGCAGGAGTTGGAGTATAGTGTTATTGATGAAATTTACACATCAGTTTTCAGTTGTTGCCAATAGCTAGGATGTGGCAACAATTGAACTCGAAGTACAGTCGCATTCATCTAAAGAACTTAAATTCCTAAAAAAAGTAAAAATCCCTAAGTTTTAGGAATTTTAAGTATCTTTACAGTAGAACTTATAATAGCATTCAAATGCAAAAAATTCAAAGAAAGAAAGAGATTGGTAAACTCTCCCTATTGAAAGACAGAGATTTGATAAAAGTAATTACAGGGGTAAGGCGATGTGGCAAATCAACACTATTGTTACAATTTCAAGAAGTCTTAAGAACAGAAAATCCAATCGTTTCTATTATTTCTATAAACTTAGATTTTCCTGAATTTCGTTTCCTTGCAGAGAAAAACTGGGCAGCAATATACGATTACATTCAAAATTTACTTCAAAAAGGGGTAAAAAACTATGTTTTTATAGATGAAATACAAAATATTCCAGAATTTGAAAAATTGCTGGAAGGTTTGTTTGTCAATCCTGATGTAGATCTATATGTTACGGGTTCCAACGCCTATCTTTTGTCGAGCGAATTAGCTACTTTGCTTACAGGTAGAGCTTTTGAAATCAATGTTTTACCATTTTCATTTGTCGAATATTTGGAATATACAGGTAAATCAACGAATCCCGATCGTGCCTTTGCTGATTATATGCGAACAGGCGGATTCCCTGAAGCTGTTGGACTTGCACAGGAAAGTGAAAATTTTGCGTATGAATATTTGTCTACTGTTTTTCAAAATATCTATCAAAACGATATACAGAAACGACACACAATATATTATGAAACTTCATACAGAGAAGTGGTACATTTTTTAATAGACAGTATCGGCTCTCCAGTTTCTGCAGGAAATATTGCCAAAGTTCTTACCGCAAATGGTAAAAAAATTGATAACAAAACGGTTGCAAAATATATTGATACACTAGTTGAATCGTACCTCTTTTATAAAGTAAATCGCTATGATATAAGAGGAAAGCAACATTTGGCAACATTAGAAAAATATTACCTTGTTGATTTAGGGTTGCGTTATTCTTTGTTAGGTAAGGAACTTTCGACAGATGCAGGACATTTGCTCGAAAATGTTATTTTTCTTGAATTGCAAAGGCGGGATGAGCAAGTTTGGGTTGGCAAAGCAGATCATCTTGAAGTCGATTTTGTAGCAAGAGGCAAAGATGGTTATACAAAGTACATTCAGGTTGCATTGACCGTAAAGGAACAAAAAACATTAGATAGAGAATTGGCACCATTTGCAAAAATTCCTGATTACAATGAAAGATGGCTCATTACAATGGATTATGAAAAAGGGAGTCACAACGGGGTAAAACAGATCAACGCCATTGATTGGTTACTAAGTAGATGATGCAAAAGTAATGGAAAAGTAATTTTAATTTCAATGATAATAATACTTTCAATGGCAATTTCTGCTAGTAAACTACTTTAAACTATTAAACTTTACATATAATCGCTAAACAATGCCAAAACTCTCCATCATCACCATCAACTATAACAATCTCGGAGGTTTGCAGCGCACACTAGAAAGTGTTATCAATCAAAATGGCTTTGCTTCTAAACAATCAAAGTTTGAAGCAAGGTATTAAATTTAAAAAATGTCAACTCATTGATGTAATTTGTAATAAAAAGCATCAATGCATTGATATTTTTACTTATTTTTGTATAAAACTTAGATAATGGAAAAATTAATAAGTCAGTTTTATGAAAAATACGCTATTGTCCAAACGCAGCAGGTGCGCGATTTTATTTATACTGTCGATTGGGACAATCGATTTATTGGTATAAAAGGAAGTCGAGGGGTTGGCAAAACCACGCTGCTGTTGCAATATATCCGATTGAATTTTGAGCCCAACAAAAGTGTTTTGTATGTTAGTTTAGATCATCTGTATTTTCTCGAAAACACACTCTATGATTTAGTAAATGATTTTTATAAAAAAGGAGGACTGTTTATTGCTATCGATGAGGTTCATAAATACCCCAATTGGGCGATCGAAATTAAAAATATTTATGACAATATGCCCAATTTGAGACTGGTTTTTACAGGTTCCTCATTGTTACACATACAGCATGCAAGAGCCGATTTAAGCAGGCGAGTAGTCGTATATACTATGCCAGGTTTGTCTTTTAGAGAATTTATTCAATTCGAAACCCAAATTAAATTGGATAGCTATACTGTAAAAGATATTATCGACGATCCAATTGGTATCAGTATAGCCCTTACACAAAAGGTAAAGCCCTTACAATACTTTGATGATTACCTAGATTATGGTTATTATCCCTTTTACCTCGAAAACAAAAAATCGTTTCATCAAAAATTAAGTGAAATTATACTCACAGTTCTAGAGGTCGATATCCCGCAATATGCATCCATTCCAGTTTCGAATAGTGTATTGTTAAAAAAATTAATAGCAGTGATCAGCAATTCAGTTCCTTTTAAACCTAATATGAATGCCCTAAGCGAACGAACAGGAATAAGCCTTAATACTATGAAAAGTTATCTTAAATTGTTGCACGACGCCCAGCTTTTGGAACTTTTGTATGTTGAAGAAAAAGGAATAAATAGTTTAGGCAAACCCGAAAAAATTTTCTTGAATAATCCAAATTTAATGCACAATTTAGGCATTGACAATGATAAAGGGAACCTAAGAGAAACCTTTTTTTTAAATCAAGTGCAGTTCAAAAATGTAGTTTTTGCCTCCAGAACAGTAGATTTTAAAGTAGATGGCATGTATGAATTTGAATTGGGTGGCAGGAACAAAAAGCAGAAACAAATTAAAGGTTTGCAAAATGCCTATATCATAAAAGACGACATCGAAATAGCAACTGATTTGAATATTCCCTTGTGGATGTTCGGATTTTTGTATTAATGTGGTTTTAAAATAACACCGCATAATAGTGACCTTTTCTTCGTAAAATGATTATATCTATGCCAAAACTCTCCATCATCACCATCAACTACAACAACCTCGGAGGTTTGCAACGAACCGTAGAGAGTTTTGTGAATCAAACTTGGCGAGAGTTCGAGTATATTGTTATTCATGGTGTTTCTACTGATTGAATTTGCCTATATGGTGCAGAAAAAACAGAATAATTGTTTTTACAGCTACAACTTTATTATATTTGATTTTTGGTTTCTAGTGGTACCTATTACCAAAAATATCGTGGTCTAAACCAATGTTTGACAAAAAATAATGAATAAAAAAGACATAGAAAAGACTATAGTTCAAGGCGAAAGCGAATTAGTAGAATTCAAAACTTCATTTTCAAAAGAAGTTATAGAAAGTCTAGTTGCTTTTTCAAACACCAAAGGAGGCATGGTCATTGTAGGAGTTCATGATAGTAAAAAAATTATAGGGGTAACTATATCCGCTGAAAGCATTCCCAATTGGACTAACGAAATCAAGCAAAATACTACCCCCCAAATAATTCCTGATGTTGAAGTTTTTGAATTCAATCAAAAAACGGTTGTCGTTTTTCAAATTATCGAATATCCAATAAAACCTGTTTCTTATAAAAACAAATACTTCAAACGTATTTCAAATTCCAATCATTTGCTAAATGTGGTCGAGATTAGTAACGAACACCTAAAAACCATCAATAGTAGCTGGGATTTTTATCCAGACCCCTTTCATAATATCGACACTATTGCGATCGAAAAAGTAAAACAGTTTATTCAAAAAGTAGAGCAACGAACCGAAAATAAAATAGAAATTTTAGCAATTGATTTTTTATCCAAATTAGAATTCATTAGAAATAACCAACTCACTTTTGGGGCCTATCTTTTATTTGCAAAAGAATATTGTTCTATAAGCGATGTTCAAATAGGACGTTTTAAAAGCGACATTACCATTATTGATAGTCTGAGTTTAAATACCGATTTGTTTACCGAAACAGATGCAATTATTGCCTTTATTAAGAAACATTTAATGGTAGAATACATAATTACAGCTGATCCACAAAACAGGGAACGTTTTGATTATCCACTCGAAGCCATTCGCGAAATTGTAATCAATATGATTGTACACAGAGATTACAGAGATAGCTCGGCGTCTATTATTAAAATATTTG
>JBIILD010000025.1:0-16176 GCA_044232845.1 Flavobacterium sp.
ATGAATTTATTAAAAATTCTAATGAGATAAAGGAAATGTTTGATGCTTTAGCCAATTTGAAAGCTTCTTTACAAGGCGCCGTAAAATTTGCCAATGATATTGGTAGGATGAATTTAAATACCGATTACGAGCTTAAAAGTCCAAATGATTTGCTAGGAAAAAGCCTTTTAGCGATGAGAGATAAGCTTATAGAGTTTAGAAATAATGAAGAAAATACAAGAATAAATTCAAAACGAATGTTGGTCAACAGTTTGGAAAACGAAAGACGTCGATTATCGCGCGAGCTCCACGATGGGGTAGGCCCATATTTAACCTCTTTGAAACACTATATTGAAAATAAAGTTGAAAATGAATTGAAAAAAGCAGAAATGAAAAAAATAGTTGATGACACCATTGCTGAAATCAGATTGATGTCGAATGCCTTAATGCCTGCTTCTATAGATGATTTTGGAATTGGAGTTACATTAACCAACTTTATCGAAAGCCTGAAAAAATCAACAGCTGTAACTATTGTATATGAAGATTTAACCCATCAATACAGCTCGAAAATTACAAACCACCAAGCCATTAATCTTTTTAGAATTAGCCAAGAGCTAATTAATAATTCATTAAAACATTCAAAGGCAAAAAGCATCCGAATTACACTTTCAGAATTTGATGATTTTATTTCGCTCTTTTATTTTGATGATGGTATTGGTTTTGATAGTAGCACCGTAAAATTAGGTTTAGGAATTAGCAACATCAAAGAACGTGTAGCAATTTGCCATGGTAAAATTACAATCAATTCCACACCTGGAAATACAACCTTTGAAATTGAATTACCCATAGAATTATGAACGAAATCAAATTAATAATAGCGGATGACCATCAGCTTTTTCGAAACGGACTAGAAGAATTACTAAGAAAGCATGACGACATAAAAATTATTAAAAGTGTTGCGGATGGTTTTGAGTTTATGGAAGTCGCAAAAAGCCATTTTGAGGCTGATATTGTATTACTAGACATTACTATGCCAAATAAAGATGGTTTTCAGGTTTTAAAAGAATTAAAAACCTTGGATTCTAACATAAAACCCATTGTGATTTCTATGCATAATGATGGTAATTATATTGCAAAATGTGCTAAAATGGGCGCTTATGGCTACTTATTAAAAAATACAGATGAATCTGAATTAATCTTGGCAATACGAACCGTTAATAAAGGAAAGAAATATTTTAGCGCTGAAATATCTGAAAAAATGATAAACTTTATGTCAACGCAAAGCATCAGTGAAAATGTTTTATCAAATAAGGAAACCGAAGTTTTAGGATTAATTTCCAAAGGGTTGACAACTAATGAAATTGCTGCTAAACTATTCGTGAGTTCACGAACAATAGAAACCCATCGCGCTAATATTTTAAAAAAGTTAGAAGTTAAAAATACTGCCGAACTCATTAAAAGAGCAGCAGAAATGAATTTGATATAATGCATTAAAAACAGGACTCTCCGTATAAATACTGATAGAAATTGAGTAGATTCTCTTACTACCAAATTCTTATTACTGAATGTAACTTTGTGAAGAACATTTAAAGTAATAGACATGAAAAAATTAGCATTAATTTTAGGAGTTTTAGGATTTTCATACGGCGTGGTTGCTCAAGAAGCAAACAATATAAAAAGAAGTGATTTAAAGGGTCCAGCTTATAAGAATTATCAGGTTTGGATGGATAAGTCGGAGCCCTTAAAAATTTATTCACAGATAGATAAAATATCATTAGAAGGGCCAGCATACAAAAATCAGCAATTTGTAGAGAGTACCCCAAAAGAAAACTTAGCTGTAGTAAAAATAGGGGATGATGAAAGGCAAAAGTTGACTGGACCAGCGTTTAAAAACTACGGACCTTGGAGTAAAAATTATAAATAATCCTAAATTGGTTATTGAAGATTTACGTGATTTAGTGTTGTGCGATCAGATATCACTTTGTTATATAGCAAGCAACAAAGTTCGTTGAAATCTAATCCACGTAACAGATTACAATCGCAAACCCTAAGCTTGAAATAGCATAAAAAAATAAAACCCATTCAATTCGAGAATGGGTTTTATTTTTATAGCGATTGAATCAAAATCCAAGCTTCAGAATTCTCAGTTTTTTGAATATCTTGTTTGGCGCTTTCGGCTTCGGCAAAAGTGGCGTAACTTCCGTAAAGAACCGGAAATAATCTATATTTATTTTGCGGAATGCGTCGCGCTTTATATCCTAAGTTGGATAGTTTTCTAAATATTTTTTCGGCATTTTCTTCGTGTCTAAAAGCACCTGCCATAATATGGTAGGATAGTTTTTCCTCTTTTACAGTAAGCGTTACGGCAGGAATAGGATTTTCAATAAAGAAAGTGGCTTCTTGAATTTTATTTTGAACTTTCATTTGAACGGATTGTTCTACAAGAATAGTTTCGTTTGCAATTTGTTGTTGGTATATTGGATAAACCACTGCGCCTGTTAAACCCATTCCTAAGACAAAAATAGCGGCATATTTTAAATACGCACTTGTTTTTCTTCTTTGTGGAATAAGAGGGATTACATTTTCTTCCTCAAGAGCTTCGATTTTTTGTTCGAATAATTCTCTTTTTACCTTTGGCGAAACAAAAGGAGCTAGACCAAAAGAATTAGTCAAGTAATTGGTTTGGTCATAGGGAGTAAAAATCAAATTTTTATCGGCGTTAAGAGAAAAATCTCCTACGTTTTTAATAGTAAATAATCCATTTTCCTGAAGTGCTTTTTTCCAATTGAAAACCTCATATTGAATGGCACTTATCGCGTATTCGTAGGATGTTTTTTCGGATTGCGCAATATGATTGGCCAATAACCCATCGTTATTTTTTAGATAGGCATTAAACGAAATCATTTTCTTTGGCGGAAAAAACGAATTGGAACCTTCAATTAATTGAGCAGATTGGATTTCGGTCAAGAAAGCTCCGAAACCTGGAACGGTTACACATTGGTACCGATATAAAAGTTGGGCGATGTAGATTTCGATGTTCATGGTCACAAAGTTATACATTGAAAACAGGAATCAAAATTTTATTCACAATTTTTATTAACAATTCGCAATTATTTTATACATTACAGATTCAAATGATTCGTATGATGGAGCAAGATTTATTTCATGTATTGGCACTGCAACAAATAGAAGGCGTGGGCGATATTATGGCCAAAAAATTAATAAATCATTGTGGAAGTGCCGAAGCAGTTTTCAAAACAAAGACATCCCATATCGCGTCTATCGACGGCATTGGTTCAGTTTTATTGCAAAAATTAAAAGACAAAACCATTTTCGAAAAAGCAGAAAAAGAACTCCAATTTATCAAATCAAACGAAATCAACGTTACTTATTTTCAGGATGAAAATTACCCAAATCGTCTAAAGCATTGTATCGACGGACCACTTTTGTTGTTTACATCGGGGAATATCGACTTGAAAAACAAAAAAATAATCAGTATTGTGGGAACACGACAAATCACATCTTACGGAATGGAATGTTGCCGAAAATTGATTGAAGAATTAACACCACTTGATCCAGTAATCGTCAGTGGATTTGCTTATGGAGTTGATATTTTTGCGCATCAGTTGGCCATGGAAAACGAACTCCAAACCATAGGAGTTTTGGCACATGGGTTAAACCAAATTTACCCTAAAACCCATAGGAAATATGTTGCCAAAATGGAACAAAACGGGGGCTTTATGACCGAATTTTGGAGTTCCTCCAATCCAGAAAAGGAGAATTTTGTTAAAAGAAACCGCATTGTGGCAGGAATTTCAGAAGCAACGATTGTTATCGAATCTGCTGAAAGAGGCGGTTCATTAATCACAGCCAATATTGCTAATGACTATAATCGCGATGTTTTTGCTGTTCCAGGAAGAACAACTGATAAATATAGTGCAGGCTGCAACAACCTGATAAAAACCCAGAAAGCCAACTTGCTTAATAGCGCCGCTGATTTGGTTTATATCCTGAACTGGGACATTTCAGGGATTGCTTCGGAAGTACGCAATGATAAAAAACCCGTGCAAAAACAACTTTTTGTCACCCTTGAACCCGACGAACAAAAAGTCTACGATTACCTCCTAAAAAACGGAAAAGAAATGATGGATAGTATCGCTTTACGATGCGATTTCCCCATTTATAAAATCTCGGGAATGCTTTTAAATATGGAACTGAAAGGCGTGATTCGACCTTTGCCAGGGAAATTGTTTGAGGCGATTTAAGCGGAAGTAAATAAGCCTATAATTTAGCCGTGCTTCTAGTGTTAAAAATAGCAAGAACAAACAAGTGGGCGCTATATTATTGAGCTACTTGTAAAGTTTCACAACATTGTTGATGACATTTCTATTTCATTAGGTGCTAGAATAGGTGGATTCAAAATTGGAGATGCAAAATATTCTACTATGGGCGCCGAAGTTCAATGAAGATACTATTTTGAGGAGTTTTTAAAAATTTGGCTTTGATAAAATTTTATACAGGGAGTTAATTAGGATATTCATATGTAAAGGTTGAATTAAATTTATAGGCATTTAGTTATCAATTAATTATCTTTGCCTTATGGTAGATAGAAATATTTTTAGAGGAGTGAATTCGATAAAATTTCATAATAGATTTCAAGATGAAAATGATTGTTTAATTTATTTTTCAGAAATAAAAGGGCAAGTTGATAAAAATTGTAAACGCTGTGGTAATGACAAATTCGGGAATGGAAAAAAACCCTCATCAACAATGTCATGAAACTTTGCAAATATCATTTTAGATTCAACAGAAGGTCAAATATGGAAATAATATTCGATGTGTTAATAAAAAAGATGGTTAATTATAAAGTAATTTAAATAAAATCAATCACTAACGAGTACGACTAAAGCGCCTATACCTACAAGTATATTTACATAAATTAACAAATCAGGAAAAAGTTGCATTTATAACTTGAATCCAACAATCCAAAAACAGCAAATATGAAAAATACCTTACTTTATCTAGGATTTATTTTATGCATGCTTTCGGTAAATGCACAAGAAACTGCAAAAGACACCACAAAACATTGGACAAAAAAAGGGCATATCACCCTACTTTTTAATCAATCCGTATTTAATAATGAATGGCTCGCAGGCGGAACATCTAACTTTTCTGGAAATTTAGGACTAAATTACGATTTCAATTATAAAAAAGGAGCCGTGATTTGGGACAACAAATGTATCGTTGCTTACGGTTTAACCAAAATAAAAGGAGCAGGCATAGCCTCAAAAACGGATGATCGACTGGAATTGAATTCGCTTTGGGGCAAAAAAGCCTCTAACAAATGGCACTATTCTATTTTTGTTAATTTTAAGACCCAAATGGATAGCGGTTTCGATATAGCCCAAAATAAAATTTCTCACTTTTTTTCACCGGCTTATTTTCAATGCGGGCCCGGTATGTTATGGAAAAAAAATGATGCTTTAAGTTTCAATTTTGCCCCAACCACTGCCAAAATAATTATTGTGGACAGTTATTTTACAAAATTAGGGTCTTCCTTTGGCGTTTTGCAGGGTGACAGCTCCAGATTTGAATTGGGGGCAAGCATTTCAGCGTATTACAGACTGAATGTAATAACTAACGTGTCTATGGAAAACAGACTTAATTTGTATTCCAATTATTTACAAGACCCTCAAAATATTGATGTCGATTATCAAATGAACGTCATTATGAAAATCAACAGATACCTTTCGGCCAATATAGCCTTGCAAACTATTTATGACGACAATGCCATAAAAGCGGTGCAGTTAAGGGAGGTTTTTGGTCTAGGAGTGAATTACGGGTTCTAAATCTTCCTTTAGAATAAAAAAACTTTTAAAAAGCTAAAAAAGAGGGTTTATTATTCTTCTTTCTCCACGGCATCCTTATAATCTGGGTACAAAAACTTGTTGTATGGAAACCGTGTGATGTGAATTTGTCGCACTGCTTCATAGAGTCGCTCCCTTAATTCCTCAAAATTTTCCTTGTTTGTTGCCGAAATAAACAAGGCATTTTCTTCACCCACCCGATGCATCCAGGTCGTTTTCCACTCTTCGAGCGTGAAATGTCTTGGGGTTTTTTCAGTCATTAAATCGTCCTGGTCTATCGTCAAATGTTTGTAGGCATCAATTTTATTAAAAACCATGATAACTGGTTTTTCATTCGCTTTGATATCCAATAAAGTTTGGTTAACCGATGCAATATGGTCTTCAAATTCTGGATGCGAAATATCGACAACGTGTAACAACAAGTCGGCTTCGCGAACCTCATCGAGTGTGCTTTTGAAAGAATCAATCAATTGTGTTGGTAGTTTTCGAATAAACCCTACGGTATCCGAAAGCAAAAAAGGCAGGTTTTTAATGACCACTTTTCGAACTGTGGTGTCTAAGGTGGCAAAAAGTTTGTTCTCTACAAAAACATCACTTTTCCCAATGGCATTCATCAAAGTTGATTTGCCTACATTGGTATAGCCCACCAAAGCCACACGAACCATCGCGCCACGGTTGCCTCGCTGTACACCCATTTGTTTGTCAATGGCTTTTATTTTTTCTTTTAATAACGCAATCCTATCGCGAACAATACGCCTATCGGTTTCAATTTCAGTTTCTCCAGGACCACGCATCCCGATGCCTCCTTTTTGACGTTCGAGGTGGGTCCACATTCCAGAAAGTCTGGGTAATAAATATTGGCATTGTGCCAGTTCAACCTGTGTTCTGGCATAAGAAGTTTCGGCTCTTTGGGCAAATATATCTAAGATAAGGTTTGTTCTGTCCAGGATTTTGCAATCTATAATTTTGGAAATATTTTTTTGTTGTGAAGGCGTCAATTCATCATCAAATATTAAGGTCGAAATAGCATTCTCTTTTACATAATGATTGATTTCCTCTATTTTTCCGGTGCCAACGAAAGTCTTGGGATTAGGCCGTTCCATTTTTTGCGAAAAACGGCGTACCACTTCACCCCCTGCTGTATAGGTCAAAAACTCCAATTCGTCCAGATACTCGTTGAGTTTCTCTTCGCTTTGGTTTTGTGTAACGATCCCAACAATGGCTGTTTTTTCGAAATTAATGGTTTCTTTTTCTAACATATCTTTGAATTAGCTACAAATTTAATGATTTGCTAAAGACTTATGGAGTTGTGGGGTTATAAAAAATGAATTACCCCATAGCAGAAACTTCGAGAAATACTTTTGATTGAAATCACCCCCTTTTTTCGCCTTCTTATCACAATTATTAACCAATATATTTAGAATTTATTTTTAAATCTCGTATCTTTAAGTAGTAAAATGCGGTTTTATGAAAATTCTCAAAAGTATATTCCTGCTTCAAGTACTCCTTAGCCTCTCAAGCAGTTGCGATCGGACCAAGGCCGCTGAGACCGCTATTGTAACTAAAAACAAAGAGGTCCGAAACCCTCGGCTAATTTCTGAAAAAAGAGAACCTATCCTTGACACCGCCGACTATAACAGAAAGATGCTCGCTTTGAGCAACAAAGACAGACGAGGGCGATGGCCTGTAAAAAAGGCCCCTTATCCATTAGCGGGAGCCCTCTTGCCTTATAACCGAATTATTGCATTTTATGGAAATTTATATTCCAAGAGAATGGGTATTTTAGGGGAATTGCCCAAAGAGCTGATGCTGAGAAAACTGCATTATGAAGTGGCACGATGGCAAGCCGCCGATCCTGCCATAAAGACAATTCCCGCCTTGCACTACATTGCCGTTACGGCACAAAGTTCACCAGGCAAGACAAATAAACACCGACTGCGAATGCCTTTTCATCAGATTGATATTATTGTAGAATGGGCTAAATCCATTCATGCGCTAGTATTTCTGGATCTTCAAGTGGGACACAGTTCGGTGAGAGAAGAAGCGACTATGCTGGGACAATACCTCAAAATGCCGAACGTCCACTTGGGAATTGATCCCGAGTTTTCAATGAAAAATGGTGAAACTCCAGGCACAAAAATAGGCTATTTCACCGCTGCCGACATCAATGATGCCATTGCTGTCCTAGCTAAAGTAGTAAGAGAAAATAAACTTCCTCCCAAAGTGCTAGTGATACATCGGTTCACCCAAAGGATGGTGACTGACTACCAAAATATAAAGCTAGTACCCGAAGTACAGGTAGTGATGAATATGGATGGTTTTGGCAATAAAGTTTTAAAAAAATCAACCTATATCGATTACATTTATAGGGAACCCGTTCAGTTTACGGGCTTTAAGTTATTTTATAAAAATGACACTCGGTCGAACCTCAACGGACTTTATACTCCAGAGGAATTACTGCGTTTTACGCCCAAGCCCATTTATATCCAATATCAATAATTTGTTGAAATCACTTAATTGTTATGAAAAGTATCCTATTCCTTTGTTTGATTGGTTTTTTTTCCTTGACAAATGGTCAAGTCAAAAAAGAAACCCAAAAAAGAACAGAAGCCACCGCAAAACAAATTCTTCAAAAACCCGAAGTACCCATTCTGTGCTACCATCGGATTCGGGATATTCTTCCTAGTGATGGTGAGAACATGACAACCTATTCAGTGACTCCTGTCAACTTTGCCCACCAAATGAAAAGCTTATCCGATAACGGATTTCATAGTATTTCCCCGAGCCAATTGTATGAATATTTGGAACATGACGGCATCTTGCCACCCAAACCCATCCTACTCACTTTTGACGATACAAGAGAAGAGCACTCCCGATTGGCTGCTCCTGAAATGGCAAAATACGGCTTTAAAGGCGTTTTTTTTATCATGACTGTTAGCATTAATCGCCCAGGATACTTGACTAAAGTCCAAATTAAAAACTTATCGGATAAAGGACATACCATTGGTGCACATACTTGGGATCATCATCTCGTAACGAAATACACCGGAACGGATTGGACAACCCAGATCACAAAACCCAAAAAAAAGTTAGAGGACATTACAGGTAAAGCAGTTAATTTTTTTGCGTATCCTTCCGGCATTTGGAATTCTACCGCCATTACCCAGTTGAAAAACAAGAAATATCAACTCGCTTTCATTTTGTCGAACAAAAGAGATTCCATAGCACCTTGCTATACCATTCGAAGGATGGTTGTTGCAGGAACTTGGTCAACGGATAGAATGCTGAAGGCGATGCAATCCACTTTTAACAAATGAGAGTGAAAATGCCTATAAAAACTATTCAATGGGCTTCGAGCTGGAGATTCCAACCAATTAATCTTAAAATAACACCTTTATTATTTCAAATTAATCTGGTGATGGTTATAAAATTGAAAAGGCTATAAATGCAATATAAAACCTAGCTAACTTCAACGTCTCTTGTTCGTTGATCCTCTGTTCGCCATTTTATTTATTTTTTAATTTTGAACTACTTACTAAGGAATATCTTCCCATAATTTTTCACTTTGGTGTAAACCTATTTCAAGACAAGACCGTGAGTGGTTATTTGATAAACGAACTGAAATAATAGATCCATGATGTCCAGATACCAAAATTTAGATTTATTATAAATAGTTTCGAAAAGGTTGTAGTTCCCCTCTATTTGCTTTATTTTTGCAAAATATTTATAACTTTTATTCCAATTCCACATGGCAAAATCTTCAATATTGAAGTCGTCAATAGCAAAAAAAGTAGCTATGGCGCTTTCAGGGCTTTTTCTGATTCTATTTCTTTCGTTGCATTTTATTATTAATTTGACTTCGGTCTTTAGTGCGGATGCTTTTAATACAGCTTCTCATTTTATGGGTTACAATCCAATTATCCAATTTGTTATGCAGCCTATTTTGATAGCAGGTGTTGTTTTTCACTTCATTATGGGAATAGTTTTAGAACTTAAAAACCGAAAAGCGAGACCCATTGCTTATGTTAATTATAATGGAGCCGCCAATGCTTCTTGGGCTTCTAGAAATATGATTATTTCCGGATTGGTTGTTTTAGCATTTATCGGATTGCATTTTTATGATTTTTGGGTTCATGAAATTTTATACAAATATGTAGACGTTAATTCAATCGAGCCAACCAGGTATTATGAAGAATTGAATCACAAATTCGAAAGTCAAATCCGCACCGCTTTGTACTCTTTGGCTTTTGTATTATTAGCAATTCACTTGTGGCATGGTTTTAACTCTTCATTTCAGTCGGTAGGATTTAATAATAAATATTCTAAATCACTTCATAAACTAGGGTATGCTTTTGCGATTGTAGTCCCTTTTGGATTCATTATTATTGCCTTGTTTCATCATTTTAATCAAATTTAATATTCTTCAATATAATGGCATTAGATTCGAAAATTCCAAATGGTCCAATATCCGACAAATGGACAAATTATAAAGACCACATTAATTTAGTAAATCCGGCTAACAAACGTAATATTGATATTATCGTTGTGGGAACTGGACTTGCTGGAAGTTCTGCCGCTGCAACTTTGGCAGAATTAGGCTATAACGTGAAAACATTTTGTTTTCAAGACTCACCCCGTCGAGCGCACTCGATTGCTGCACAAGGAGGAATTAACGCCGCTAAAAATTATCAAGGCGACGGAGATTCTACTTTCCGGTTGTTTTATGATACTATAAAAGGAGGGGATTATCGTTCCCGCGAGGCAAACGTGCATCGTTTAGCTGAAGTTTCTACTAATATTATTGATCAATGCGTGATGCAAGGTGTTCCATTGGCCCGTGAATATGGGGGTTTGTTAGACAATCGTTCTTTTGGAGGAACTTTGGTAGCCAGAACATTCTATGCAAAAGGGCAAACAGGGCAACAATTATTATTGGGGGCTTATTCTGCCATGAACCGTCAAATCGGTCGTGGAAAAATAAAATCGCATACGCGTCACGAAATGCTAGATTTAGTAGTAGTTGATGGAAAAGCAAGAGGAATTATTGCACGAGATTTAGTTTCAGGAGAAATTGAAAGGCATTCTGCTCACGCTGTTGTCATTGCATCAGGGGGTTACGGAAATGTATTTTTCTTATCTACTTATGCCATGGGAAGTAATGCAACGGCAGCTTGGAAAATACATAAAAAAGGAGCGTTTTTTGCCAATCCTTGTTACACACAAATTCACCCAACGTGCATTCCTGTTTCAGGAGATCACCAATCGAAATTAACTTTGATGTCTGAATCCTTGCGTAATGACGGTCGTATTTGGGTTCCTGCAAAGCTCGAAGATGCAAAAGCCATTCGTGAAGGAAAGAAAAAACCAACCGATTTATCAGAATCAGAAAGAGATTATTATTTAGAAAGAAGATACCCTTCTTTTGGAAATCTTGCTCCTCGAGACATTTCGTCGAGAGCTGCAAAGGAGCGTTGTGATGCTGGTTTTGGTGTAAACAAAACAGGTGAAGCTGTTTACTTGGATTTTGCAGATGCCATTCAACGTTATGGAAAAGAACAAGCTTTTGTAAAGGGGTTAGATGCAAATGATAAAGCTTTGATTATAAAAATGGGAAGAGCAGTTGTTGCCAGTAAATATGGCAACTTGTTCCAAATGTATGAAAAAATTGTTGATGAAGATCCGTATACTTCTCCAATGATGATTTATCCTGCAGTACATTACACTATGGGAGGAACATGGGTTGATTATAACTTACAAACTACAATTCCGGGGTGTTTTTCTATTGGAGAATCTAATTTTTCTGATCACGGAGCCAATAGATTAGGGGCTTCGGCATTAATGCAAGGGTTAGCCGACGGTTATTTTGTGTTGCCTTACACTATTGGAAATTATTTAGCTCCAGAAATCAAAACAGGTCCCATATCTACCGATTTACCTGAATTTGCGGATGCAGAAAAAAAAGTGAAAGACCAAATCAATCAATTCATAAATAATAAGGGAACAAAATCTGTGGATTATTTTCATAAGAAATTGGGCAAAATAATGTGGAATAATGTGGGTATGGCTCGAAATGAAAAAGGATTAAATGAAGCCATTGAACAAATTGCTGCTTTGCGTTCAGAATTTTATAAAGAAGTGAAAGTACCGGGAACTGCTGATAGTTTTAATCCAGAATTAGCCAAAGCAGGGCGTGTAGCAGATTTCTTAGAATTGGGTGAATTGTTTGCTAAAGATGCCTTACATAGAAATGAATCTTGTGGCGGACACTTCCGTGAAGAATACCAAACCGAAGATGGCGAAGCGCAACGTGACGATGAAAATTTTGCTTATGTTGCCGCATGGGAATACAAAGGAAAACCAAGTGACGCTGTTTTACACAAAGAACCATTGATTTACGAAAATATTAAATTAGCTACTCGTAGTTATAAATAGAAATTAGTCCAAAGTCAAATGTCTTAAAGTCAAACGACTTTCAACTTTCGACTTTAAGACTTTCAAACTAAAAATTATGAAACTGAAATTAAAAATATGGCGTCAACCAAATGCCAAATCTACCGGAAAAATTGTTGACTATTTTGTTGATGGTATCGAAAGAGATATGTCTTTTCTAGAAATGTTAGACATTCTAAATGAAGATTTAATTCAAAAAGGAGAAGATACAGTTGCTTTTGACCATGATTGCCGTGAAGGGATTTGTGGTTCTTGTTCTCTTTTTATAAACGGAGAAGCTCATGGACCAGACCGAGGAATTCCTACTTGTCAATTGCACATGCGAATGTTCAAAGACGGAGATGAGATCTATATTGAACCTTTTAGAGCAAAAGCGTTTCCAATTATAAAAGATCTTGTAGTCGATAGAAGTTCTTTTGATAGAATTCAGCAAGCTGGCGGTTTCGTGTCTATAAATACTTCTGGAAACCCAGTGGATGCCAATACCATACCAATTCCAAAACACGATGCGGATAGAGCTTTTGATGCGGCTACTTGTATTGGATGTGGTGCTTGTGTGGCGACTTGTAAAAACTCTTCAGCGATGTTATTCGTTGCTGCAAAAGTATCTCAATATGCTTTATTGCCACAAGGAAGAGTGGAAGCTACTGATCGTGTATTGAATATGATTACCCAAATGGACGCGGAAGGTTTTGGTAACTGTACTAATACTGGAGCATGTGAAGTGGAATGTCCTAAAGGAATTTCACTAGAGAATATTGCCCGTATGAATAGAGAATATTTATCAGCGAGTATTAAAGGATAGATTATAGGCAAAATTCATAACGCATTAGCCAAAAGTAAAAACGCATTCATTTGAATGCGTTTTTTTGTTTTACGCTAAATTTTTACTTTGCAATTTTTGGCATATTTATGAAGGGTTGGGATTACTTTACCATTTAGCCCAAAAACATAATACTTTCTTCCCACTAAAATTTGGTTTTCGCTTCGGAAATACCAAATCATTATTTTATTTAAATAGTATTGTGTATCTTTACGGAATACAAAAAAAGGAATGCTAAAAACTATAAAAAGCAAAGCGCTAAGATTGCTTTGGGAAAAAGAAGACAATAGCAAACTTCCTCCTTCCCAAATCAAAAAAATTAGGATTATTCTTGAAATAATAGACAATTTAGAAGTAGTTCCTGACGACTTAGAATTTTATAAAAACCTAAGACCACACTTACTTGTTGGGGACAAAAAAGGATTTTGGAGTCTAGACGTTACAGGAAATTATCGAATTATTTTCAGATTTGAAAACAAAGACGCATTCGATTTAGATTATTTAGACACACATTAAAACAGGTATTATGGAAAGAAAAATGAAAAAAATACATCCCGGACAAATTCTTCACATGGAGCTTGTCGAGGGAAGAAATTTAACTATCAGCAAAATTGCGGAATTACTAGGCACTACTCGAGCCAATTTTTCAAATATAATAAATGGACATGCTTCTATTTCTCCAAATATGGCTTTAAGATTAGAAAAAGTATTTGGAGGAACTGCGAGTCATTTACTCAATTTGCAAAGAACGTATGACCTAGCAAAAGCAAAAGAAGATTTTTTAAATAACACCCCAAATTTAAAAAGATATGAAACGGCTTAGGGGCAACTTTTTTCATACCAACGAAAAATAGAGTATCCTATTTTGCTTTCACTTTTTTATTAAAAACTGGCATTAACAATTGAATCTAAGTTTTTTAGCAGTTACAAAAAAGAAAAAAAAGGAGATTTAAGATGACAATGGAGAAATTGTTTTTGCTTAGAGCCAAGCAGCTTCTGGCAATTAACAGAATTAATTTGAAAGTATTTAACGGTATTTATTCCTGAACCACACTTTTTGAAATTCTCTTTTTAAAATTAGAAACGCCACTTGTTCTGCTAATACCACTAAATCCGAACCATCCAATTTTTTGATTTGATCCTCGGGGACGTCAATAATATAGAGCAAATTGAGGTACTCGGCGAATTTATATTGAATCAATCGATAAATTTTTTCGTGCAATTGTAATTTTAATTCCTCGGACGAAATGCTCATTGGAAAATCAATTCCTTCATTGGCCAAATTGAAATCCTTGTTGATTTGCTCGATTAATTTCAAGTATAAAGCTTCCTTATCGGCAGCTTCAAGTAATAAATTAGTGTTAATAGGAGCAATATAATTCATTTTACTATTTTTTAACAATCCGTTACTAATGCCCATTTGACTCATGAAAACCGCTTATTATTTCAAAATAGTAAGTGAAAATTGAACTAAAGAATATATGTAACTGTATTATACCAAAACGATCGGACTCATCAACAATTATAATTAGTTCAAAAATATATTTGATTGAAAAATTAACAAATCAACAAAACATTTACAATTAATTAGTTATAAAACACTAAAAAACAACACGCTAAAGAATTATAATCGGGTAATTTCTGATCAAAAACATCAGTCTTGATTGTAAAGATACATCGTTAATTTTGGTTTTACAAGACCCTTTATAAGGAGAACTCAATTTTACAAGGATTACCATTTATTGATTTATAATAGCTGTATTAAGAATAGATTTTATGTTTCTTAATCCTGCTGTAGTATTAAAAAAAGCGTAATTAAATCCCTTCATTTTTAAAAATGTAGAATTGACAAAAAAATTTAAAAAAACCGAGTAGGTTTGATATATTTGTAAATATATAGCAATAGCGTGTGATTGAAAAAACTAACCAAAAAAACTTTAAATTTTATTTAATCTCATTGTAATAAATTATTAAAACACTACACAAATTTAGCACCATTGGAGCTTTTCGGTTCCGGGATGAATACTATATTATTGCCTAACGCTTTTACTACTTTTTAATAAGACAAATTAATATGAGTTATTACAAAATTGAAAATTTAGAACAATACTTTAAACATTACAATAAATCAATTCGAGAGCCGAGAAAATTTTGGGGGAAAATCGCTTCTGAAAACTTCACTTGGTACCAAGAATGCGAAAAAGTAATGGAATTCGATATGGGCGAAGCCCAAATAAAATGGTTTGTGGATGCCAAAGTAAATATTGTTAAAAACTGTATTGACAGGCATCTTGCCAAAAGAGGGGACAAAACCGCCATCATTTTCGAGCCAAATGACCCAAAAGAGGAAGCGCAACACATTTCCTATAACGAATTACATGCGAGAGTTTCAAAAATGGCGAACGTATTGCGGGAACAAGGCATAAAAAAAGGCGATCGGGTTTGTATTTACCTGCCCATGATTCCGGAATTGGCCATTTCCGTTTTGGCTTGTGCTAGAATTGGCGCCATCCACTCCGTGGTTTTTGCAGGATTTTCGGCTTCGGCAGTGGCGGCAAGAATCAATGACAGCGAGTGCAAAATGGTCATCACTGCTGATGGAGGATTCCGCGGTAACAAAATAATAGATTTAAAGGGAATCGTTGACGAAGCCTTGAATAATTGCCCATGTGTTTCGACTGTTTTGGTGTCCAAAAGAACCCACACCCCGATAGTTATCAAACAAGGGCGTGACCAATGGTTACAGCCTCTTTTAGACGAGGCTTCGGACAATAACGTTGCCGAAATCATGGATGCCGAAGACCCTTTGTTTATCCTTTACACTTCAGGTTCAACAGGCAAACCAAAAGGCATGGTGCATACTACAGCCGGATACATGGTATACTCTGCCTACACCTTCAAGAACGTGTTTAGTTATGAAGAAAATGATGTTTTTTGGTGTACCGCCGATATTGGCTGGATTACCGGACACTCATACATCTTGTATGGCCCATTATTAAATGGTGCCACCACCGTGATTTTCGAAGGGGTTCCTTCTTACCCTGATTTTAGCCGTTT
>JBIILD010000111.1:0-4448 GCA_044232845.1 Flavobacterium sp.
CTTTATCCAAAAAACAGCAACAAACGAAAATAGGTGCGATTTAAATGAAAATCACACCTATGAACAATGTCTTTTATGAAAATTAAAAATAAACATATCTCTGAGTTTATCAGCAGACCCTACTTACTTTTGAAAACAAATTATAGCGTTTGCAACGCGGTTTTTCACTAAAATTGTTTTTCAAGAAAGAGATTATGTAAATAGTAGTTATAGAAATTATGAAGAAGACAGCACTGTTTTTTGTAATGTAAACAAAGAGCCTTTGTGGTAAAATGTTTTATGACCCGCGTTGCAAACGCTTTGCATGGTAGACAAATGAAAGTAGGTACTCGTCGCAGACAAGCACCAGATGTCGGACTTTTGACTTTACGACATTAAAACTTTCGACTTACTTATCAAAAAATACACTTGTAATAATAATAAAAAAATCTCCACTAGGGAGATTTTTTGTTAGTAATAACTAAGGCGCTTATTTGGCCAAAAGTTCTATGATTTTAGCCCTAAGTTCATTACCTCTTAAATCTTTTGCCACTACTTTTCCAGAAGCATCTAGTATAAATGTGGCAGGAATGGATTGAACTTCATATTGTAGTGCAATAGGTTCATTCCAGAACTTTAAATGGGAAACTTGCGTCCAGGTCAATTTGTCCTTTGCGATGGCTTCTTTCCATTTTGCGGCGTCTTTGTCTAAAGAAACACCCACAATATTTAAACCTTTATAGTGCAATTCTTTATATAGGGCGACCACATTGGGGTTTTCGGCTCTACAAGGCCCACACCATGAAGCCCAAAAGTCAACAAGGGTTACTTTTCCTAAACAATCTTTTAGTGAAACTAATTTCCCTTCCGGATTAGGAGCGGAAAAATCGGATCTTCATTTGGCCTCAGCTGATGCTGGAGCGGGTGCAGGAGGAGTAACTCCTACAGCAGGTGTTTTTATTTCCTTAAGTTTAGTTTTTATAGCTTTACCTGGCTTTGAATTTTTTAATGATTCATCTAAGCTATTGTAAAGGCCTTCCGTTTTTTTAACATCAGCACTAGGATCATTAAGCATTCCTTGAATAATTAAGGCGCTTATAAATGATTTAGGATGGGTTTCGGCATAAGTGTTGTATTTCTTTTTAGACTCAGAACCTACTACTTCCTGAATTTTCGAATATTCTTTCATCAATCGGTTGATTACGGCAGTATCCTTAGTTTGTTGCGCCGTATTCATTAAAGGGGTGTTTTTTGTCTGAAAATCCATTAAACTCTTTTGTATTTTAACCAACTCTTCGTTAAATTTAACGTATTCATCATTATTATAAGTACCTGAAATTTTCGATTTTTGGATGGTATCTTTGTTTATTACAATCGAAATATCTCCATTTTCAAGGATAAAAGGAACTAAACCTTCCGCTCCTTCTATTAATAATGCATGAAATTGAGGTTCTTTTGATTTTCCTTTTATCTCAAATTTACCATTTTCAATTTTAACTGTATCTACTGAAATTGTCGCTCCTATTGAATCTTGTGTTTGTAAAATAACGGTTTTTCCATTTTCAAAACCTTTTGCGGTTCCGGAAATAGTGTAGGAACTTTTGGTACAAGAAATTAAAACCACAGTAGCTGAAAGTAATAAAATTAATTTTTTCATTATTTTATATTTATTGATTTAAGATTGCAAAAGTATTTAAATTTATAAAACTTCAATAATTTTAATGCCTAAATTTTTGTTATAGTTTTAGAATGTTTTGATTGGATTTGGTTTTACCAAGCTGGCGTAAGAACATTGAACAAAAAAAGCATCCCTCGTTTGGAATGCTTTTTATATCTCGATAAATAAATAAGTTAGTCTTGGTTGGTCGTTTTTCTCCAAGTAAACGCATTCAAAATATGTCTTTTTGCAAATCTTCCAGGGGAATCAGCGTTTACCATTTTTACATAAGTGGCTTTAGGTACACTGATGTATTCGTAAACGCTACCGTTAGAAAAATTGATAATCAATCGTCCCTCCACAAATTTGTAGTCAGTAATCGTTGATGCAGCAATGGTTTCAGTGTATTCTGGTAAGTTTTGTTTGATGGTTTCAGGATTGATACTTACCAAAAAATGATAGGCTTCAATAATTTTTTTGCTGTTCTCTTCGGCAGCTTTTAAACCAGCTTCATCACCCTGAAATTTGTCGGGATGCGCTTCCTTCATCGCGTTGCGATAAATGGTTTTTAAATCTTTTAATTCTGCAGTTTTGTCTACGTTTAGCAGCTTACGGTATTCAACTATTTTTTTCATAAATAAGGGAACTACTTGTCTTTTATGATGAAATCATAGTAATTAGATTTCAAAATTGACAATTTTTTGCAAAGGTACACTTTTTTTTAAGTTTTCAGTTTAGGACTAAAAAAAAATCAAAGGACCTGCCTCTATTCTGGTTTTTTTGAAAAATAAAGTTCCTAAAAAACTATTGTTGGGGCTTATTATTGGCCTTGTCGAAGTTTTTGGATTTTTTGGGATACTTGTTGTAGCTGATGTCACTCGGATTTTCAATAACTGATTTTATGGTAATCCAATCGCCCAGGGCGTGATTGGACATCGCCATTTTATAATCCAATAAATACTCACCACAAAAAAAGTTGTTGTTTTCATCCTTTTCTATTATTCCGGTATAAACCCCTTTTTGCAGCATTTTTTCTTGTGAAGACTTGGTCATAATCCATTTGATTTTAATATAATTCTATGGGGCAAAGCTAATCAATTATTATTTGCCTTGGGTTATTCTTGACTTTGTGATTATCTTTGTGTCATGAAAGCATCATTTCGTCCCAGTCCCAATTCTTTCAAAAATACATTTTGTGTTTTCCGTGAAATCGAATCAAAAGTCATTGAAAATTTAGAGGTGCAATTCGAAAGCAAATCAGGAAGTACGTATTATTACACCGAATTTGGAATGTATCGACTCTCCAACCATTGGGGGAGATTGGCTAACAGCAAATGGAGGCTGGAGCCAATAGAACCGGCATCCTCGTCTAAAACGAAACTGGGGTTTGCCGCTTGGGACGATTTCTACAGTGATAATGCGGAAGAAGAATGGTATTACCTAGAAGTAAATTATACCAATAACACCGTAAATTACCAGCATAAAAACAACCCGAATTATGATGGAAAAGCGATGCTGAGAACCAGTTTTGAAACCACGAAAAAAATAAAGCAAATCAGGAACTTATTTAATTTAACGTCTTGGGCTAAATATTTTGAATACGATGATATAGATTTATTGCGACAACACATAATTAACCAATTAATTTTCACCAATAAAACTTTGGAAGAAATAAAAAGAGCACTATAATGGGCAGAAACAACGAGAGAAATATAAAGAAACACAACGATAAGTTGCACAAAGAACAGGATAAAGTGAAAGCCGCTAAAGTTTTACGCAAAGAAAAATTGAAACAAATTGTGAAGAAGTTTAACGAGACCAACCACTCAGAAAATTTATAAAAATACGACATGGACCACACTAAATTCGAGGCATTAAAAAATGACGTACAGGAAATAATAGATTTGATTGCCAAAAAACAAACCAAGGACGCCAATAATAAATTGGTGGAAGTAAGTGATTTATTGGACGAATTACATGATTTTTCCGAAGAGGATGAAGATTTACTTGAAATCAGTCGGTACCAAGTGCTGTTGAATCATCTGTATCAAAAAATACATTTGGCAAGCGAGGAATAATACCCTTTTGGCAACAAGTCAAGAGGATTATTTTACCTATTTTATGAAGTACTCTTTGTACCATGAAATGGCCATTTCGGCAACCTCTATCAATTTTCCAGGTTCTTCGAACAAATGGGTGGCACCAGGTATTATTTTCATTTCCTTAATGCAATGCAGTTGGTCAAACGCCTGTTTGTTCATTTGAATCACCGGTACATCGAGTTGTCCCACAATCAACAAAGTTGGTGCCGTTACCATAGGTAAGGCCTTTAAGGCCAAATCGGGTCGTCCGCCACGAGATACCACCGCTTTTATTTTTTTTTCAAAATAGGCAGCAGCCCTTAAGGCTGATGCCGCACCGGTGCTTGCCCCAAAATAAGCCACAGGATATTTCTGAGTCTCTTTGTTGTTCATAAGCCATTCTGTAGCCTCAATTAACCGGCTTACTAGCAAATCAATGTTAAATCGGTTTTCGTAAATTCGGTCTTCTTGCTCTGTCAGCAGATCAAACAATAATGTACCCATGCCGTGTTGCTGGATTAATTCTGCTACCATTTTATTTCTGGGACTAAAGCGGCTGCTGCCGCTGCCGTGCGAAAAAACAACAATACCCAGAGCGTTTTCAGGAAGCACCAATTCCCCTTTTAATGTCACAGAAGCCAAAGGGATGCTTATTTCTTCTCTTTTCATGATGGACAAATTTTAAAAGAAACAATACGGATTAACATCGTTTATTCTATCAGATTCGCTAC
>JBIILD010000112.1:0-4445 GCA_044232845.1 Flavobacterium sp.
GTACGTCTTTTAAATTTAATCTATATTGATTTAACCATTCCTGATAAGGTCTTTCAGAAACAATTTTGCTTTTGATTTCTTCGTCATTAATGATGCGTCCTTCGTTCATATCAACCAAGAACATTTTCCCCGGTTCTAATCTACCATGGCTTTCTACGTCTTCAGGAGCTATTTCCACAACACCAATTTCGGATGCCATTATTAATTTTCCACTCTTGGTTACAGTATATCTAGAAGGTCTCAAACCATTACGATCCAATAAGGCACCCACATAATCACCGTCTGAAAACGGAACAGAGGCAGGGCCATCCCAAGGCTCCATAATACAGGCATTGTATTCATAGAATGCTTTTCGTTCTGGCGACATCGTTTGGTGCTTTTCCCATGCTTCTGGAATCATCATCATCATCACTTCTGGCAATGATCTGCCGGTGTGCATCAACAATTCTACCACCATATCCATAGAGGCTGAATCCGACTTTCCTGGAATAATAATTGGAAATAATTTTTCAATTTGCGGACCAAAAACATCGCTCTTCATGATTTCTTCCCTAACGCGCATTCTACTTACATTTCCGCGCAAAGTGTTGATTTCCCCATTTTGGCATATATATCTAAAGGGTTGGGCTAACTCCCAAGAAGGCATTGTATTGGTAGAAAAACGTTGGTGTACTAATGCTAATCGCGTTACTAAATCAGTTTGCTGTAAATCGATGTAATACGGACCAATATCTTCGGGCATAATAATCCCCTTATAAATAAGCGTAGTAGTTGAAAAACTAGGAATATAAAAATAAGAGCTCTCAGATATTTTTGAATTGATAATAGTATGCTCGGTAATTTTACGGGCCGCATAAAGCTTTGCTTTGAATGTGGCATCGTCAATTGGTTCACTTTTCCCAACGAAAATTTGATCAATTCTTGGTTCAGAAGCAGCGGCTATCTGACCTAGTTGTGAAGAATCTACAGGAACTTCTCTCCATCCTAAAATGGTTAATCCCTGACCTTTGATTTCTTTTTCGAATGTTTTTTTACAAAAAACATATTGATTTTCATTTTTTGGTAAAAACACCATTCCAACGGCATATTCACGAGCTTCCGGAAGCTTGAAATCACAAACCCTATTGAAATATTCGTGAGGAATATCAATTAATAATCCGGCTCCATCACCAGTTTTTCCATCCGAGCTAACACCTCCACGATGTTCGAGTTTTACAAGGATTTCTAATGCGTCGTGTATGATTTGATTTGTTTTTTCGCCTTTAAGGTTACAGATAAACCCTGCCCCACAGTTTTCATGTTCAAATTCTGGCAGATAAAGACCTTGTTCTTTAATTTTCATGCTTATTAATTTTTATGCAAAAATAAAGATTTCATTGATTATAATGAATTGAAAACATAATAAGAAATGTATTTTTACAGTAATAGCAGTAAAATACAAACTTATTAATAATAAAGACAATCTTATAGATTGAAATTGATAAATTGACAATTCGTTTTGATTTTTTAATTTTAAATTAAGACAATAAAACTCAAATTCTACCTTTTAGTTTTTTTGTTTCAAACGATATAGTAGATTACAATCTAAAATTTAGACCTTAAAACCTAGTTTATAATTGGTTGAAGAATGAGCATTAAAATATAAAGGCTGATTTTTTCAATCTAACACAAAAACTACTTATATTATCAAAAAAGATTTTAGTTTTAAGATGAATTTTGCTATTTTTGTGGCACTTAATTTCTGGAATACATTCAGAATCTTGTCAAATACCTCAATATGGATATACACGAATACCAAGGAAAAGAAATATTAGCCAGTTATGGCGTAAAAGTGCAACGTGGCTATGTGGCAAATAACCCACAAGAAGCAGTTGCTGCTGCAAAACAATTGACTGTCGAAACGGGAACAGGATGGCATGTTATTAAAGCCCAAGTGCATGCTGGTGGACGTGGAAAAGGTGGCGGAGTAAAGCTTGCTAAAAACCTACAACAAGTTGAAGATATTTCTGGTCAAATCATCGGGATGCAATTGATTACTCCACAAACAGCTGCAGAAGGTAAAAAAGTACACAAAGTTTTGGTTGCCGAGGATGTCTATTATCCTGGTGAAACTGAAACTTCTGAATTTTATATGTCGGTTTTATTGAATAGAAGTAAAGGTCGCAATATGATTATGTATTCTACCGAAGGTGGAATGGATATTGAAGAAGTGGCAGAACATACTCCGCATTTAATTTTTACCGAAGAGATTGATCCAACTATTGGATTACAGGGTTTTCAGGCTAGAAGAATTGCCTTTAATTTAGGACTTTCCGGAAATGCTTTCAAAGAAATGGTTCAGTTTGTTGATGCTTTATATAAAGCATATATAGGTTCTGACGCTTCGATGTTTGAAATTAATCCCGTTTTAAAAACTTCAGATAATAAAATTATTGCTGTTGATGCCAAAGTAAATTTGGATGACAATGCTTTATACCGTCATCCGAAATTGGCAGAAATGCGAGACGTTCGCGAGGAAAACCCAATCGAGGTTGAAGCAAAAGAAGCAGGTCTTAATTATGTGGATCTTGACGGAACCGTAGGCTGTATGGTTAATGGAGCTGGATTGGCCATGGCAACGATGGATTTAATAAAATATGCAGGTTTTGAGCCAGCAAATTTCTTGGACGTTGGTGGAACTGCCGATGCAAAACGGGTAGAATTAGCTTTCCGTATCATTTTGAAAGACCCAAATGTAAAAGCAATTTTGATTAATATCTTTGGAGGAATCGTTCGTTGTGACCGTGTGGCACAAGGAGTTGTTGATGCCTATAAAAATATGGGTGATGCGATTAAAGTGCCAATTATAGTTCGTTTGCAAGGAACCAATGCTGTTATTGCAAAAGAATTAATTGACAATTCAGGAATGCCAATCTTATCTGCTGTTGAATTTCAAGAAGCAGCGGATCAAGTAAAAGCGGCACTTTCGTAATTAAAGAAATAGTTATAAGATAAAAATCCTGGGTCAAAGCTCAGGATTTTTTGTTTGCCATTTCTTGTATGCTGTCAGATTCTATAGTATAAAATCCTTTGTTGTCCTTTTGGGCAATGACAAACATGGCTTTAGCAACAGCTTCACTCTGTATGGGTTTGTATTTGCTTAAATTGCCGATAAGCATAAATGAAAACAGTCTCATAAAAAAGATGCCTATTTTTTCTCCCAACCTAAATTCCGCTCTATTTCCTAAAAGGATGGAAGGTTGAAATACAAAAACACTTTCAAAGGGACATCTTTTGAGAAAATCTTGAATTTCTCCTTTTGTTTTAAAATAAAAATTGGAAGAATTGGCATCTGCACCAAGAGAGGAAACAATCAAAAATTGTTTGACTTTGTTTTCAAGAGCGATTTTAGCAAATTGTTGTGGGTATTCAAAATCTACTTTTCTTAAAGCCTCTTGGCTTCCGGCATTTTTTATGGTCGTGCCAATGGTACAAAAGAAATCATCACCAACGACTAATTCCCTATACGTTTCTGGCTTGTCAAAATCAATAATATATTGCTTTAATTTTGGATGCTGAATTCCTGAATCTCTTTTAACAAAGGCAATCACCGTTGAATATTCCTTGCTTTCTAAAAGGAGTTCTAAAAGTTGGGAACCTATCAATCCAGTACTACCAATAATCAAAGCCGTCTTTATCACTACGCTTTTTTGTTCTTTCCAAAATTAAATTTCACTTTTTCTACCACCTGTATTTTGTTATTCCCCTTTGGAAATTCTTTTTTGGAGGTTCTTTTTGCGGCGGGTTTCGATTTAGAGGGGGCTTGATCTCCTCTTGCTCTGTCTTCGTCTTTTGGTTTTGCCTTAAATTCTGGTCTGTCTTTCTGACCTTCTTTAGCGGGAATTTGAGCTTTGTGTTTGGCTAAAACCGCTGTTGGGTTTTTGGGGTTTTCTTTTGTGCCGCGAAGGTGAATAACCAAGCCATTTAGGAAATTCCGCAACACTTGGTCGCCACATTCCACATAATTAGGGTGGTCTTCGGCACGGAAAAAAGCACCTAATTCTGATTTTGAAATTCTAAAATCGACTAATTCCAGTATTTCAACTATTTGATCGTCCCGTAACATCAAGGCAACACGTAGTTTTTTGAGGATATCGTTATTTGTCATTGTTATATTTTAAGTTTTGCGCTCCAACCATTATTACAAAGGCAAAGATACGATTTTAGAAATCCCTCTCTCCATATTTTTTATGCGATGATTGTGGCACAAGATCTGCAAAATTAGGGATTGTCCAATGCAATAAAAATAGCTATGTTTAGCTGTTTTGTTTATTAATTTTTAATTAGGGTCTGCTGATAAACTCAGAGATATGTTTATTTTTAATTTTCATAAAAGACATTGTTCATAGGTGTGATTTTCATTTAAATCGCACCTATTTTCGTTTGTTGCTGTTTTTTGGATAAAG
>JBIILD010000137.1:0-3331 GCA_044232845.1 Flavobacterium sp.
AGGAACCTGGACTAATGTAGATTCAGAATACACTTATACCGTAACGGCTATATCACCATGCTCAACAGACGCAACAGCCATAGTAACAGTTACCGAGCAAGCCCAACCTAACGCAGGAACAGACGGAGAACTTATAGTTTGTGCAGGAGCAATACTTACAGAAGCAGAATTATTTGCTCAGTTGGGGGGAACGCCAGATGAAGGAGGAACCTGGACTAATGTAGATTCAGAATACACTTATACCGTAACGGCTATATCACCATGCTCAACAGACGCAACAGCCATAGTAACAGTTACCGAGCAAGCCCAACCTAACGCAGGAACAGACGGAACACTTACGGTTTCTGCTGGAACAACGCCTACAGAAGCAGAGTTATTTGCTCAGTTGGGGGGAACGCCAGATGAAGGAGGAACCTGGACTAATGTAGATTCGGTTTATACCTATACCGTAGCAGCCACCTCGCCTTGTACAGAAACTGATACTGCTACCGTAACTGTGGAACTAGAAGAGACTTTAGGTCTTGAGGATAATACGATTGACTTAAAAATCAAGGTGTACCCTAATCCTACTTCGCAACTGTTGTACGTGTCACATCCGGAACAAAAAAACTTTTCGATTCGTATTACGGATTTAACTGGAAAACAAATGTATTCAGGTACAATCACTGCAGCAGTTCCTTTAGATATTGCAATATATCCTCAAGGGATGTACTTGGTCACGGTGTCGAGTAAGGAATCCAACCAAAATAATACCTATAAAATCCTAAAAAAATAAAATAGTTTGGATAAGTAGTAAAATAGACCCGATAGGTATTTGAAACCTATCGGGTTTTGTTTTAATTGTTCCTTGAATGGGTAAGATTTTTTATGTTAACTTTAAATTCTGCTTTTCAATCATCACATTAAAATGGATATCTGCTTTTAATGCTTTGAAAACTTTCAAAATGTTGTCAATTGTTGCGCTATTGGTACTATTTTCCAATTTAGAAATCTGCGCTTTTTTTACACCAACAAGTTCGCCCAATTGTTCTTGAGTTAGATTTCGTTCTTGTCTGGCTTTTTTTATCATCCGACCCAAAACATCCATACGAAGTTCGTATTCATACTTTTCTCTTTCTTCACTGCCAGTAGTCCCAATATATTTGTCTTTCATTTCTGAAAACGAAGTCGATTTTATTTCTGTAGTGGCCATAGCGTTATTTTTTAGGTTTAGTTTCTAATACCAAACGCATTTATTATATAGTTCAAATTTGATCCAAAAAAATATAGCTAAATCCGCAGATACTCATTACATCTTTTTTGCTAGTAGTACTAACGACTCCTGTAATAAAATCCTCAAAAAATAAAATAGATTGGATAAGAACTTATCATATACGATTTTGTAATCCTTCATGAAATCAGTACCCGGACTTTCATAGAAACTTTTGCTATATTTGTATAAAATTATATCAATTATTGCGAGGAATAAGTGATAGTGAAATTTATAAGAAAAGCTAAATAATAATGAGTTTGTTTCTGAAATATTTAAAGGGTTAAAAAATTTACCCGATTAAATCCATACAAGTTATGGAAAGTATCGTGTACATTCCGAACCTAAAGCTCAAAAAGAGATTGAAGAACACTATAAATCATGAAATCAAGAGCGTATTAAGAGAGTTGTCATGATTTTGATAGAATTTCCGAAATCCCTTTATGGGGAATAACGAATCCAGAAGCAATACAACAACACCGTTCAGGATTTTGGCGCTGGGAAATCAAATTAAATGACAGGATTCCATACCTAGTGAAGATATGCTAACTATTTTTGTTAAACCTGCCGGGGCATTATTCTAATATATAATATGATTTTACTTCGAAAAATACTGTTTCCATTTGCCATTTTATATGGATTCATTACCAGTATTCGGAATTTTCTTTTCGACATAGGTATTCTAAAATCCTATTCTTTTGATGTTCCCATTATTGCAGTAGGTAATTTAAGCGCTGGTGGTACAGGGAAAACTCCGCAAATTGAATATTTGATACGCTTGCTTTCTTCAAATTATAAAGTGGCTACCTTGAGTCGGGGTTATAAGAGAAAATCGAAAGGTTTCATTTTGGCTAATTCCACTTCAAATGCTGAAATTCTTGGGGATGAGCCATTCCAATTTTATAAAAAATTTAAGAACATACAGGTTGCCGTTGATGCCAATAGAAAAAACGGCACCGAAAAATTACTTTCCCAAATCCATAAACCTGAGGTTGTATTATTAGATGATGCCTTTCAACATCGAAGAGTTAAAGCCGGTTTCTATATTTTATTGACTACTTATGGGGATTTATATTCGGATGATTTTATTTTGCCAACGGGAAATTTACGCGAAAGTAGAACCGGTGCCAAAAGAGCCAATTTGGTTATTGTCACGAAATGTCCCGCAACTCTTTCGGCTGACGAACAGAGAGAAATTCAAGCCAAATTGAATCTTACTTCGACTCAAGAACTTTATTTTTCTTGTATTGAGTATGATGAATTCCTTTTTTCCGAGGATAAATCGATTAAGTTAAATGAAGTTAGGACTCTTGATAAATTGCTTTTGGCGGGAATCGCCAAGCCGGAACCCTTTTTTAAACATTTGCAAAGTGAAAATGAGGAGAAAATGGTTTTCCCTGACCATCATCATTTTTCGCAAAAAGACCTATTGGAAATAGAAAATAAAGCACAAGGCAAGATGATAATTACCACCGAAAAAGATTTCGTAAGATTAAAAGATAGCCTTCTAAAAGAACAGCTTTTCTATTTGCCCATACGAAGTTCATTCCTTTCTGCAGCAGAAAAATTTGATAAAACGATTATGAATTATTTGGAAACACCTGCAAGATCGTCAAAAAATTGATTTTGAATTATTAGCATTTGTTAAAATAATCAGGTCGATTAGCCGGGAGGAATAGCCAGTTTCATTATCGTACCATCCCACGACTTTAACCATTTTATCAATAACCGAAGTGAGTTGCGCATCAAAAACACAGGAGTTTTTATTGCCAATAATATCAACTGAAACAATTGGGTCTTCGGTGTAATCCAAGATTCCTTTCGAATTAGTTTGAGCCGCATGCTTGAAAGCAGCATTTATTTCGTTTATGGTGACTACTCTTTTCACATTGAAAGTTATATCGGTCAAGGAACCATCAGGAACAGGAACCCGAATGCCGCAACCTCCAATTTTCCCCTCGAATTCCGGAAATATTTTTGTCAATGCTTTGGCTGCACCTGTTGTAGTAGGAACAATAGATTGGCTTGCGCCTCGTGCCCTCCTCAAATCTTTATGGGGTTGATCGTGTAGACTTTGGTCTG
>JBIILD010000113.1:0-4407 GCA_044232845.1 Flavobacterium sp.
TGCCATTTCTATTGTATTTTTCGGCAAGTCTATTGTTGCTTTCCATTAGTTCGGGTGTTAATTGATTTGCTTTTTTCTTTGGAAAATCAGCTTTATAAATCACCCAATTTTTTTCTGATTCTGATTTAAAAGCTTCCGATTTCCAAACTATATTTTCTAATTTTATACACGGCGCACACCAATCAGAACCAGAAAAAACGAGAAGAATATTTTTATTTTCTTTTAAAGCTAATGTTTTTGCTGCCTCAAAGGTGGATTGCCAATTTTGAGAATAGCTCAATGAACTCATAAAAACAATTATGACGACAATTATATTTTTAAATTTTAAATTCATTGGAAATAACAATTAGAAAAACATTCAAGACTTTGTGTTTAATAGTTTTAAAACGTAAAAATATTGCATAAATTATTATTTGAAATTACTAAACTTGAAAATTAAGATTAGTATTAAGAAGATAGATCGTTTTTAAAATCCTATTTGAAAATAATTTCCTTTTTTTTAGATCAAATGATTTTAATTTACGAATAAAATCATTTCAAATGTAGCATTTTTTTTGCTATGTAACTTAACTCTTTAATCATTTCAAATCTCTTATTTTTACAAAAACAATTTTCTATGTCATTTTCAAAAAAGTTTTCCCCCTTTTTATAATCTTACTCTTTTTTATATCATTGTAAGTGTTGTTTTGCGAATCATTCTAGTATTCCATCCTATCACTCAAAAGGCATTCAGCGCGATTGACATTTTTAAAATATTTTTCCTGGGTGTAGTATCCGATACTTTTATTTTTGTTTTAGCCAGTGAATTCTTGTGGCTTTAAAATGTTCGGAAAGATTGCTTTTCATTGTGTCAGATTTTTTAATCTGACAAAGTTCAATCCTTAAAAATAAATTTTATTTTTTTCTAAATTCAATTGTAAACATTTTTCCCTAAGTTTACAACAGTGGTTAATAACTAGGCGATTTTTTATAATTTGATGCGTTTGCCCTGATAAGTAATATAACCTGCCACCTGAAATCTGAAAATAATGAGTAAGGAAATAGAACAAAGAATAGAACGAATTCCGATACTGCGCAATTTAGCTCGTCCGCTAAAAAGGATAAAACTGCCCTGGTTGGAAGGGTTGTCGTTTTATGATTTATTGGAATTGTATGTGCTGGGAATTGCCGAAAGTGCCTTGACTTATCATGCTAGTGCAATTGCGTTCAGTTTTTTTATGGCCTTGTTTCCTTTTGCGTTGTTTATATTAAACCTTATTCCCTATATTCCCATTGAAGGATTTCAGGCTGATTTCCTTGAGTTTATAAAAGAAGGAGTACCACCCAATACCTATGATGCTATTGCTAATATTGTGGATGATATTCTGAATAACAGTCATTCTGGTTTGCTTTCTACAGGTTTTATATTATCTATTTTCCTGATGGCAAATGGATTGAATGGTATTTTGGGAGGCTTTGAATCCTCAAAGCATGTGCTTATCAAACGGGGTTTTCTGCATCAATATTTAGTGGCTTTAGGAATGTCGCTAGTGTTGTCACTTTTATTACTAGTTACCGTGGCTACAATTGTTATTTTTGAGGTGTTCCTTCAAAAAACAAATATTCAGGATGTATTGAGTGGTACCGTTTCCTTGATTATTCTGGGGCGTTATGCCTTTGTGTTATTGATGATTTTAATCACGACGTCCATACTTTTTAGATTTGGCACAAAACATTTTATTGGTGGTCCCTTTATCTCAATAGCCTCTGTATTTACTACAATATTAATCATTTTGGACTCTTATGTTTTTGGGATTTGGGTTCTCCGATTTTCCAAGTACAACGAATTGTATGGTTCGATAGGCACCTTATTAATTATGATGTTTTATATTTGGATTAACTGCATGATTTTACTCCTTGGATTTGAATTGAATGCTATCATCCATAAGTTAAAAAAGAAACATTTAAAAACAAAGCATCATCACAAGAATATTGAAGAGTCTAATTCCAAATTATAAATGCATTTCATAGAAGTAATTTTACCGCTTTCTCTTGCTAAAACCTTTACGTATCGCGTTTCACAAGCTGAGTACGATTATATCAAAAAAGGAATGCGCGTGGCAGTGCCTTTTGGAAAAAGTAAGATTTACACTGCACTGGTTATTGAAGTGCATCAAAACAAACCCGCTTTATATGAAGCGAAAGAAATTCATCAGATACTAGACGAAAGTCCCATAGTTACCGAAATCCAAATCGCCCATTGGCAGTGGATTGCTTCCTATTATATGTGTGCAATTGGTGATGTATACCGTAGAGCAATGCCCTCGGGCTTTTTGTTGGAAAGCGAAACTATAATTTCTCAGAAAACTTCGGTTTATGTGGACGAAAGCTTGTTGTCAGATGATGAATTCTTGGTCTATGAAGCGCTTCAACAGCAAAGTTCTTTGAAGGTGCAGGATATCATGAATATCTTGAACAAGAAAAATATATTTCCTGTTATTCAAAAATTGGTTGATAAAAACATTTTAGTACTCCAACAAGAAATCCAGGAAAGCTATACGCCAAAACTCGTTCGATATGTCAAATTACATTCTAAATACGAATCTAACGAAGGGTTGGGTGCATTATTGGAAATCCTCAAAAACGCTATAAAGCAAAAGGAAATTGTCTTGAGTTATTTTCAATTAAGTGCGTCTGAGAAAAAGCCAATTACCGTGAAAAAGCTAATTGAAGTGGCTAATTCAACTCCAGCAGTTGTAAAAGCATTAATTGATAAAGAAATTTTAGAGGAATATTATATTCAAGTAGATCGTGTCAATTTCTGCGGAAAAACCAGAGAAGAACAACTGCAATTAAGTAAGGCACAACAAATCGCTTTTGAGGCAATCAAGGGTAATTTCATCATGAAAGAGGTTTGTCTTTTACATGGTGTAACTTCTAGCGGAAAAACAGAAATCTATATTAAACTCATTGAAGATTACCTAATGACAGGGAAACAAATCCTGTATCTATTGCCTGAAATTGCACTGACAACCCAATTGGTGGGACGATTGCGCGATTATTTCGGAAATAAAGTAGCTGTTTTTCATTCCAAATACAGTAATAACGAAAGAGTCGAAGTCTGGCGACAAGTGTTGGCAGTATCCCCAAAAGCACAAATTATTATAGGGGCAAGGTCGGCCTTATTTTTACCTTTTTCAAATTTGGGATTGGTTATCGTCGATGAAGAGCACGAGCAAACCTTCAAGCAGGTCGATCCCTCGCCACGCTATCATGCACGAGATGCCTCGATTGTTTTGGCAAACATTTTTAAAGCAAAAGTTTTGTTGGGTTCGGCTACGCCAAGTATTGAAACTTATTTCAATGCTCAATCCGAGAAATATGGTTTAGTAGAAATTTCGGAACGCTTTGGAAATGTCAAAATGCCCAAAATCGAATTGGTAGATTTGAAGGACAAATACTTTCGCAAAAAAATGTCTGGGCATTTTAGCGATACTTTAATAGAGGAAATTACCACAGCATTGTCTTTAGGCGAACAAGTCATTTTGTTTCAAAACCGGAGAGGTTTTTCGCCTATTGTCGAATGCATGACTTGTGGTCACGTGCCACAATGTGCGCATTGCGACGTGAGTTTGACGTATCATAAACACAAGAATCAACTGCGTTGTCATTATTGTGGCTATTCTATGGCAAAACCAACCAATTGCCATGCTTGTTCGAGCATTCATTTGACTACCAAAGGTTTTGGAACGGAGCAGATTCAGCAAGAATTGATCGAGTTATTTCCAAGTACGAAAATAGGGCGAATGGATCAGGATACAACTCGGGGAAAATTTGGTTTCGAGAAAATTATTGATAGTTTTAAAAATCGAGAAATCGATGTTTTGATAGGAACACAAATGCTTGCCAAGGGATTGGATTTTGATAATGTGAGTTTGGTGGGAATCATGAATGCTGACAACATGCTATATCATCCTGATTTCAGGGCGTTTGAAAGAAGTTTTCAGATGATGACGCAAGTTTCTGGTCGTTCTGGTCGTTCTCAAAAACAAGGGAAAGTTGTTATTCAGACGTATAATCCAGAGCACAATACCATTCAACAAGTGGTTCGAAATGATTATTCAGGAATGTACAAGGAGCAACTATACGACAGGCAAATTTACCATTACCCACCCTATTTCAAACTTATAAAACTAACCTTGAAACACAGGGATTTTGAAAAGCTCAAGGAAGGTTCAATGTGGCTTTACCAAGTAATGCAACAAAACTTGACAATCCCCGTACTTGGTCCTGAAGAACCAGCTGTTTCTAGAATACGTAATGAATACATTAGAAACATTATGATAAAAATTCCGCAAAAACAGTCCTTGCAAACCACAAAAAAAACTATCCAGAAAATGCTGAATAGTTTTGAGTCTGTGGCAGTAT
>JBIILD010000114.1:0-4355 GCA_044232845.1 Flavobacterium sp.
CTCGAAAGAGCCACTACCTTGGATATTCTAGTTCACAAAGGAACCCTTAATTTTCTCGAAGAAAATGGAACAATCGCAACTGGAAGTTTGCGTCGTCAAGCGCAATGGTTGTACAAATACCCCAATCATACTGTGGTCGATTTACGCGGAAACGTGAATACTCGAATGCAAAAACTGAACGAGAGCGACTGGAACGGAGCAGTTTTTGCCGCTGCTGGACTTGAACGCATCAACTTAAAACCAATCCTCTCCCCAGCCCTCTCCAAAGGAGAGGGAGAAAATAGCAGTTTTTCTTATATCGATTTAGACTGGATGATTCCTGCTCCTGCACAAGGCGCAATGGTAATTGTGGCAATGCAAAATGATAATTTTTGTAAAGATGCGGTAGCCAAATTAAATCACAAGGAAACCGAAATTTGTACCCACATCGAAAGACAATTTCTAAAAACGCTCGAAGGTGGTTGCACGGCACCAATAGGCGCTTTGGCAAAAATAAACAAAACCGAAATTCACTTTGTTGGGAATTTACTCTCCATCGACGGAAAGGAAAAATTGGAAATCGAGAGAACTATTTCACTAGATAATTGGGCGGATTTTGGACAACATTGTGCCAATGAAATTTTGGAAAAAGGGGGCTCGGCTTTGATGAAAACAATTAAGGAAACTTTGAAGAAATAATGCAAAATCCCATCAATATTTTATCCACAAAAGTACTTTTAAGTCCTCAAAGGCAAGCGCTATTGAATGAAGGTTTTTCAGTAACCGAAGCTAATTTCATTAAAACCGAAAACTCGGATTTTGACTTCCCCTCCTCTGGAGGGGTGTCCGAAGGACGGGGTAGCTCAATAATCAATGATAATTTGATTTTCACCAGTCAAAATGCGGCACAAAGTGTTTTACTTCATCCAAAATGCTCAGCATTAAAAGCTAAAAATGTTTTTTGCGTGGGCTTGAAAACCAAAGCGTTATTAGAAGAGAATGGCTTTAATGTGGCTGTTTATGTTGATTATGCATCTGATTTGGCAGAAATCATAACCTTAATTTATTCCAATGAAAGTTATACTTTTTTTAGTGGCAATTTGCGAAAAGAAACGGTGCCAAAAGCCTTGAAAGAGGCCAAAGTCAATTTCAATGAAATTCAAGTCTATGAAACCACTTTGACACCACAAAAAATAAAAACAGCAGTCGATGGAATTCTGTTTTTTAGTCCGTCGGCCATCGAAAGTTATTTGATGGGAAACAAAATAAAAAACGAAATTTGCTTTTGCATTGGGAGCACAACTGCCGAAGCATTGGAAAAAATAACCAGAAACATAATAATCGCAGACCAACCTTCGGTTGAAAACGTGATTGAGGATGTAATCGAAGAATATAGATAATTAGTTTATATCTGACAAGTTTAGAAAACGTGTCAGGTATTTCAAAGCAAACAAAAATGATAAAGAACGACCTATTTTTAAAAGCATTACGAGGAGAATCTGTTGAACGTCCACCCGTTTGGATGATGCGTCAAGCGGGAAGATATTTGCCTGAGTTTATTGCTTTGCGTGACAAATATGATTTTTTTACTCGTTGCGAAACGCCAGAATTAGCTGCAGAAATCACCGTGCAGCCCATTCGTAGAATTGCTCCTGATGCCGCGATTTTGTTTTCTGATATTCTGGTTGTGCCAAGAGCGATGGGAATTCACGTGGAATTGAAAGATAATTTGGGACCCATTATTCCAAATCCAATTCGTACAATGGAGCAAGTAAACCAAGTTTTTGTGCCGGATGTAAACGAAACTTTAGGCTATGTGTTTGATGCCATCAAATTGACTAAAGAAATGTTGAACGATGAAGTGCCGTTAATTGGTTTTGCCGGCTCGCCTTGGACGATTTTCTGTTATGCTGTGGAAGGAAAAGGCTCGAAAAGTTTTGATACTGCCAAAGGATTTTGTTTTTCAAACCCGATTGCAGCTCATACTTTATTGCAAAAAATCACTGATACGACCATTTTGTATTTGAAAGAAAAAGTAAAAGCGGGTTGTAATGCCATTCAGATTTTCGATTCTTGGGGAGGAATGCTTTCGCCTGTTGATTATCAGGAATTCTCCTGGAAATACATCAACCAAATCATAGAAGCATTGGCAGACGACACTCAAGTGATTGTTTTCGGAAAAGGGTGTTGGTTCGCGCTTGGCGAAATGGGGAAAAGCAGGGCTTCGGCATTGGGCGTAGATTGGACTTGTTCGGCTCGAAATGCCCGTTATTTGTCGGGTGGAAACATCACTTTACAAGGAAATTTCGATCCCTCAAGATTGCTTTCGCCAATTCCTGTCATTAAGAAAATGGTACATGAAATGATTGACGAATTCGGGGCAGCCAAATATATCGCTAATCTAGGTCATGGGATTTTACCTAATATTCCTGTGGATCACGCCAAGGCATTTGTGGATGCGGTGAAGGAGTATAAGCAGAAATAGTTGATAAGTTTCTCCTGCAAGGTTTTTTTAACCTTGTAGGTGTTTTTTGATGAGTTGTAAAAATAAAAGACTCAATATGAAATTAGAGGTTTTAGAAAAAGACGGTTATTATCATATTTATAATAGAGGAATAAATAGTTGTTTAATTTTTGAAAGTGATGAAAACAAAAACTTCTTTTTAAAACAACTTTCAAAATATTTATTGGGTAAAATCTCAATATTCGCTTATTGTTTGATGGATAATCATTTCCATTTGGTTATTCGATTAAATGAGGAAGAAAAAATAGTGACACAGGCATTTTCTAATTTTTTCAATTCCTATGTAAAAGCTTTTAATAAGGAAATAGATAGAACAGGAAGTCTATTTGAAAAACATTTTAAGAGAATAAGATTGAATGACGATGATTACTTGAAACAATTGATAGTATATGTACATTTGAATCCGAAGCATCATTTAGATTTAAAATTTCAGGATTATAAGTATTCGTCATATCAAGTTTTTATTTCGAATAAGGAAACAAAAATTGAGAAAGAAGAAGTGTTGAAGTTTTTTGGAGGTCTAGAAAATTTGATTTTTTGCCATAATCAAAGAAATGATTTTTTAACAGAAAAACATACATTTGAGGAGCTCGTTTGTTATTCTGCAAGGGGTTTTAACCTCGTAGATATGCCAGAGAACATCAATCTAAAAAGATGCCTAAAAGGTTAAAAAAAACCTTGCAGGAAAGAAAAAAAATGAAAAATAAATTTTACCAATACATACAGAACCTCCAAGACCAAATCTGCAAAGGATTGGAAGCTGCTGATGGTGAAGCTAAATTCCGTGAGGATATTTGGGAACGGCTAGAAGGTGGCGGTGGAAGAACACGTGTGATTGAAAACGGAGCTGTTTTCGAAAAAGGAGGAGTTAATATTTCGGCAGTACATGGAAAATTACCGGACAGTATGCAAAAATTGTTCAATGTAGGCGAAGCCGATTTTTTTGCTTGCGGATTGAGTTTGGTTTTGCATCCCAAAAGTCCAATGGTGCCAACGGTTCACGCTAATTGGCGCTATTTTGAAATGTATGATACCTCGACTTCGCTCAGTACAGGTTCACGGAAAGTGATTCAGCAATGGTTTGGTGGTGGACAAGATCTAACGCCTTATTATTTGTTTGAAAAAGATGCAACGCATTTTCATCGAACCTGTAAAACCGCTTGCGACAAACACAATCCGGAGTTTTATCCAAAATTTAAAACGCAATGTGATGGGTATTTTTGGAATGCGTATCGCAATGAAGCCCGAGGAATTGGCGGATTGTTTTTCGATTATTGTAAAGAGACAACAGAAATGTCAATGGAAAATTGGTTCAGCTTTGTAACCGAAGTTGGGAATAGCTTTTTAGAAGCGTATGTTCCAATTGTCGAAAAAAGAAAAAATTTGTCCTATTCGGATGCGAATAGAACTTGGCAAGAAATCCGTCGCGGTCGTTATGTCGAGTTCAATTTGGTTCACGATAAAGGCACATTGTTTGGCTTAAAAACCAACGGCAGAATTGAAAGTATCTTGATGAGTATGCCGCCAAATGTGCAGTGGGTTTATGACCATCATCCAGAAGCGGGAAGCGAAGAAGAAAAATTAGTAACAGTATTAGAGAATCCAATAAATTGGCTCTAAGCAATCAGCTTATAGCGATTAGCCTTAAAAAATGAGAGATTATAAAAAATATAGTGTTTGGCAAAAATCACATGATTTAGTTTTGGATATTTTAGAATAGTTACCTTTTTGGTTTAAGAAAAGCTCCGTAGGAGCGCAATATTTATAGCAAATATTCAATAATTTTTAAAAGAGCACCAGCGGTGCGATATATTTATAATGGCAAATACCTATTCTCAATTATATGTCCAAA
>JBIILD010000026.1:0-15262 GCA_044232845.1 Flavobacterium sp.
TCTCTCAAAGCGGGTGCAAAAGTAACTAACTCTTTTTTATCTGGCAAGAAAAAAATATTTTATTTTTTTTCTAAAATGCTTTTATCGAATTTTTAAATTTTTCAGGAAGGCTAAGATACGAATCCTTCTACACTTCCCACAAAAATATTATCCGATTTTTTCTCTTTGATTTAAAAGAACGTCTGCTGCAATGCGGGTGCAAAAGTAGCGCGTTTATTCCGCTTTTTAATGCCGTTTTTGAAGTTTTTTAAAACCATCCGAAAGTCTGATAAAAGGTCTTTAGAAATACCTTATCATTAATTGGATAGAAAAAAGGTATTCTTCAAACATATTACAATTAACACAAAAATAATAATTTTCCAATATTGATCGATTTGGCTCTAGGTAGATACATTAATCTTTAAGAAAATCAAAGCCGAAAACAGGATCAGTATATTGTCTAAAATTTCTCCGCACTCCATAAATTAGGCCAAATTTTATTAAAATGATACAAAGACGAAGACTTGGATTATGAAGGAAGAAAGAAAATAACGCGGTAGAACAATGACTATCATGTGTGTGTATGAAATTATGATGCGTTTGGCTTGAATGTGCCAATATATTTAAAGAAATCTTCTAAAATCTTCGTTTCTTTGTGAAAAATTTTTCCAAAGATGATTCAAGTAAAAAACATACATAAATATTATGATCAACTTCATGTACTAAAAGGAGTTGATTTACATATCCAAAAAGGCGAAATCGTATCTATTGTTGGAGCTTCAGGAGCAGGAAAAACAACGCTTTTACAAATCCTTGGGACGTTAGACAAACCAAGCATTTGTATTCCAATGCAAAGAGAAAACGAAAAAAATGAAATAGAATTATGCATCAACGGCCAGGACATTCTCGCCATGAATGACAAAACTTTGTCGAAATTCAGAAACTTGAATTTGGGTTTTATCTTTCAATTTCACCAATTGTTACCAGAATTTACCGCTTTGGAAAATGTATGTATTCCCGCTTTTATCGCCAATAAATCCCGACACGAAACAGAGACCGAAGCAAAAAGATTATTAGATTACCTCGGACTTTCACACCGTATCAACCACAAACCAAATGAACTTTCCGGAGGTGAGCAACAACGTGTAGCTGTTGCAAGGGCTTTAATCAACAAACCTGGCATTATTTTCGCTGATGAGCCATCGGGAAATCTTGACACCCATTCTGCCGAAAACCTACACCAATTATTTTTTAAACTCAGGGATGAATTGGGACAAACTTTTGTCATTGTGACGCATAACGAAGAACTCGCAAATAGGGCGGACAGAAAATTGGTCATGGTGGATGGATTGATTAGTAACTAAAATGACAAACTACGAACTCCAATCTTTTCTTGACGACAAAGTCATTCAATACAATACGCTTGATTTTATCGAAAGTGACCCCGTACAAATTCCGCATTTGTTCTCACAAAAAGAAGACATCGAAATTGCTGGATTTTTGAGCGCTACAATTGCTTGGGGAAACCGTAAAATGATTATCAAAAATTCGCACAAGATGATCGATTTGATGGGGAATTCCCCTTATGATTTTGTGATGTCGCATAATGGCAATAATTTGGAAAGATTAGAATCCTTTGTTCACAGAACGTTTAACGGACAGGATTTTACCTGTTTTATAAAAGGTTTACGACATATTTATAAAAACCACAACGGTTTGGAAGCCGTGTTCGCCAGCAACCAAGAGTCAGATTCAATGCAAAAAAGTATTTCTGAATTCAAGAAAATATTTTTCGAAATCCAACATCAAAATCGCACCCAAAAACACATTTCCGATCCCATGAATGGTTCCGCAGCGAAACGCATCAACATGTACCTAAGATGGATGTGCCGCCAGGACAACAAAGGAGTCGATTTAGGGATTTGGAAATCTATTTCTCCTTCACTCCTATCCTGTCCGCTCGATGTGCATTCTGGAAATGTGGCTCGAAAACTAGGCTTGCTCTCCCGAAAGCAAAATGACGGAAAAGCATTGTTAGAACTCGATTCAAAACTTCGAAAACTTGACCCGAATGATCCCGTGAAATATGATTTTGCTCTGTTTGGATTGGGGGTTTTTGAAAATTTTTAATGCTTAAAATCATCATGTGTGATACCTAGGAAAGCAAATAGAATTGAACCAATAATGGCCTAATTAATGATTTGCTAATCCCAAAAAGCATAAAAAAGTCTTTTCTCCTGTTTAAGTATCATTATCATAATTATTATATATTTGAAATAAAATTTTCAACGTGTATCTCCTCTACTAAACCATACTGTTTGCGAGCTTTTTTATAATCAACACAACCAAAGTAAGTTATGCTTACCTTTAAAGAGAAACTAAAAACTTAATAAATTATAGATTACCATGAAAAAAATAAATTTGATTTTTGTTTTGTTAACCGTTTCGTTCTTAACATACGGACAAAGTAATTACGAAAAGGTTTCTTCTTATGGCGAATATCAGGAAAAATGGGCATTAGTTGAAACAAAGGGTCTTTTAGGATTTATAGACCCAGACGGCAAAGAGATTGTTAAGACCCAATATAAAAAAATTTCACAATTCGGAGAATTTCAGGAAAAATGGGCTTTAGTTGAAAAAAATGGGGTTTTGGGATTTATAGACTTAGACGGTAAAGAAATTGTAAAACCTCAATATGAAAAAATTTCACAATTTGGAGAATTTCAGGAAAAATGGGCTTTAGTTGAAAAAAATGGGCTTTTAGGTTTTATAGACATAGGCGGTAAAGAAATTGTAAAGCCTCAATATGAAAAAATTTCACAATTCGGAGAATTTCAGGAAAAATGGGCTTTAGTTGAAAAAAATAAGTTTTTGGGATTTATAGACACAGATGGCAAAGAGATTGTTAAGACCCAGTATGAAAAAATAGCGCAATTCGGAGACTATCGGGAAAATTGGGCATTGGTTGAAATGGGCAGCTGTTTAGGATTTATAAACCACGAAGGAGCAGAAATTGTAAAACCTCTTTATGATAAAATAGCACCATTTGGCGACTATCAGGAAAATTGGGCTTTGGTTGAAATAAGTGGACTTTTAGGTTTTATAAACCACGAAGGAAAAGAAATTATAAAACCTCATTATGAAAAGATAGCACTATTTGGGGATTACCAAGATAAATGGGCCTTAGTTGAAATAGATGGAGTTTTAGGATTTATAAATCAAGAGGGAAAAGAGATAGTAAAGCCTCAGTATAAAAAGATAAGTGCTTTTGGAGAACAACTAGAAAATTGGGCTTTAGTGGAAATAAATGGACTATTAGGATTTATAGACCAAGAGGGAAAAGAAATTGTAAAGCATAAGTATGAAAAGATAGCACAATTTGGAGACTATAAAGAAAATTGGGCTTTAATCGAAATAGGCGGTTTATTGGGATTCATAGACCAGGCGGGAAAAGAAATTATAGTACCTAAGTACACAAAAATAGCGAAATTTGGAGACTATCAAGAAAGTTGGGCTTTGGTTAAAATAGGCGATTTACTAGGATTCATAGACCTAGCGGGAAAAGAGATTGTAAAGCCTCAATATAAAAAGATAGGTCCTTTTGGAGAACATCAAGAAAATTGGGCTTTAGTGGAAATAAATGGACTATTAGGATTTATAAACCAAGACGGAAAAGAGATTGTAAAGCCTAAATATGAAAAGGTAATCAAAAATGAAAATCTTGAGGGAATAATTAACGAGAAAAGTGAAATAATTATAACTTACTAAGCCAAGTATTTAGGTTTAAACTTTTGAAACACTAAATTATTTTTTTTCTTAATATATTCGCAATAATAAACTTACGTTTAGTTGTTGAATCTACCAACAATTAGGCATCCTATAATTCCCAACTATCTTAAATTGGAATAATGTACCTTTGCGCAAAAATTTGTGCTTCATGACTACTTTTGAACAATTCAATCTTCCCAAATCAGTACAAAAAGCAATTGACGATTTAGGATTTACCACGCCTACTCCCATTCAGAAAAAAACTTTTTCTGTAATCATGTCAGGGCGAGATATGATGGGAATTGCACAAACAGGAACAGGTAAAACATTTGCCTATTTATTGCCTTTATTAAAACTATATAAATTTACACCAGGTCATACTCCTAAAATTGTCATTCTAGTGCCAACCCGAGAATTAGTGGTGCAGGTAGTTGAAGAAGTCGAAAAACTGACCAAACACATGTCTGTTCGCACCATCGGTATTTTTGGTGGTGTGAACATCAATACCCAAAAAACAACTGTTTATCAAGGTTGTGACATCCTAGTGGGAACACCTGGACGGATTATGGATTTAACCTTAGACAATGTGATTCGTTTTGAAGAAATGCAAAAATTAGTCATTGATGAGTTTGACGAAATGCTTAATTTGGGGTTTCGTACCCAATTGACCGCTATTTTAGCGATGATGCCTAAAAAACGTCAAAACATCTTATTTTCAGCCACTATGACGGATGAAGTAGATGCTATCTTGAATGATTATTTTGATTACCCTGAGGAAGTTACGCTATCGGCATCGGGAACTCCATTAGAAAACATCACACAAATTACCTATCAAGTTCCTAACTTCAACACTAAAATAAATCTACTGAAACACTTATTACAGACTAATGATGAAATGAGTCGTATTTTGGTTTTTGTCAATAATAAGAAGATTTCGGACATGGTTCACGAACGAATCGAAGAAGATTTTGAGGGACAATTTGGCGTAATCCATTCCAATAAATCCCAAAATTATCGTTTGAGCACCATGGCGTCTTTCCAGGAAGGAGTTCTTCGTGGTTTAATCACCACTGATATTATGGCGAGAGGTTTGGATATTTCGAATATCACACATGTCATTAATTTCGAAATGCCCGAACTTCCTGAATTATACATGCACCGTATTGGGAGAACCGGTCGAGCCGATGCAACAGGAACGGCCATCAGTTTGATTGCACCTCGTGAAGAAGAATCCAAATTTGCCATTGAATTATTAATGGATATGGAATTATCCATCGAGCCTTTTCCGGAAACGGTTGAAATATCCTTAAAACTAATCGAACCTGAAAAGGACAGACAGCCGATGAAATTTATGATGAAAAAAGTCAAATTAGAAGGTGATGGAGCATTTCATGAGAAAAGCAAAAAGAATAAAAAAGTAAATTTGGGAGGCCCGGGTGTAACCAAGAAAAAAACACACGGTTCCGTTAATAGAAATATGTTGAAAAATCAAGCTAAGAAACGCAAGGATAAAAAATAAGTAAGCAGTGTTCCGTATTTTACCCAATGCAAACGAACTAAAAGTACTTGACTCATCGTTTTGATTTACAGCGTACACCTTTTTATTGTCGTCTGAAAGTGTCAAATAACTAGGATTGAGGATGTTTTCAGACGTGCCTTTTAGAGTGACATTTCCTGTATTCGAGTCAAAATCATATACATAAATTCCTTTGTTTTCACAAGGGGTGGTGTAAGTTCCTACAACCAAATTGAACTTGTTTTGTTGGGCTTGCACAATGCTGAAAGCAAAAAATGAAAATAAGAATTGCATATATTTCATAATATAATAGTATCGAAAATTGTAAATAATTGATTTATTTGGCTTTGCTATCCAATTCAATCGTCAGCAAACAAAAATACAGCAATATCAACTTACAATTATCCACAAATTTGTATTTTTGACGAAATCAATACCAATAATGCAATTCAAACATCCAGAAATTCTCTATTTTCTTTTTTTATTGGTACTACCAATTCTGGTCCATTTGTTCCAATTGCGCCGTTTCAAAAAAGAATATTTCACGAATGTGCGGTTTCTAAAAGAGCTTTCCATACAAACGAGAAAGAGTTCTAAAATCAAAAAATGGTTGCTTTTAGTCACGCGTTTACTGTTACTAACCGCTATTATCATTGCCTTTGCGCAACCTTTTTTTAAAGCCAAAGACACTAAAAACAGTTCTAACGAAATGTACATCGTTTTGGACAATTCCTTTTCGATGCAAGCCAAAGGTCAAAAAGGAGAATTGCTAAAAAGAGCCATACAGGAATTGTTAGAAAATACGCCCGAAAGCCAAACGTTTTCCTTGATTACTAATTCCGAAACTTTTTGGAACACCGACATTAAATCCATTCGGGCAGAACTACAAAATCTGAAATATAGTGCTTTACCCTTTCAACTCGAGGGTGCGATGGCAAAAATAAAATCGCGAAAATCAGTTTTCAACAAGGATGTTGTGGTGATTACGGATGCCGTTAATTTGGAATCCAAACAACTGAAAAGTATTGACAAAGATTGCAATACGTATTTCATTATTCCAGAAGCGGAACAAAAAAACAACATTTCTATTGACAGCGTTTTTATTCACCAAACTTTGGATGATTTCTATGAAATTGGGTTGAAATTATCATCTTTTGGCGAAAATGACAAAGAACTTCCAGTCGCCTTATACAATCAAAACAAACTGATTGCAAAAACACTGACTAAATTGGAAACCAAAGACAAAACAATCTATTTCACCATTCCAAAAAAAGATTTCCACGGCTATGCTTCCATTATTGACAACGGATTGGAATATGACAACACTTTGTTTTTCAGTGTTTCGAAACCCAAAAAAAGCAATATTATCAGCATTGGTCAGCCTGAAAAAAGCAACTTCTTATCCAGAATTTATACCAATGACGAATTCAATTTCAACAATTTTGCGATTGGAACTTTGGACTACAATTCGCTCGAGAAGCAAGATGCCATCGTGCTGAATGAACTAGTTGAAATCCCGCAAGCCTTAGAAACTACTTTGAAATCTTTTGTGAAAAAGGGAGGGAATCTTATGATTATTCCATCGGCAAAAACCTCACTGGAAAATATAAATTCTTTTTTAGGAAATTTTGGAAATATCCAATTCAAGACTCTTGAAAATAAAGAAAATTTAATCACCAAAATCAACTTCAATCATCCTTTGTTTAGTGGCGTTTTCGAAAATAAAATTAACAATTTCCAATATCCCAAAACAAAAACTTCTTTCGAAATTACGAGCTCCAATCCCGGGGCTTTGTATTATGAAGACCAAAGTGCCTTTTTAACATCAATCAATAATCCCTTAGACGCTTCGGGATCTACAGTCTATCTTTTTGCTGCTGCAATTAATCTGGAAAATTCAAATTTTCAACAATCGCCTTTAATTGTCCCTACCTTTTACAAAATGGGAATTAACAGCCAAAACAATGGTGTAATTGCAAAAATTATAGGCACAAACAATCTATTTTTGGCTGACGTAACATTGTCAAAAGACGAAATTTTGAAAGTCAAAAATGATTTCGAGAGCTTTATTCCAGTACAACAAATACTGAACGATAAAGTAAAATTGACTTTTAACGATTTTCCAATCCAAGCTGGTAATTTTGGGATTTACAACCAAAAAGAATGCATACAAGACATCAGTTTCAATTATAATAGAACCGAAAGTGATTTGTATCTAACCAATGAAAATGCACTTTCCGAATACAAAACGATTGATTCTATCTCCGCCGTTTTTAATACCTTGCAAACCGACAGAACCGACAATCAAATTTGGAAATGGTTTGTTATATTTGCATTGCTTTTTCTGGCAACTGAAATGGCAATTATACGATTCGTGAAGTAAAACGAAATTCAAATAATTAGAAAGTACTATGAAAATAATTATCCGGGAAGCCAAAATTATCGATTCTGAAAGTCCTTATCACAACCAAACCGCAGATGTTTTAATTGTGGATGGTATCCTCAAAAAAATAGGAACTTCGCTACCCAATCCAGAAAATGCTACCGAAGTAAAACGCGACAATTTGCATATTTCCAAAGGCTGGTTCGACAGCAGTGTTTCGCTAGGCGAACCCGGTTTTGAAGAGTGCGAAACCATAGCAAACGGTTTAAATGTTGCTGCACGAAGCGGCTTCACAGCGATTGCATTACAACCCAACTCCTACCCAATAATCGACAATCAGTCGCAAATAAATTTTGTAATAAACAAAGCCAATGGTTTTGCTACCCAAATTTTCCCGATTGGTGCTTTGACGAAAGGAAGCGAAGGCAAAGATATGGCGGAATTATTTGACATGAAAAATGCTGGAGCTATTGCTTTCGGGGATTACAACAAGAATTTGGATAACGCCAATTTGCTAAAAATAGCCTTGCAATATGTACAGGATTTTGATGGATTACTCATTGCTTTTTCGCAGGATTCCAACATAAAAGGAAATGGAGTTGCCAACGAAGGCGAAGTCTCTACCCGATTAGGTTTGAAAGGAATCCCAAATCTGGGTGAAGAATTGCAAATCGCCAGAAACTTATTTTTATTGGAATATACTGGTGGGAAATTGCACCTGCCAACTATTTCAACGGCAAAATCAGTTCAATTAATAAAAGACGCCAAAGCTAAGGGATTGAACATAACATGTAGTGTTGCCGTGCATCATTTGGTTCTAACCGATTCAACACTAGAAAATTTTGACACCCGATTCAAAGTTTCCCCACCGTTACGAACAGACGCCGATAGAAAAGCATTGCTTACAGGAATTCTGGACAATACGATTGACATGATTACAACCGACCATAATCCAATTGACATTGAGCATAAAAAAATGGAATTTGATTTGGCGAAGGATGGAACGATCGGACTGGAAAGTGCTTTTGGAGCTTTGTTGACTGTATTGCCTTTAGAAAAAGTAATTGAAAAATTGACTTTCGGAAAAGCTACTTTTTGCCCTGCAATTTCGGAAGAAAAGGAAGCTATTGTTGAAGGAAATAAAGCAACTATTACCTTATTTAATCCCGAAGGAAACAGCATTTTTACCAAAGAAAACATCTTGTCAAAATCAAAAAACTCGGCTTTTCTTGGAGTCGAAATGAAAGGAAAAGTCTATGGAATTTTCAATCAGGGAAAATTAGTTTTGAATTAAAAATCTATGAACGACGACATCGAAAAAGGAAAAACAGCCGCCATAACGAGCTATATTTTAATTATTGGCGTTTTGATTGCTATGTCGATGAACAGTGGCGAAGAAAAAAATTCGTTTGCTTCTTTCCACATCCGACAAGCACTAGGTTTATCGCTCACTTTTATTTCACTAGGATTAATTATCAGTAATTTTGACAGCCCAATGATCTCCATTTCGATGTGGGTTTTCCTTTCTGTTTTATGGACTTACGGCATTTTTAGTGCCATCAATGGCGAAACAAAACCAATTCCTTTATTGGGAAATCATTTCCAAAAATGGTTAGAAAGTGTTTCTTGAAAACTGAACCAAAGGTTTTGTCAATTTAGATTAAAATATTAATTATGAATTTATCGCTAGAATATCTCATAAGGGAACCCAAAATAAAATTAGACAAGAATCCCCTTTTGCTATTACTTCACGGCTATGGCAGCAACGAAGAAGATTTATTTTCTTTTGCGGCAGAACTCCCTGAAGATTATTATGTGGTTTCGGCTCGTGCTCCTTACAATTTACAATACGGAAGTTATGCTTGGTATGCCATCAACTTTGATGCCGATCAAAACAAGTTTTCAGACAATACGCAAGCTAGAATTTCTAGGGATTTAATAGCCAAATTCATTGATGAATTGACTACGAATTATCCCATCGATAGTTCAAATGTGACTTTAATTGGTTTTAGTCAAGGCACTATTTTAAGTTATGCCGTGGCGATTTCCCATCCTGAAAAAGTACAAAGAGTGGTGGCAATGAGTGGGTATGTAAATCAGGATATTCTAGAAGACAATTATTTAAAAAACTCGTTTTCGAATCTCAAAATATTTGCTTCACACGGCACAGCAGACCAAGTAATTCCATTGGAATGGGGACGAAAAGCAAAACCATTCTTGGAAAATTTGGGAATCAAAATAACCTATAAAGAATACCCTATCGGACATGGCGTTTCCCCTCAAAACTTTTATGATTTCAAGAATTGGCTACTTTAAAGAAGTAGGCCGTGAACAGATTTTTAGTGGTCAGTGAGCACTGCTAACTAAAAAACCGAATACCTGTCTGCCGACAGGCAGGCTGAACACTACTATTTTTGGTATAACAAAGACTGTATTATTTCAAAAGAAACTGTTTCGTCTTCATTGACAAAATACTTCAACAAGACTTCTCCCCAATACTCTCCATCACTATAATCAGCGATAATCCAGCGGTGATTCAATATTCTTACTTTATTGATGATGAATTTATTGGCCCCTATTTGATCCTGACCTGTATAAGGATTACCTTTGGGATTAGTATTCAAATCCAAAAGTTTTTCGGTTACAAAAGGAATCAACTTCTCGACCTGAATTGTTTTGGTGGCATTGTCAGGATTAAAATAATTTTGGGCATTTTCGTTTTTCGCCAAAGAAAAATAATTGGCATCAGCGAGTTTATTAGTAATGGCATTCAAACTGTCTTTCAGCTTTTTGTTTTGATTGGTAAATTTATTTTTTTCGAAAGAGAGTTCTTTACTGAAATACATGTATGTATACACAGTAAAAAGAGCCGAAAGAATAAAAAGATAAAGCAATAATGATTTTTTCATTTTTGTGATGTTAAATAGTAATTTCTAAGTTATCATAAGCCAGATAAACATTTTCAGGCAACTTTTTTTGCACTTCTTCATGAAAACCTAAAATATGACTGATATGCGTAAGATAGGCTTTTTCGGGTTTAATTAAAGTAATGAAATCAAGGGCTTCTTGAAGATTAAAATGTGTCGCATGCGGTTCTTCTCTTAAGGCGTTTACAACTAAAACCTTAAGGTTTTTTAATTTTTTAATTTCTTTTTCTTCTATTGTTTTCACATCTGTTAAATAGGCAAAATCATCAATTCTATAACCAAAAACTTGTAAGTCCCCGTGCAAAACATTAACAGGAATTGCTATTTTGTTGCCAATAGGAAAAGGTAGATTGTTGACTACTTCAATGGTTTTTACTGAAGGTGCCCCAGGGTATTTGTTTTTGATTTCAAAGACATAGTCAAATCGTTTTTTTAGATTATCGATTACTCGCTGATGCGCATAGATTGGAATTTCTCCTTGTTTAAAATTAAATGGACGAATGTCGTCTAAACCTGCGGTATGATCCGAATGTTCGTGAGTATATAAAACTCCGTCCACTTTTTGGCAATTTGAAGCCAACATTTGTTGCCTAAAATCTGGACCACAATCAATTACAAACGAATAATTCTCCCAAGAAATCCATACAGAAACACGAAGTCTTTTGTCCCTGGCATCAGTACTTTGGCAAACAGAATGATGACTGCCTATAACAGGTATACCTTGTGAAGTACCGGTTCCTAAAAAATATACATTCATTTAGCAATTTTTGGCAATTATTTTACAAAAATAGGTTTAATTCTCTTTCGTTAGAAACCTAATTAACTAACTTTGTGACAAATTAGTCTTATTTAAATAAAAAATGGATACCGAAATAAAACTGAAGGGTGACAAAGTCATCGAAAAAATTCCTTCCATAAAAGATAAAGCGCTTCGAATCAATTTGAACGAAAATATTTATGGCACTTTTGCAGAAATTGGTGCTGGACAAGAAACCGTTAGGCATTTTTTTAGAGCTGGTGGCTCTTCTGGGACAATTGCAAAAGCTACCTCTGCCTATGATAAAGATTTTAGTGATGTTATTTATGGCGTCGAAAGTGACGGTCGCTATGTAACAGAGAGTAGACTAAAAAAAATGCTTTCACATGAGGTAGAACTTATAGAAAAAAGGCTAAGTAGGATAAAACATCCTGAAAAAATGTTTTTTAGCTACGCCAATACAGTAGCCACTATTGACTTTGCCAAACAATTTAAAGGACACGGGTGGGTCGGAATTCGCTATCAAATCGACCCTGAAGAAGGCTATAACGATATTATTCTTCATATTCGATTTAAAGAAACAGATGTTCGATTGCAGCAAGAAACTCTGGGTATTCTGGGCGTTAATTTAATTTACGGCGCTTATTATAAATACAACGAACCTAAACGATTATTGCGCTATTTATATGATCACTTAGATAAAGACCAACTAGAAATAGACACTATCAACTTTTCAGGACCTCGTTTTGATGAAGTCGACAATCGACTTATGAGCTTGCAATTGGTAAAAAACGGAATGACAGACGCCGTTATTTTCGATCCTGAAGGCAATAATATACTACCCGCGGCCTTATTATATAAAAAAAATATTCTAGCTTTAAGGGGAAGTTTTCGTCCCGTTACCAAAGTAAACATGGATATGTACAAGGAATCATTAAAAATGTTCCTGGAAGAAAACAAAGTGGATTCAGAAAACACCTTGGTTCTCTTTGAAATTACATTGTCAAATTTACGTTCTGATGGCGAAATAGATGAACGAGATTTTATGGATCGAGCGGAACTGCTTTGTTCGCTGGGGCAAACTGTAATGATTTCGAATTTTCAGGAATATTACAGGGTGGTCGAATATTTTGCAAAATATACCAAGGCCAGAATGGGATTAGCCATGGGGGTAAACAATTTGGTCGATATCTTTGACGAAAAATACTACCGACACTTAAGTGGTGGGATTCTGGAGGCTTTCGGGAAATTATTCTACCGAGATATGAAAGTATTCCTATATCCAATGTTGGATGAAAACGGGGTAATTGTTACCTCAGAGACTTTAAAAGTACATCCTAGAATGAAAGAACTGTATAAATTCTTTAAATTCAATGGAAAAGTGGTCGACATTACAAACTATAATCCGAAAAACTTAGAAGTTTTCTCCCGAGAAGTATTAAAAATGATTAGTGAAAACAAGCCGGGTTGGGAATCGATGTTACCATCTGGGGTTGCTGAAATCATCAAAGAACAAGAACTTTTTGGTTACAATCCTAGCAAATTATTGGAACAAAGCAACTAATCAGAAAATAATAAATTAGGTTATAAATAAAGGTCAAGAAAGCACTATTATTTTCTTGGCCTTTCTTATTTTTAGCTGAAACATGAGAATTTATTGTCAAAGAAATCGTTGTAATCAATTATAATTATTGATTAGTCTAATCGTTCTAATCTATTTCAAATTAGTACAATTTTATTGGACTAATTGAAATAACAAGCGGTGTTAAAACCCTACTAGCAAAGACACCTAATCAATAAAATTAGGTTTTGAATGAAATTTTTAAAAACTGTGATTTAATTTCTTAAATTTATAAATTAATTAATCTAATTATCTACATTTGAAAAAGTTAAAACTGTATTTACTAAATTTTAAACTAAAATTATGAAAAAAATCACCTTATTGCTGTGTTTTTTATTCTTTATTCCCACTTTTGCTCAAGATCATTTTTCAGGAATTACCACCTCAAAACGTGTTGGGATTTTAAACGCTAGTTTAAATCCGTCAGAATTATCCAATTTGGATAGCAAATTTGAAGTGCAATTAATGTCTTTCAGTCTTAATGTAGCCAACAACAAAATTGGCTTTAGTGACATTGCAGATGGAAATAATCTGGAAAACCTTGTTTTCAATGATGGCGAACCTGTAAACTTTAATGTAGATGCAGATTTTTTATTACCTGGAGTTGCCTTTAAACTATTAAACTGGGGATTTGCGGTAACAACAGCTGGGCATATAAAAACAAGCGTGGTGGATTTTGACCCAAACGTTGGAGACGCCTTTATAAATGGTGTACTTAATTCTGCAAATGGCGATCCAATATCAAATCCTAACAATCAACGTATTACTGCTGCTACTTGGGGCGAACTTGGTTTTTCTGCCTCCCATAAAATTTTTGAAAATGAAAAAAATAAAATTAGCGGTGGAGTAACTTTAAAGTTATTATTTCCGGGCTCTTATGCTAATATTGGCGCTGGAAATTTTCAAGGAATATTTACTACAAACACAACTTCAGGCCCTGATTTTGGAAAAATAATTCTTAGCAATGCTAATGCTGACATAAATATTGCTTACACAGGGGGATTAGCCAATAGTTTTTCAAACACAAGCGATTATACCAAATCACTTTTTGGAAATTTAAACGGAATGGCCGCAGATTTTGGTGTAAACTATCAACTGAAAGGGGCTGGAAAATCCTATAAATTAAAAATAGGGGCTGCCTTAAAAAACATAGGAAGCATGACTTATAAAGGGGATGATATTTATTCTAAAAATTATGAATTAAAAATAGAAGGTAATCAGACATTAGATTTGAAAAAATTTGAAAATATATCAGGTATAAAAGAAATAGAAGCTGCATTTGATAACACTGATATCAATGGTGTTAACTATTTAAAGAATCCAGAAACTAAAAAAGAGTTCAAAGTAAAACTACCTACCGTTTTAAATCTATATGCAGATGTCAAAGTAATTTCAAAATTGAATGTAACACTATTTTTGCAGCAAAAAATGAATTCGGACAGTGCAAACGACCAAATTACCTCACAAAATATTTTCTCGGTAACCCCTAGAGTTTCTCTAGGCTTTTTTGAGGCATATTTACCAGTTGGAGTTAATGAAATATCCGGAACAACCGCTGGTTTAGGATTTAGATTGGGCGGCTTTTTCCTTGGCTCGAACTCTATTTTAACGGCAGTCACAAATGACAGTAAACAAGCTGATTTTTACACTGGATTTAGATTTGGTTTTTTATAGTCTAATGTGATTGTTTTCGGTTTAAAAAATTCTCGATACTCAATGCTATTTAAGGCACTAAGTATCGAGATTTTTTTTATAAATTGTATCGTTGGCTTCCTTAAATTATGATACTTGTCCTACGGAAGGTTTTGATTCGTTAAGAGTGAAAAAAATAGTACATTTGCCATCATCATCCGAAATAAATAGGCTAATAGGCTGCGGTATTCGGGAAGAAAATGGTGTTTATGGAGCACGTTTTAGAATCCCTTTTGAAGAAGTCTATTTCAAGTTATAATTACAGTCCACAAAAAATAAAAATATGAAATCAATACAAGAAAAAATAGAAAGAATAAAAACCGATGGTTATGATCTTAATTTCGGAAATGTATTGGAACATGCTTTCGAAAATTATAAAAAAATAGCCTTATATGCCGGTTTAATGCTTCTGGTTTTCTCCGTTTTGTTTGTTGCCGTACTTTTTGAAATAGCCATTTCATTTTTTGATATGGAAACTATTATGGAGAGTTTAAAACGAGGAAGTTTTAATCCGGAGAATCTTCCCAAGAATTTCTTATTAATCTATACCGGAAGCGTATTATTGATTACCATTTTAATAAGTCCGTTTCAAGCCGGATTTCTTAAAATGGCAGATTGT
>JBIILD010000027.1:0-15149 GCA_044232845.1 Flavobacterium sp.
TTATTTGATATTCAAAAGTAATGAAATATAAAATTAAACAACAAATCAATGAAATTAAAAACCATTAAAAATGTCCACTTGAACAAAAGGTCTAGAAAAAACCATTAATTTTGTCCATTACACCAAATTTTAACATTTATTTTTATAAAAAAAACTACTCACAAGGAGTAGTTTTAAAAATTGTAGATTATAGAATTTACAATAACGAATGCCTCGTCATTACGGCCGGTTTTTCAATTCCCATTAATTCTAAAATAGTTGGAGCTATGTCGCCTAAAACCCCATCGTGAATTTCCTTTAATTGCGTATCAACTAAAATAATAGGAACCGGATTGGTGGTGTGCGCCGTATTTGGGCTTCCGTCAGGATTTATCATCGTTTCACAATTGCCATGATCCGCAATTATAAGGGTTGTGTAATCATTGGCCAAAGCTGCCGTAACTACTTTCTCGACACATTTATCGACTGCTTCGCAGGCTTTTATTGCCGCACTCATGACACCCGTATGGCCCACCATATCGCCATTGGCAAAATTCAGACAAACAAAATCCACTTCCCCTTTTTCAAGTTCAGGAACTAGCGCATCCGCCAGTTCATAGGCGCTCATCTCGGGTTGTAAATCATAGGTAGCTACTTTTGGTGAATTTTTCAGAATCCGGCTTTCGCCAATAAAAGGTAATTCCCTACCGCCGGAGAAGAAGAATGTCACGTGAGGATATTTTTCGGTTTCGGCAATTCGGATTTGTTTTTTGTTTGCTTTTTCCAAGACTTCGCCCAAGGTTTCTGTAACATTGTCTTTATTGTAAACCACTTTTACGTTCTCATACCTTTCATCATAATTGGTCAGCGTAACATAATACAAATTGAGTTTGTGCATGTTTTGCTCATGAAAATCTTGTTGCGACAAAGCCTCAGTTAGTTCGCGACCCCTATCTGTTCTGAAATTAAAGAAAATTACAACATCATTTTCCTTAATGGTGGCCAATGGTTTGTCATTTTTATCAACCATAATAATGGGGTCAATAAATTCATCAGTTACGTTTTTTTCGTAACTTTCTTCAATGCTTTTTACCGCGTTTTTCGAATGGGTTCCTGTTCCGTTTACCAACAAATCATAAGCGATTTTGACCCTTTCCCAACGTTTGTCACGATCCATGGCATAATATCTCCCAACCACTGAAGCAATTTTCACGGAAGTGTTTGCTATATAATTTTCTAAATTTTGGATGTAGGTAGCGCCAGATTTTGGATCCACGTCGCGTCCATCAGTGAAGGTATGAACGAAAACTTTTTGCAAACCGAAATTCTGGGTTGCGTCAATCAATCCTCTTAAATGAGAAGTGTGAGAATGCACACCGCCGTCAGAAACAAGCCCCAGGAAATGAACGTTTACGTTTTTGTCTTTGGCATATTGGAACGCCTCCACAAGCACCGGTTCGGTATTCAAGGTTTTGTTTTCTACCGCAAGATTTATTTTAGCTAAATCTTGGTAAATAATTCTTCCGGCGCCAAGATTCATATGCCCCACTTCGGAATTTCCCATTTGACCTTCTGGTAAGCCCACGTTTAACCCATCGGTTCGAAGCTGCGCGCTTGGATATTTTTTATACAAACTATTGATGAAGGGAATGTTGGCATTGTCGATTGCGGATACTTTTGGGTCTGGGGATTTTCCCCAACCGTCAAGAATCATTAGGATTACTTTTTTGTTCATTGTATTTTTTTTGCAAAGATAAAGTATTTCTAAAAATGTTGACTTGCACTTAAACTACTATTATGCATTTTAAGATTAGAATGTCAAAAAATAATAATTGCATGGAAGACACGTTCTTTTCTTGAAATTAATGCATTTTATCGTTTGCTTTTCAAGGAATTGTAATCTATAAAATAGCGTAGGCTTACTGAAAAAATATTGGTAAGGTTCGCATCAAATACATTTTTGAGGTTGGTTTTGATGTTTTTTTCGACACTTTCTGTGCGGTCTGACACATAATTACGGTATAAAATAGCGAGTTCACTTCCTGGTGCAAACCACCAAGAATAGGATAAGTCAAAGTTCCAGGTATTGAGATTCCTGTTTTTATTTTGAGAATAATTTAGATTTGGGCTTAAAAGACCATCGTCCTGTAACGTAAAAAATCCGTGATTTTCAGAATAGGCACTGTAATAACGGGCTATAAGATTAAAAGTCATTTTATTTGTGATAGCATATTTCCCTGTGAAATAATGACCCATAATTTCACGATTGCGTTCAGCAAAAATAATATCATTGTTATCTAAATCATCTACCCATCCTCTATCATTGACCATACGGGTATATTGAAAATTATAGGACAGAGAAAATTCATCACTGAATCGGTATTTTAAACCGCCAAATACTTTATGTATAGCTCTATTTTTTTCATCAAATTTTTCAGTGGTAACTTCAATTTCATAGTGAAAAGGTCTGTTGTCATTAGAATAAAACTGGCCATACCCTAATACACTTTTAGGGATATAAACGAATCTGCCATCGGTGCGTGGTTCATAAAAATCGTACCGATCTACAGGATTTATTTGAAACAAACTTTCAATATTGTGATTTCTTAAAGTAGTAGCAGTCATTGTAGCTTTATACCAAGTTTCTTGTATTTTCCCAGTAGTGTTTTCAATATCCACATTTACTTCTTGAGATGCTTTGAACAAGTTAAAAGTTTTGGTTGGATTGATGATTCGATAACTCATTTCTGCGTATGCAGCGTGGTAGTTGTTTACAAAAATAATCCCCAAATCATTAATATCGTAATTTTTGGACAGGAATTTTCCTGAAAACAAATACCTGTATTTGCCGCTTGTTTTGGCGAAGTTTAATGCAGTTTTGAAGCCGTCGTAATCCTCAAGAGTGTTTATTGAGCTGTATTTAAAATCTCCAAATAAAGTATAGGTATTTGCTTTTGTGTTCAAATCGAATAGTAAAGCCGAAACATTGGCGTCCCGAAAATCCCCGTTTCGTGTTGTATTGGTATTCACAAAAGAAACAGAAGAGTTTTGATTAAAGCGTTGGTCAAAAACCAAAACATTATAATTAGTCAAGGGTTCAACAACTTCTTTTCGAGTTATTCCGGTATCAGTATTTAAAATTTCAGCATCAGTTTTTTCGGTAATGGCATTTAAAAACCCTACTCCGAGACCTTTATCTGTTCTGCCTGAAACTTTTACAGCATTAATTAGATTAACAGTGCTTGGTAAATTTGTAATTTTTTCATTTTGGGCTAATTGACTTTTTAAATCGTCTTTAGATGTTGCTGGACTTCCTCCAATTCTTCTGGAGTAAAAAAGACCTCCTTTCGAAAATAAATCAGTTCCCTCAGTGAAATACGGTCTGTTTTCGTCAAATTGTTGCTCGAAAGGTTCGAGGTTTAATATGGAATCATCAAATTTTGTTTGACCAAAATCAGGAATTAAAATGGCATCAAGTGTGAATGAATCATTGATGCCATATTTAATGTCCATTCCCGCTTTGAATGTCTTATCGGATCCTAAATTATTTTTTTGATAATAAGCAGAGGAATAAGGAATCAAGAAAAGACGCGTGGGAGTTTTAATATTTTCAATCCCTTCTAAAATTCCTTCTTGGGTAATTACAGCACCTATTTTTGTATCTACAAAATTCCAAGTGTAACTTTGGTTTTTGGCATCTCGTTTTATTTCTCGCTTAAAATTTAAACCCCAAGTCTGCTTTTGGGTGTTTGAAAAACGTAAGGCTGCATAAGGAATTTTCATTTCCACTACCCAGCCAAAGTCAGTGAATACAGCTTCGCTTTCCCAAATGGCATTCCAATTGTAATCTTCAAGTTCTTCTGTTGCTAAACAATCCATTTGTACCCCGGAGGCACTGACATAAAATCTAAAATCTTGTTGGCCGTCATTAAATCCGTTAATAGAAACCGAAAAGTTGTCGGAAATTCCAAAAACATCACGTTTTGTTACTTCCCTTGAAATTTTGTTAGGATCTTCATCATGCATTAAAGCGGAGATGTAGAGGGCACTATTGTCATATAGCACCTTTGCTTCTGTTCTCTTTTCCGGACTTATTGGTTTTCCATTATCAGGTTCAAACATAATAAAATCAGAGGCTACTTGAGCTAACTCCCAGATTTCTTCGTTAATTACTCCGTCAATGGTAATATTCTCAACAATGGATTTTGCTTGAAGGGTCTTTTTTTGGCCGTAGATGCTAGGACTTGAAAAGAATAAAAAAAAGAGAATTACAGAGTAATATTTCGGCATAAGCTTTGGCTATGTTCAAACAAAAATAGCAAAATTAAAATAATAAACAAATGAGAGTTTATTATTTGAATTAGTTATACTACTGAATTATACCGGAACAATTGGACAAATTAATAATTATCATAAGAAGTTCTGGCTTCTCTTCTATCTCGCAACCAATACTTGGTTCTTTTAACCAAATAGAACATTACCGGAACCATCACCAAGGTCAATACCGTGGCATACGTCAATCCGAATATAATCGTCCAGGCTAAGGGTCCCCAAAAAATTACGTTATCACCACCCAGAAAAAAGTGGGGATTAAAATCGGTAACCAAGGTAAAAAAGTCAAAATTCAACCCAATGGCCAAGGGAATCAATCCCAAAACTGCCGTTAAAGCGGTTAACAATACCGGGCGTAAACGTGATTTACCGGATTCGATGATGACTTCCTTAATTTCGTCCAAGGATAAATCATCGTGCGATTCCACGCCTTTGTCATATACTTTTTTGTCCATCAGCAAGACGAAGAAATCCATTAACACGATTCCGTTTTTCACCACTATACCCGCTAGTGATATGATTCCCATCATCGTCATCAGGATAACAAAATCCATGTTGGCAATCACGTAGCCATAGAAAACACCACTGAAACTCAGGATTACCGTGAACAAAATCACCATGGTTTTTGACACCGAATTAAATTGCAACACGATAATGATGGTGATTCCAGCCAAAGCCAAGAACAGCGCATACATCAAGAAACTTTGGTTTTTGCCCTGTTCTTCCTGAACTCCTGAGAAGGAATAGCTCACGTCTTTTGGTAAATTATAGTTTTTTAATTCCGCCTTGATTTGTTTGGTAATTTCATCCCCATTAAAACCCGTCAATACATTCGAATAAATCGTCATAATGCGCTTGTTATTCTTTCTTTTGATTTGGTTATAAGTCTGTGTTTTTTCGGTTTGCGAAATGGCCGAAACAGGAACTTGAACGATTTGACCGTTGTTTTGGTTTCTGAAAGTCAATGATTGGTTGAAAAGAATGTTTTCGTTCTTGCGTTGATCATCCTGCATGCGCATCACAATATTGTAATCGTCATCGCCTTCTTTATAGGTAGAAATTTCTTGGCCATAAACCGAACGCCGCAAAGTAAAGCCTAATTGTCCGGTAGAAACTCCCATGCTTCCGGCATTTACCCTGTCAACTTTTACCTCCAATTCCGGACTATCTTTGTTAATATCAATACTCAACTTTTCGATTCCGGGAATGTTCTTGGAATTGACAAAAGCAATCATTTTATCGGCTTCTTTCAACATCAAGTCATAATCGGTTCCCTTTAATTCAATACTGATGGGATATCCTGCAGGTGGGCCATTGGCATCTTTTTCGACCGTAATCGTGGCTCCGGCAATGGCTTTTACTTTGGAACGAATTTCTTCCAAAATATCCGAAGTGTTGATGCCTTTACGGAACTTGAATTCCGAAAAACTCACTGTTACTTTTCCTTTATAGGGTGTTTCCGAGGCAGAACCTGCATCAACATTTGGATTTCCTGCTCCAATTCCCACTTGGGAAACGATAGATTCAGCCAGGAAGTTTTTGTCGGTTTTTGGATCTACATAGTTGCGCAAAATTTCAATTACTTGATTTTCCACAAAAAGGGTGGCTTTATTGGTTTTTTCAATCGAAGTTCCTTGTGGATATTCGATATAGGCAATTACCTGATTCGGAATGTTGTCCGGGAAAAACAATACTTTTCTCGGGAAAACGCCCAACAATACAAAGGAGAAAAACAACAATCCGATAATTCCTCCCAAGGCCAACCAAGATTTCTTTTTTGTCAATATTTTTGCCAAAAAGTTTTTGTATCTATCTTCCAGTTTTGGGAAAAAACTGTGTTGGAAATCCTGTGTCCATTGGTAAATCTTTAAGAAATACAACCACATCAAGCCAGTTGAAATCAGTAATAAATGTCCAATTCCCCTCAAAAATTTGCTATCATACGCATATTTCGATCCAATGAAGGCCAGGAATATTCCGAATGCCAAAAATAGAATGGTATAGAATTTCAAATTCTTTTTAGAAATATTTTTATCTTCAATAGCCATCGAACCGCCCGTCATGGCAGCATTGATAACCATGGCCACAAATAACGATGCCGTAAGGGTTACGGTTAAGGTCATCGGGAAATATTTCATGAATTTACCCATGGTTCCCGGCCATAAAGCGAATGGAAGAAAGGCCATCAGTGTAGTAGCTGTTGATGAAATTACAGGCCAAGCGATTTCGCCAATACCCACTTTTGAAGCTTCTATTCTGGGCAATCCTTTTTTCATGTTGGCAAAAACGTTGTCAACAACCACAATTCCGTCATCAACTAGCATTCCCAATCCCATTACCAATCCAAAAAGAACCATTGTGTTCAATGTTAGCCCCAAAGCCGAAAGAATCGCAAACGCAATCATCATCGAAAGCGGAATCGCTGCCCCAACGAACAAGGAATTTCGGAGTCCCATAGTGAACATCAACACAATCATCACCAAAATAATCCCAAAAATAATGTGGTTCGACAACTCATCAACCTGGTGTTCTACCCGAGAGGATTGGTCGTTTGTCATTTCGATTTTCAGGTTTTTTGGCAAATAAGAGCCTTGCGCCTTTTCTATTCTTTCCTTAACCTGCTCAATGGCAGAAATCATGTTTTGCCCCGAACGTTTTTTCACGCTAAGCATTACCACTTCGCTTCCTTTCTCGCGCGCGTAGGTGGTTTTTTCTTTTTCTTTGAAACTCACCACAGCAATGTCTTTTAGATACACTGTTCCACCAAATGATTTTACAACGATATTTTCCAACTCTTTTGGATCCTTAATTTCTCCTACAATCCGAATGTTGTTTCTGGAACCTTGTGAAACCAAATTTCCTCCGGAAAGTGTCATATTTTCATATTTAACCGCATTTTGGATTTCGTCGAAAGTCACTTGTGCCGCCGTCATTTTGAAAATATCCACGGCAATTTCAACCTCTTTATCATCTACACCCAGAATATCTGCTTTTTTCACTTCCGAAATTTCTTCGATATCATCCTGAAGCAATTCACCATATTTTTTAAGTTGTTGTGTGGTGTAATTTCCTTGCAAATTGATGTTTAGAATAGGTACTTCTTCAGAAATGTTCAATTCAAAAACATTGGGTTCTACTTTGCTTCCATTGTCCAAATTGGGCCAATCCGTGTTGGCTTTGGCATTATCAACCTTGTCTTTTATTTTTACTTTGGCGGCATCAATAGTAACGTTGTCGTCAAACTCGGCGATAATCATCCCGTAATCTTGAAACGAGCTCGAAGTGACTTTGGTAACCCCACTGATGTTTTTGATTTCTTTTTCTAGTGGCTTGATGACCAATTTCTCTACATCTTCGGCTGAATTTCCGGGAAAAACAGAAGAGATATATACTTTATTTTCGATAATTTCTGGGAAATCCTCTCGAGGCATGGTAATGTAGGCATAAACTCCCGTGATTACAATGATTGCGGTCAAGATATACACCGTGACACGATTGTCTACAGCCCAATTTGAAATGGCGAATTGTTTGTTTTTGTGTGACATATTTTGTTTTTTTTATAGGTTATAAGTTTAGAAAATGATGTTTTAGAACTTCTTTCTAAACTTCTAAACAAATAACCTTATAACCCTTTTTAAAAGTTTAATTTCATTCCGTCAGAAATAGCATTTGCCCCTTCACTCACAATAATGTCATCGGCAGATAAACCACTTAAAATTTCAGTTACATTATTAGAGGATTGACCTAGTTTCACGATTACTTTCTTCGCAGTTCCCGTTTTTCCACTTACGTTTATGGCGGTATAAACGAAATTATTTTTCTCGCCATCCTCCTGAATCACACTGGTTGGAACAACAATAGCATTTTTACTGAAGTAATCCTTGATTTTAAGATTGGCGACTTGGTTTGGTCGCAACAAGTTTTCCGGATTTGGAACACTTACTTCAATACCAAAACTTCGGTTGTTAGGATTCACGAAATTTCCAATTTGGCGTACCTTACCTTTGTAGGTTTTCCCTAAAGAAGTCAAGAAAACATCCACTTCGGCACCCACTTTTAGTTTGCCGATATACGTTTCAGGAACAGATGTCGAAACATACATATTCGATAAATTCACGATACGCATTAATCCTTGTTGACTTGGTGCAACAACTTGTCCTTTTTCCACAAAAACTTCGTCGATAGTTCCTGAAAACGGCGCTTTTAGTATCGTTTTTTCCAATTGGGCCTTGATTTGGGCAACGCCTCTTTGGGCAGAAATCATTTGCGTTTGAGCTTGTAAATACTGCATTTCAGAACCGATTTTTTGACTCCAAAGATTTTTTTGACGTTCAAAAGTGGTTTTTGTCAAGGCATATTGGTTTTCTAGACTTGCCACTTGCTGGCTCAACCCCGCATCGTCAATTTTTCCGAGAACTTGCCCTTTCGAGACTCTTTGTCCGGCTTTCACGTTTAATGAAACTAAGGTCCCTTGAAATTCTGGTTGCACCAAAATGTTTTCTTTGGTATTTACGCTTCCTTGAATTTCAAGATAATGACTAAAAACAGTGTCCTTTATAGCGAGAACAGAAACTAACGCTTCCTCTTTTTTGACATCTAAAGTAGCTAAGGCTTCGTCAATTTTCGCCAAATCTGCTTGGATTAATGCTTTTTTGGCTTGAAGTGCCGTTGCATTTTTGGAGGCAATTAAGTTGTCAATAGTAGCGGTTTCTTCTTTCTTTCCGCAAGAGAAAATCAGTACTGAAAGCGTTGTGATGAGGAATATTTTTTTCATGTTTTTAAGGTTATAAATTAGATTGTTATTTTAAGCTTATACGTTTAGTTTCTTTTTCTCTTATATTGAGGCTAAACTTATAACCTCATCAACTCCTAAACTATTAATTAATTATTTTCTCTAAAGCCGCTTTTTTGTTGATGATATTCACCATCGACTGCAAATAGTTTTGTTGAGCGGCATATAATTGTCGTTGCGCCTCACTGAAATCAAAACTCGAAGACAAACCCTCAGTAAATTTTATTTGTTGTTTTTTTTCGATTCTTTCCGCGAGATTCAAATTGGTTTTTGCTGTGGCATATTCCTCCATGCTGAATTCATATTCGCTCTTAGCTTTAGCGTATTGCAATTTTAATTTTTGTTCCGTTTCTGTAAGTTGCGTTTTGGCTTGTTCAAATGCAATTTTAGCTTGTTGTGTTTTGGCACTTCTACCCAAACTACTAAAAATGGGTACATTTAAACCAATGCCGAGATTTGAGAAATTATTCCATTTTTGCGATGTTGTAGAAAAGGCAAACTGGTTCGCAAAAGCATTGTATCCAAAATTCACATTGGCCCCCAAGGATGGCATTGCTTTACTTTTTTGTAATTTATATTCCAATTGTCTTTGTTCTTGAAAATTCAACCCCATTTGGTAATCGATATTGGCGGATATATTAAACTCTTTTTGTGTAAAAGTCAAATCTAAATTAGTAACCGTCAAATTATCCAATTGATCCGTTAGTTTCAAATCGGCGCTAATGTCAATGCCCAAGGTGATTTTGAGCATATTATTAGCAATAACCAACAATCTTTTGGTGTTGTTTAAAGTGCTGTTTATGGCTGACAAGGTAATTTGAAGCTGCTCTACGTTTTCTTCTTCAATCAGTCCATTTTTGAATGTTTCTTTAGTGTCTGATAATGTTTTTCCTAAAATGGCTTTGTTTTTTTCTAAAATCAATATGCTTTCGGCTGCCAATAAAACATTTCCATAGGAATTAATAACTATTTCCTTGATTTCAGCATTGGTTTTTTGTTTGGCATTTTCATAAAATTTCAAATAGGTTTTTGAGGCCTGCAAGGCTACAATATAGGAACCGTCAAACAGCAACTGACTCAAAGTCAATCTACTATTCATGTTGTGCTTGGTTCCAAAAGCTATGGTTGTTACTTCCCCAGGTATGCCTCCAAAAGCACCTCCTCCAGTTACCCCTTGTTGGACATAGGCAAAATTATTTCCATATTCCAAGCCGGCATTTAATTGAGGTAACCCCGCAGCGGTAGTTTCCCATTTTTTTTGTCTGGCAGAGACAATATCTTGCCCAGCGTTTATTGCCGAATAATTATGGGTAAGTGCATGGGAAATCGCTTGTTCCAGGCTAAATGAAAAGTTTTTTGTAAGTTCTTGTGATTTTGCGGGGATAGCAAAAAAGATTAAGGCGATTAAAAATAGTTTTTTCATTTTGTAGTATGGTTTTCCAATTGTTTTTCGAGTTCAATTATACCCTCCGATGTTGCCATGGCTCTGGTATGATATTCTAGCGCTTGTATTTCTAGTTTTAGCACTTCATTTTCTAATTTTGTGGCCTCATTAATGCTAAAAATAAGCGTGTAATAAAATTTTATGCAATTTTCAATATTTATGTTTTTTCGATACAAGCCTTGTTCAATCCCTTTCTCGATATTGAATTTAAAAACGGTGTTGCATTCTGCGATTTCTCTTGACATCATACTTTCGTATATTTCAGGATAATGCCTTTTTAATTGGTATATTGGGGAAGTGTCTGAGGATTGAAACATCTCCTTAAACATTTTCCGGATTTCAAAATTTTCGGCAATCGCATTGTGGTTTTCGGCAATAATGGCGCTAATCCCTTGATGAATTTTTTCATGGAAAATTATGGTCCCCTCTTTAATAAGAAGCTCTTTGTTGCAAAAGTATTTGTAGATCGTTTTTTTAGAAATACACATTTCGCAGGCAATATCATCCATAGTCACGCTCTTAAATCCTAGTTTTAAGAATAGCTCAGTAGCTTTGGATATTATTTTTTCTTTCATAGGGGTCATTGCTAGGAGTTGCGGGGGACAAATCAAAGCAATCTCTTTTGAAATATCATTTGCAAATATAAACAGGAAACTTTAGATACCAAAATAGTTTCCATGGTAATTTTTAAAAAATTTTGACTCCTTATGATTTTTATAACTTTAGGTGCAGTGAATAAAAAAATCTATTTTTGTGTTTGAAACATAGTAATGGTTGTTTCACTAAACAGATAACCAAAATAGAAAAATGCACTCCATTCAACAGTATCAAGAATTTTTTTCAGACTATTTGCAATTGCAATCCAAAAATAAGGAGCCTAAAAATTTGTACGAACCCATACATTATATTTTACAGCTTGGCGGGAAGAGAATGCGTCCGGTTTTGACTTTGATGAGTGCCGAAGTTTTTGATGCTAATTACACTAGGGCGTTGCCTGCGGCTTTGGCAGTTGAAGTATTTCATAATTTTTCACTCGTTCACGATGATATTATGGACGATGCGCCTTTGCGAAGAGGAAATGTAACCGTTCATGAAAAATGGAATATCAATACAGGAATCCTTTCTGGAGATGCGATGCTGATTTTGGCCTATCAATATTTTGAGGAATACGAACCTGCAATTTTCCAGGCTTTGGCTAAGTTGTTTAGTAAAACCGCTCTCGAAGTTTGCGAAGGGCAACAATGGGATGTTGATTTTGAAACTCGGAATGACGTCAGCATTCCAGAATACCTGAAAATGATTGAATGCAAAACAGCTGTTCTGGTTGCAGCAGCCATGAAAATGGGTGCCATTATTGCCGAAACCTCTCAAGAAAATGCCGATTTGATTTATGATTTCGGCTTAAATTTGGGCTTGGCGTTCCAGTTGCAAGACGATTATCTCGATGCTTTTGGCAATCCAGAAACCTTCGGAAAGCAAGTGGGAGGCGACATCATCGAAAACAAAAAAACCTATTTATACCTTAAAGCAATGGAATTTGCTGCGTTAAACGAAAAAGAAGAGTTAGTGAATTTGTTCTCCATTCATCCAGAAGACAATTCAGATAAAATCAATTCCGTAAAACGAATTTTTAATTCCTCCGGTGCGTCACAAGCCACCAAAGAAGCCATTCAGGATTTTACCTTGAAAGCTTTTAAAACTCTCCAAAAAATGAATGTTTCCGTGGACAAAAAAGCAATGCTGACCCATTTTGGAGAAAATTTAATGAAAAGAAACGTTTAGTTTTCAATCACAATTCTTCTAGTTTATAAATTTAATGATACTGGTGTTTTACAAAACCCCATTACTCGGGTCGATCATCATAATTATAGCAACGTCACAACCCCAACGAAATAGGAATTTATTTGCTTTTTGTTGCGTTTCCGATTATGAAATTAAAAAAACAAGGGGGTAGGAATAACAAAATCGTCAAAATTAATTGTCAAAATAATCAAAATAGCATTTGTTGCTAAATAATCAGTAAAAACAAATTTTTGGTGAAAATAAAACAATAGATTTGTCTAAAACAAGTTTATTTTTCAATAAAAAATTTGAAATCTTGACTATTTAATACCGAATGATATGATGCAGTTGATGCCTAAATTGAACCCTAATGGCTGGGATGAGATGTTTTCCAATAAAGGGGTACGAAATTCTTACCGCAAAGTTTTACAAACCTTACAAAGCCTTAATCCCGAAAATTTAAATCAAAAACAAAGACAAGCTGCGGATTTCTTCATGAATCAGGGAATCACTTTTACGGTATATAGTGACGACAACCAAGGCATTGAAAGAATATTTCCATTTGACATCATCCCAAGAATAATCACCCAAAAGGATTGGGACGAGGTAGAAACAGGAATAGCCCAAAGGTTAAAGGCACTCAACTTGTTCTTGGAAGACATTTACAACGAACAACTTATTATAAAAGAAGGCATTATCCCAGCAGCACTGATAGCTTCTTGTCCTCACTATATTCAAGAAGTGCACGGAATAAAAGTGCCTCACAACATCCACATTCACATTGCGGGAATAGACTTGATTCGGGGTGCAAAAGGCGAGTTTTATGTATTAGAAGACAATCTAAGGTGTCCCAGTGGCGTAAGTTATATGCTGGAAAACCGCGAAATCACCAAAAGGATTTTTCCGGAAATGTTTACTTCCAATGATGTAAGCATGGTGGCAAATTACCCCATGATTTTTCACAATATATTGGTTTCACTGTCTCCAAGAAACATCTCCAACCCGAATGTCGTGTTGCTAACCCCCGGGATTTACAATTCTGCCTATTATGAACATACGTTCTTGGCCAGACAAATGGGAATCCCACTAGTAGAAGGAAGAGATTTGGTCGTCAACAATTGCAAAGTATACATGAAAACCACTTCAGGTCTTCATCAAGTGGATGTGATTTACAGACGTTTAGATGATGAATACCTGGACCCTTTGGTCTTTAAACCAGACAGCGCACTAGGGGTACCCGGACTGATAAGTGCATACAAGATGGGAAATGTGGCATTAGTGAATGCCGTGGGAAATGGCGTCGCCGATGACAAAGCAGTCTATGCCTATGTGCCTGATATGATAAAATATTACCTCAACGAAGAGCCCATACTTAAAAATGTCCCCACCTATCAAATGGAGAATAAAGAGGAACGCGAATTGGTCTTTGCCGATATGGGAAACATGGTCATTAAGGAAACCAATCAAAGTGGTGGCTACGGAATGATTATGGGAAACAAGGCTTCCGAACAAGAATTGGAAAATGCCAAAATCGCCATTCTTGATAATCCACGAAATTTTATTGCGCAACCCATTATCCAATTGAGCACCGTTCCTTGTTTGATAGATGGCGAGCTAAAATTGCGTCACGTCGATTTAAGACCTTATGCATTGTGTGGACCCAACGGAGTGCAAATAGTTCCCGGCGGGCTTACTAGGGTGGCTCTAACGGAAGGTTCGCTAGTAGTTAATTCCTCGCAAGGCGGTGGAAGTAAAGATACTTGGATTGTAAAATAAAGAAACTAAATTAATCCAAAGTGCACTTTTGGAGATCAGTTAAATAAAATATTAGATTTATTTTGGATAAAGAATTTTTAGACTACTGGGCGGAAATTAATTGGAAAAATCGGTTTAAGGGTCAATCGCAAAATATGGCTTTTATAACAATATTGAGATGGTTCCGTCTAAAGTAAGGCTGATGCGTGAAAGTCTACATTAACAAGAGGGTCAGATTGCTTTGTTCCTCGCAATGACAAATAAAATGAAAGTAAATATGCTCAGCCGGGTGGCAGATGGAATGTTCTGGCTCAACCGATACATGGAAAGAACAGATGGAATGTTGCTTACTCTAAACACTTTTTATATCTTGTCTTTTGACAAGGAACTCGATGACTCTCAAGGATACAAACCTTTGTTGGAATATTACACCAATTTGTCCGAAAAGCAAATCAGCGAGGCCCAATTTGATACCAACTTTGTGCTAAAACACTTAGTTTGCGACAATCAAAACAATAACTCAGTAAAAAACCTAGTGATCAAAGCACGAGAAAATGCAAGAGGTTCACAGGATAAAATCACCAAAGAACTTTGGGAACACATCAACTCTTTGTATCACTTTATGAACGCTCCTGATTTACCCAAAAAACTGGAAACCTCCGAGGCATTAAATATTGTAACCAAACTCAATAAGGATTTTTTGCTCTACAATGGAATACTTCAGGTTACGATGCCAAGAGGATTGGGCTGGTGTTTTTCAAGTATTGGCAAGCATATCGAAAGGTGCCTCCAAACTATTTCTTTGACGCAAGCCTACTTTGCCCCTATTCACTATAATCTTGAAGGGGCGGAGGATTTACTGTATTGGAGACGTTTATTGCTATCTCTTTCGGGTTATGAATTGTATCTTAAAAGTTATAGCAATATCCCACACAACCGAAAGGTAGTGCAACAGGTTATTTTTAACCCTGATTTTGCCCATTCTGTAATCTATACCTTAAGTCTGATTGAAGTGTATTTGAACAGCCTTTTCAAAGACAATAATTTAAGTGAAGCCAGAACCTT
>JBIILD010000028.1:0-15084 GCA_044232845.1 Flavobacterium sp.
CACACCAACTTGTGAATTGTAGCTTTTAGGACTTCGAATGATATTATAATCTGGACTTAAAAGAAAATTGAGCCATTCTTTTACAATAGTTTTTCCGTTACTACCTGTCAATCCGATGACAGGAAATGTAAATTGACTCCGGTGATGAGCAGCAAATTCTTGTAAGGCATTCAAGGTATTTTCAACAACCAAAAAAGTAGCTTTGCTTGACAATCCGTCCGGAATTCGGGAGACAACAAAAAGGCTTACCCCTTTTTCGATTAAAGATGAAACATAAATGTGGGCATCATTATTGGGTCCAACTAATGCAAAAAACAAAGTGTTTGTATTGTTTTGCAAAGAACGACTATCGATGGAGATGTTGTCTATTTTTCCATTGAAAAACGCTCCAGTACTTTGGACTCGAAGAATTTTTTCAATGCTTTGGATGGATAAATTCATTTTGGAGAAGATTTAAAAATAGAAAATTAAAAGATTCGATTAGGTTTTTCTAATAAATAATTAATCCCATTTTCCAATTTCTTTTAATAAATTTTTTGATTCTGTTAGCCTTCCGTTTTTTGAATCTTCCATAGATTGGTCTATTCTACTATTAAACTCTTCCATTGTCATTGGTCGAAGTTCTTTGTCAAAATTCTTTTTCTTTTCTTTTTTTAGAAAATTTTCTAAACGTGAAATGGCTTCTTCATTTTCGATAGAAAGAAATTCTTGAACAAATGCTATTTTTCTAGTTTGTAAGTCCATAGTAATTAATTTTACATTAAATTTAAATAAATCGAAAAGGAATGGTGCTTATTTTAGAATTTTATTGAAGAATAAAACCACACAAAAATATAATACTCTTTTTGCTAAAAATGCCTCAAAAAAGCTTACTTTTCTTTTTTAATTTTATTTTTCTCCTCCCCTTTTTTCATCGCATCATAATAGGCCGCTCGGCTAAGAGGTTCATATTCTTCAATCTCACCAAGCATAACTAATTTATCATTGTCGTTTTTTCTAAAACTGTAATTAGCCAAATTTCCGGTTCGGGTGCAAACGGCGTGAACTTTGGTCACGTACTCAGCAGTGGCCATAAGGGCTGGCATGGGGCCAAAAGGATTTCCTTTGAAATCCATATCCAATCCAGCAACAATGACACGGATGCCTTGGTTGGCCAAATCATTGCAAATTTTTACGATTTCATCATCAAAAAACTGGGCTTCGTCAATACCTACCACATCGCAACCTTGGGCTAGAATGGCAATGTTTGCTGCTGCTGGAACCGGTGTAGAGCGAATTTCGTTGGCATCATGCGACACTACCATTTCACCGCGGTACCGCGTGTCAATACTAGGCTTAAAAATTTCTACTTTTTGTTTGGCAAATTGTGCTCTTTTTAGCCTGCGGATAAGCTCCTCGGTTTTTCCCGAGAACATCGAACCGCAAATAACTTCGATCCAACCAAATTGTTCTTTATGATTTACTGTGTTTTCGAGAAACATTTTGTACTTTTCTGCCTTTAAAAAGGATTAGTTTTTATTACTTTGTGAGCAAACAAACCGACATAAAAATTTTATACTTTTACATCGTTTCAAAAATAGAGAATTTTTATCAATCTGAAGATTCGAGATCACTTATTTGCAAAATAATATTGGGAGTAATGATTATTTCTTCTCCAAGTTAAATAAAAATAAAGTAGCTATTTATTAAAACATAAAAATGCAACGTATTCCCTAAAAATTCAAAAGTTATGAAGAAAAAACTAGAAGCCGACTTGATAAGCATTGCGCATAAAGTACTGCAAATGAAAAATAAATCTGATGTCAATCAATTATATCTTGAGGCTCAGAAACTATATGAAAAACTAGCGATTTTACGATTTGTCGAGGAACATTTTGAGGGAGCAAAGCCAACTATTGGTCAAGCGGAAATTGTAGAAAAAATAACAACTTTTTTTGAAGATACTATTCTGCCTGATTTCAATATCAACAATACCAAAGAAGAAATTGTAGTTTCGGAGCGTATTGAAGAGGAAATAGCTGAAGAAGAAATCATGGAAGTGGCAGAAGAAGTTTCCGAAATTGATTTTGAGGAAGAAGAATTAACTTTTGATGAATCTGAAGAATCAGAAGTGTCGATTGATTTTGGGTTCCAACCTGCTTTTGAATTAGATGTTGAATACGATGAAGAACCTAAAAAGAAGCAAGAGGCCATTCAAATATCCTTTGACGATTTATTAGGCGTAAATTATGACGAAACTCTTTTTGTTAAAGTAGACCCGATTGAAAGCATTCCGACTTCAATTGGATTAGAAACAGAATCCACCATTAATTTGGAATCAGAAGCTGAAAAAAATTCAGCCGAAATTGAACCCAAAACAGTTTCGCTAAATGAAACACTTTCAAAGGGGATAAAGATAGATTTAAATGACCGAATTGGTTTTGTGAAGCACCTATTTGGCAACAGTGATGAAGATTATAATCGCGTATTAAATCAGTTGATCACCTACGATAGTTTTGAGGAAGCACAAAATTTTATTGAAGATATGGTAAAACCCGATTACAATAGTTGGAAAGGGAAGGAAGATTATTCACAACGTTTTATCGAAATCATAGAGAAAAAATTCGATTAAATGGGTAAGTTATTTATTGTCCCAACCCCGATAGGCAATCTCGAAGACATGACTATACGGGCGATTCGGATTCTTAAAGAAGTCGATTTAATTTTGGCTGAAGACACTCGCACCAGCGGGAAACTACTAAAACATTTCGAGATTGGCACGCACATGCACAGCCATCACATGCATAACGAACACAAAACAGTTGCAAATTTAATTGGGCGTTTGAAATCCGGGGAAACCATCGCTTTGATATCCGACGCAGGGACACCAGCCATTTCTGATCCAGGATTTTTGCTTACCCGTGCCTGTATCGAAAACGGAATTCCCGTTGAATGTTTGCCAGGGGCAACGGCTTTTGTACCCGCTTTGGTCAATAGCGGGCTGCCTAACGACAAATTCGTTTTTGAAGGATTTTTGCCCGACAAAAAGGGACGTCAAACCCGATATTTAGCTCTTGCCGAAGAAACTAGAACCATGATTTTGTATGTTTCACCCCATAAATTAGTAAAAACTTTAGCCGAATTCATTACCTTTTTTGGCGAAGACCGACAAATTTGCGTTTCCCGAGAATTATCAAAACTCCATGAAGAAAATGTTCGAGGTACGGCACGCGAAGTGTTGACGCATTTCGAAAGCAAACCCCCAAAAGGAGAAATTGTGGTGGTGATTGGAGGGAAAACACCAACCAAAGAGAACAAAAAACAAACCGATTTATAATTTAATTGATGACAATAGCCTCTTTTTTAGAAAAACTAAAGCAAACCCCAAACACGATTACTTTTCCTGAAACCATCGCTGTAATTGAGGAAAATTACGATTTTTCGCCAACGACTTTCGATAATGGGACACAACACAATGCCGCTGGAGAAAATTCGGGTTCCTGTAAATTATTTGCTTTTGCTAAATTGCAAAACTTATCTCAACCTGAAACCTTAGCTTGTTTTGGGGGGTATTATTATGAGGAAGTTTTAGGCGATCCAGTGGGAACAAATCATCAAAATATTCGTAATTTCATGAAAACGGGATGGGACGGAATTCAATTTAAAGGAGAAGCTTTGACTTTAAAATCATAATTTTTATCCATAGACAACCGAAAGTAATCGCATTTTAATACTCTTCTTAATGCCTTACACATCTTAAAATAATTTTCCAGATAAGGCGTTTAAGTTTTGGGGCACTATAAATTATTATTCCACTTCTAAGTCTACGAACGAAAAAGTATTTCCGCTAAACAATCCTTTGTCGGATAATTTCAAATCGGGGATTACGAGTAATGCCATAAACGAAAGCGTCATGAAAGGCGCTTTTAAATTGCTTCCCAATTCTTTTGCCATTGCATCAATTTCTTGATATAATTTTCCAGTTTCCCAACCGTTTTTGTCGCTCATAATTCCGGCAACAGGCAAAGCTAACAATTTTTTTTCTGCACCATTTACCGCACAAACTCCGCCACGGCTTTCTATTATAAGATTCACAGCATTGCAAATTTCCGTATCCGAAGTTCCCACAACAACAATATTATGACAATCATGTGCCACAGAACTGGCGATCGCTCCTTTTTTTAATCCAAAATTCTTAATGAAGGCAATCGCTGGTTTCTCATTTTGATACCGATTAACAACAGCCATTTTCAGAATGTCATTTTCCGTATCCGAAACGATTTTTCCTTCAACAATTTTGGGTTTATGATGGATTTCATTGGTGATTAATTGTCCTTCCAAGGCTTCGATTACCCTAATTTTTGAGCCAGAACCCGAAACCTCAAAATCATGGACGGCTTTAGAAGAAATATCAAAATTATTCGGGGTTTCAAACCGAATAGGTGCCACAAAGGATACCCCATTTTCAGCAACTAATTCACCGTTGATATACGTTTGTTGTACTTTGAAATTTACTAAATCTTCAACTACAATAAAGTCGGCAGCATCGTTTTCTTTGAGTAATCCCACATTCATATTGTAATGATTTACAGGATTCACGCAAGCCGCCTGTAAGATTTTGAAAATGTCAATCCCTTTGGCGACAGCCCGAGCACAAAGCAAATTAATATGCCCCACAATCAAATCGTCCGGATGTTTATCGTCCGAGCAAAACATCATATTTTCGAAATGATCAGGTAACAAACCGATTAATGCGTCAAAATTTTTGGCGGCACTTCCTTCGCGAATAAGCACTTTCATTCCGAGCGATAATTTTTCTTCGGCTTCTTCAAAAGTGAAGCATTCGTGATCAGTAGAAATCCCTGCCGAAATATATTTTCGAAGCTGATCGCCACGTAATCCTGGTGCGTGACCATCAATAGGTTTGTCAAACTGTTTTGCCCAATGAATCTTCTTTAAAACAGCTTCATCGTCCAATAGAACCCCGGGATAATTCATCATTTCGGCTAAATAATAAATATCCGGCGAAGCTAATAATTCCTTGATTCCGTCCGAATCGATGATGGCCCCAGCACTTTCGAAAGTTGTGGCAGGAACACAAGAAGGAGCTCCAAAATGAAATTTTAAGGGCACTTTTTTACTGTTTTCAATCATAAAATAAACACCTTCCGAGCCCAAAACATTGGCAATTTCATGCGGATCAGAAATCGTGGCAACTGTTCCGTGAAGCAAGGCAATTTTTGCAAACTCCGATGGAACAAGCATCGAACTTTCAATATGAATATGAGCATCTATAAATCCTGGAAGAATAAAACTTTTTATGTCATGATTTTTCTCGATTATAGAAATGATTTTCCCGTTTTCTACAGTAATTTTCCCAGCGTAAATTCTTTGGTTTCGAATGTCAACGATTTGTCCTTGGAGTTGCATTTTGCTTATTTTAAAATGAAATAGAAATCAAAAGTACTACTATTTTTGGCCTTTATTTTTGAAGCTTTCCCAAATATTTTAAAATAAATTTTATGGTTTTAAGTCAGTAAGATATTATATCGTAATGGGTGTCCATTTTGAACGTATTTTAAACTAAATTTGTTTAATAACACAAAATCAGAATTCGTAATTCTCAATTCGTAATTATTTATGCGCTGGACCATTAAACCAAAACCTTCGGAAGAAAAGGTAAAAAAACTTGCGGAAGCTTTGAACGTGTCGGAATTTGTGGCAACGCTTTTGGTACAACGCGGCATCGAAACTTTCGAAGAAGCGCGTCAGTTTTTCCGACCCACTTTAGCCGACTTACATAATCCGTTCTTGATGAAAGATATGGATAAAGCCGTCGAACGCATCGAATTGGCAATTAAAAACAACGAAAATATTCTCATTTTTGGCGATTATGATGTCGATGGGACCACCGCAGTTTCATTAGTTGCCTCTTATTTAAAAACCTATTATCCAAATGTTGCAACTTATATTCCAGACCGATATGATGAAGGGTATGGCATTTCTTTCAAAGGAATTGACTTTGCTGATGATAATGGTTTTTCGCTGATAATTGCATTGGATTGTGGCATAAAATCCATCGATCACGTGGCTTACGCCAAAGAGCGAAACATCGATTTTATTATTTGTGATCACCACCGACCGGGAGCCGTTTTGCCAGAAGCTATGGCTGTTTTGGACCCAAAACGGGACGATTGCAGCTATCCCTATGACGAATTGTGTGGTTGCGGTATTGGTTTTAAATTGATTCAGGCCTTGGGTGAAAACCGAAATCAAACCATCGAAGACTTGACTTCTTATTTAGATTTGGTTGCAACGGCAATTGCCGCCGACATTGTCCCGATGACGGGCGAAAATAGGATTTTGGCTTATTTTGGTTTGCAGGTCATCAACTCCGATCCAAGGCCCGGAATAAAAGCTTTGGTTCATCAAATAAAAAAGAAAACTTTAGACATCACCGATGTTGTTTTTATCATAGCCCCACGAATTAATGCGGCGGGACGAATCAAACACGGCAATCACGCGGTGGAATTGCTAAGCGAATTTAATTTTGAGCAAGCGCAACAATTTGCCTCAGAAATTGAGGCGTACAATTCCGAGAGAAAAGATTTGGATAAACAAATCACCAAAGAAGCACTGCTTCAAATTGAAGAAAATCTAGAAAAAGAGCGATTTACAACGGTGGTTTTTCAAGAAAATTGGCACAAAGGCGTGATTGGCATTGTGGCCTCGAGATTGATAGAAACGTATTATCGCCCCACCTTGGTTTTTACCAGAAGTGGCGATAAATATGCCGCTTCGGCTCGCTCTGTCATTGGGTTTGACGTGTATAATGCTTTAGAAGCTTGTTCGGAACATCTCGAGCAGTTTGGCGGACATAAGTATGCCGCCGGAATGACTTTATTGAAAGAGAATTACCAAACATTCAAGGATACCTTCGAAAATGTGGTCAAAGAAACCATTCACCCCGATTCCTTAACTCCCGAAATTTCCATTGATGCGGAAATAAATTTCTCTGACATCACTCCAAAACTAGTCAGGATTCTCCAACAATTCGAACCCTTTGGGCCCCAAAACATGACACCCGTTTTCTTGACCAAAAACGTGAAAGACTCCGGTTATGCGCAAAGATTAGGCGCCGATGAAGAACATCTAAAACTTTTTGTGCGACAAAACAACTCCGAAGGGATGGCCGCTATTGGTTTTGGGCTGGGCAATAAAATAGAATTGACAACTGAAAAAAAATCGGTTGAAGCGGTCTATTGTATTGATGAAAACGAATGGAATGGGAACACTTCAGTTCAATTGCGATTGAAAGATATTAAGCCCTAATAAATGAAAATAAAGGACCCTTACGCCGCCTTGCGTTATAAAGAATTCAACATGTTTTTAGTGTTGCGTTTTTCTATGGTTTTTGCTTGGTCGATGCAATTTATCGTAATTGAATGGGTTGTCTACAGCATGACGAAAAACCCAATTTCACTGGGTATTATCGGATTAATGGAAGTCATTCCAGCTATTGGAATGGCCTTATTCGCGGGACATATTGTGGACCAAAACGAAAAAAAAGGCATGCTTTTCAACTGTATTTTGGCTTTTTCAGCCATCAGTCTCGGCCTGTTTTTATTGATTTGGCCCAGAATTACATCCGGCCTTTCAATCAACACTATTTTATATGGGATTTACTTTTTAGTCTTTTTGGGCGGATTGGTACGTGCCTTTCTGGGGCCAACCATATTTTCGCTGCTGTCCCTAATTGTCCCTAAAAAAGTATATCCCAACGCCTCCACCTGGAGCAGTTCAGTTTGGCAAACGGCGGCTGTTGTAGGACCTGCATTAGCCGGTTTTTCTATCACTTGGATAGGAATTCACTGGTCAATGGCTTTTGTGGTGGTGTGTTCGCTTTTGTCGCTAATCGTTTTGACCCAAATAGAAACCAAGCCCATTTTAAATCCTAAAATCGGGGAACCCATGATAGAGAGTTTGAAGGAGGGCGTTAAATTTGTTTACGACAATAAAATCATTTTAGGGGCTTTGTCGCTTGATATGGTTGCCGTTCTTTTTGGAGGGGCGGTGGCGCTTTTACCTATATTCGCCCAGGATATTTTAAAGGTAGGTCCCGAAGGTTTTGGTTTTTTAAGGGCGGCCCCAGCGGTCGGGTCTTTGTTAACGATGTTTATTTCGGTACACGTTTCTTTATATAAAAATGCAGGCCTAAAGCTTTTGACCGCCATTTTTGCCTTTGGAATTTGCATCATCGTTTTTGGAATATCCACCGTGTTTTGGATTTCGGTACTCGCTTTATTTTTGAGCGGTGTGGCCGACGGACTTTCGGTGGTCATCCGTCAAACGATTCTGCAATTGAAAACACCAGATGCCATGCGAGGGCGAGTTGCAGCAGTAAACTCCATATTTGTGGGATCTTCGAATGAGTTAGGTGCTTTCGAAAGTGGCTTAACCGCTAAATTGATGGGGACGGTAACGGCAGTAGTTTTTGGAGGAAGTATGACACTTTTAGTCGTGCTTTTTACGGGAATTCAGTCACCAACATTCAGAAAACTAGACTTACAAAAAGACTTGGAGGAACATGAGAATCAAGAGTAAATTTCGCGTCAAAAGCATTTTAATAAATCCCTGCAAAGCTGGATATTTATTTCTTTACCACTTTGAAAGTTTGGTTTTTATTTCCCCCAACATTGAGTATGTAAACCCCGCTGGATAAATTCCCTAATTCAATTATAGTGTTCTCCGATTTAATTTTTCCAAAAAGAACAGATTTCCCAGTTTCATCATAAATAGTGTAAGAATCACCAAGTTCTTTAGGCTCTGTTTTCAAATTTATGTGGTTTGTGGCAGGGTTTGGATAAACAAAAATTTCTTTCTCTGCAAAAATATTTTCATTTAACACGGATAGATTGGCAACCCCTACAAATGGAACTCCATCATTATACTTAAACAAATCCCCTTCACCTCCATTTAACACTAAATCAAAATAATAGTTGTTACCTGCGGGGCTTTCTTTTATTAAAGAGAGGACTTCTATATTTCCTGTTAAACGATTAAGCCGTAATAGACTATTTATGGTTGAAGTGGTTCCGAAATCAAAATTCAAATGGATATTTTGAGTTGTAGATTCGCTATCATTTCCATAAAGCCCATTAACTATCATGAAATAGTTTTCGTTGGTTGTGTTTGTACCATCTAACGATTTATGAACGGGTTTAAAATAACCCACTAGTACATCTCCATTTTGTGGATTTTCACCACGACTAGCACTTACATCTACCAAATACGGGTCGGGTCTATTTATACCTGCATTATTCCATTTAAGTTGTGGAAGTGCCCAACCTGGATCACTCGTAGTTCTTGGAATAAACCTCACATCACTTGTTTGCAATTGCAACAAAGCTGGCCCTAATCTAGTTATCTGTTCGTTAATAATTGCTTGTTGAATTAATAGAGGATTTGTTTGTCCATTTAGAATACTCTGAAAAAGAGGTGGAGAAGAGGGATAGTCATTATAAACAAATGCTGACAAGATTTTAGCCCCAAAAGCCAACGATCCAAAATAATTAAGTCTCATTTGAGAGACAGATGGGGTAATAGTTTGTGCTGAGTAGTTTTGATAAGCAATAGAAGTATAGGTTTGTGTAAAAGCTCCAAAAGGAATAGCTTTTCCATCATCACGAACTGATAATGCCATATTTCTGTAGAGTATATGACGTCCATACCAGTTATGAAGATAGGGTCTTTGGATTGTATTTGAATAATCTATAAAACTAAAAAGCCATGGGTAATAATTGAACAGAATTAAATCTGGTTGCAATCGTTTTACCATCGCTTTCAACGGATCTACTTGATCTGGAAGCCAACCAACAAAAGGTAAGTCGACACTTAAAATAGTATTACTAAACATTGCATCACTTCGTTTATTACTAAACCAGGCATCGGCTCTATTAATTAAATCAACGTTAGAGGGCACTAAATTATCGTCTTCATATTGTAATCTATATAAATTATCTATATGAGCTATCTCTGTTGCATCGATAGGCAAATCATTAATTATAAGTTTAGACCAAGTCATTTCCCTCACTTCTGCAGGAAAATTAAGTAAACTGGTGTAAGATAAACCTGGATATGACTTCGCGTTTAGAAACGAAGTAAATTTTGATGAAATATAATGTTCCGCTTTAAATCCACTTGTCCAAGCTCCCGCCACGAAATAATTAGGAAATGACCAAGCTTCTATCTGAAAAGGTTTTTGCATCAACAAATAATTTCCTTTAGACAGGTCTTGTTGCGGAGTCTGTCCGTCAGCATTATTAATACTGCAAATCATAATGGCCAACCCAATCAAAACTACTTTTCTCATTTTTTAATGAACTTGCCATTAAGTATTGTTTTCCCGATTTCATTTTTGATACTGTATAGGTAAACTCCTTCTGAAAGATTAGAGGTGTCTATTTTTATTACTTCTTTATTCAAAACTGTTTTTTGTGTTTTGAATTTGCCTAGCACATCAAAAATGGCAACACTTGCAGTACTAAAATCAAGATGGTCGGTAGCGATACAAATTTCATCTTTAACTGGATTTGGATAACAGATTGAGGGAAGATTTTCATTTGCTAAAAATTGGACTTGGGCTAAATTTTGCTGAAAATAAGAACGTAGTAGCAACTCTCTATCGGTTTTAGTTGTTGGAAAAACATTGTCATAATATCCGCTTGAATGTTCGACACTCCAGCCATTCCAAGTTCGGAAAGAATAATAATCGTAATCCCAGTTGTATTCCTCAAAAATTTCGATACAATCGCGTATATAATTATAAGCACTATTACTTGGAGCCCATCTTACACAACTAAACTCTCCGATATATATAGGTACTCGGTATTTTTCTTGGTATGCTTTAAGTGGCGCAAGTAATTCCTTTAATTTGGCCTTGTCATAATAAATCCCATCAATGGTTCCAGGATAGTTAATTACGGGTATTGCAGGTCCAAATTGTCCAGTGAGTTGCCCGGGTTGATACAAGTGTACACTATAAATTATATTCGGGAGAGAAGCGTCAATAGGTTTGATATCATCTAAGTTTATACCATAATTTAAACTTTCAATAATTATGGATTTTACTGAATCAATTACTCTGATTTCATTTACTAGAGTTTCAGCTAATGTGGGCCACATCATGATGGTATTATCTAATGGATAAGTATAGTCATACGGATATTGTTTATTAACAACAGGCTCATTGGCTAGGTCGTAAGCCCAAACTGTACTAGTGTTTTTATATCTTTCAGCAATTAATTTCCAAGCGTTAATAAGTCTAGTTTGTGCGGCTTGACTAGTGAATAATCCATCAGATAAACCCGCTAAACCAAGATTTATTTTAAGGCCATTTAAAGTACACCAACTGACTAGTTCGTCAATTCGTATTAATTCTGTTTGCAATACGGCATCATAATCCGTTCTGAGTAAACCGTCAGGATAGTATTTTTCCCCTCCAACCATAACCCGAATCGTATTGGCTTTCCAATCATAACTAAGTTCGTCTAGACTGCTTTTACTTATTATATTGGCTAGATCATCGCTTGTAGAGGCAACATTCATTCCTCTATACATACCAGTATGAGTTTTATTAATCACAACTGGAGTAGAACGAGCGGCTGGCATCGGTTCGGCAATTACCTGAATGTGGAGGTTATCAATCCAAAATTTTCCCGTGGCATTATAAATTCCAATATTTAAATTTAAGCTTTGAATATTATCATCTAACTTGAATGTTTTTCCTACTTGTTCCCAAGAAAAAGTGCCCGTTTTTATAGGAATTCGATAATATTTTACTGAACCGGAGGTTAATATTGCTAACACCTGGATTACCATTCCTGTATTTCCATCTGTTATCAAATTTTCCCCTTTTATACTTGCCGATAGAGCAATAGTTGTTCCTTGTAAATTCGTTAGAGGAATAGTGGCTGATGAGGTTAGATTTGTTGTTAAATTCGTACTATTAAAAAACATGCCTTTTTCATAAAAACTTGCTGTGTCAAGTTTGTAAGAATTCGTTGGTGTCCAAATGTCTTGAATATTGGGTAATGTTTTTTCAAAATCTTCATGAAAAACCGTTCTGTTTAATTGGCAATGAGCGTAAAGACTAAAAAGAAAAACAAAGATAAAAATTGAATATTTAACGCAATTCAAAAACTTTTTTTGGATCATTTTGTATGTTTTTAAATCAATACTATTCCTTAGTAAATTAACTTTATATACCAACTCGCCTTTCAAAAAAAAAATCTATTAACACTTTGAAATAAAATAGAAGTACACTACAAATGTAAATTTAATTAGCGCTTACACTATAATTAAAAACCCTACAAATACTATACAGATTGGATATAGTTCTGCAGAATGGCATAAAAAATGTTGTAAAGATTTATTTGATTATGACCCGTTGGATGTAATTATTATTTTTTAAAAGCTAATTTAGTTGCGATTTGTCACACTGTCCCGAAACTTCGGGAGTAGGAAGTGTCTTCATTATATAGTCTTCGACAGGCTCAGACTGACATTGTAGCCTGAATTGATTATACTTTCTTCAGCTCAAAAGTCTCCCCATCAAAAACACCATAGGTAAAATAGTCAATCCAATCGCCAAGATTCACATACTCCGAATTTTCTCCAACGTTGAGTTTCATGGGTAAATGACGGTGACCGAAAACAAAATAATTATAGTGTTTAGTTTCCAGTTTCCTTTTGGAGTACAGGACTAGCCATTCGTTTTCTTCGCCAAGAAATTTCACGTCATCAGCTCCGGAGATGAGTTTGTTTTTTACCGAAAGGTATTGCGCCAGTTTCACGCCAATATCTGGATGAAGCCATCGAAACACCGATTTTGAAAATGGATGGGTAAATACTTTTTTCATGCGTTTGTAACCCTTGTCGCCAGGGCCTTTGCCGTCACCATGACCAATCAAAAATGTTTTTCCGTTGAACGTATATTCTTGATTATCATGATAGACCGGGATGTTCAATTCTTTTTCGAAATAATCGCTCATCCACAAATCGTGGTTGCCCACAAAGAAATAGATAGGAATGCCACTGTCGCGAATTTCGGCCAGTTTTCCTAAAATCCTAACAAATCCTTTAGGTACCACGGTTTTGTATTCGAACCAAAAGTCGAACAAATCCCCTAACAGAAAAATAGCATCGGCGTCCCGTTTGATTTCGTCAAGCCAAGCCACAAATTTTTGTTCTCTTGGAAAACTCAATTCGGGAGTTGGCGCACCAAAATGCTGGTCGGAGGCAAAATATATTTTTTTTTGGGGCGTGATTTGCATAAAGCTAAAGTAGGTATTTTGAATTATAAATTGTCACTGGCAAACCATTCGGCGAAAGAAGATTCCGTTTCCTGCAGTTTCAAGGAAAAAAGACCAATATTTTCAGGCAATCGGCTGATGATGCGTTTCGAAAAATCGACAACCATATTTTCGCTCGTGGGTTGGTAATCGACTAAAATTACGTGGTGTCCGCGTGATTTTAATTCTTTTGCCAACTCAATATGGGGGGTAGTTTCATTGAAAACCGTGGCGTGGTCAAACTGATCCACAATTTCCTCTTTGACAATTTTTTTCAAATCAGTAAAATCAATGACCATCCCAAATTTTACGTTATTGCGGTCTAATATGGGTGATCCAATCACGGTAACCGACAATTTATAACTGTGGCCATGCACGTTTTTACACTTGCCGTCATAGCCATACAAGGCGTGACCGGTTTCGAAACTAAACTGCTTGGTAATTCTGATTTTGCTCATTTTATTTTTTAATTTGGCGTAAGGCATTTTTGGTAAAATCGGAGAGGACGAGTTTTGCGGAAATGGCTGCTCTTTCATAAAGCAACGTATCCCAGTTTTCGGTGCCTTCCCAGAGTATTATTTTCATTTCTAATAAAGCTTCTGGATTATAGGAAGCTAATTCTGAGCTAAACCTAGCCAATTCTTTATCTAAAGTTACTTGACCAGCAAAAACTTTGGCATAAAGCCCTTTATTTTTTGCCCATTCCGAATCTTTCCATTCGTATGATGCTAGTGCTAACTCAGCCATTGCTGATTTTCCTATTTTTCTAGTGATGGCAGGTTCGATTACAAAAGGACCAATACCAATTGAAAGTTCAGAAAGTTTAATACTACTATCAATAGTGGCAAAAACATAATCACAGGCTGCAATTATCCCAACGCCACCACCCACAGCTTTCCCATGGATACGCCCAATGATAATTTTCGAACACTGACGCATGGCGTTTATCACATTGGCAAATCCAGAGAAAAATTCAGTGGCTTCGGCCAAATTGGTCAAGGATAGCAGTTCGTCAAAAGAAGCGCCGGCACAAAATGCTCCCGTTCCACTGCTTTTTAAAACAACCACTGAGACGGCAGGATTGAGGCTCAAAACCTGAAGTTCATTGGTCAAGCGGTTCAGCAAATCACTCGGAAAAGAATTACTCGCTGGATGCCCAAACTCGAGTGTGGCGATTTTGTTTTCGATTGTCGTGAGGAGCAGTCCGCTTGAATTTTGTGATACCATTACACAGATTTTGATGTAAAGTTAAAAATATTAAGGAAATCTGACCGTTTTTTTTCGAATAGCATAGATTTGTTTTTTGAAATTTTGATTTAACCTTATTTATATAGTATATTTGCGGAAATATTGGGGGATTAGATCCCTAGAACCATCAGGATGGCTAGACCACCCCGACAGTGTATAGAAGATTACAGTTTATAATTATTGGGGGATTAGCTCATTTGGCTAGAGCGCTTGCCTGGCAGGCAAGAGGTGGTCGGTTCGAATCCGATATTCTCCACTTTGATTATCAAGGCCTTACAGCAATGTGAGGCTTTTTTTATGGACTTTGGGTGGCGATATTGGGTGGCTTTTTGATGGTTTGAGTGTAAAAATGGAGCTCCACTTACGGGTACTTAGTTTTGGGTTATTTGCTTTATTTGTGATTTCAGCTTTACCAAAATAAAATTTTACTTTAGTTCGAATTCATACCGTTTTCCAAAACAATTTTTTTAACAGCAAAAGATAAAAAGAACATTCTTTTATAAAT
>JBIILD010000115.1:0-4211 GCA_044232845.1 Flavobacterium sp.
CCCTTAATGCTTCAGTTGCTTGTTCTAAAGTTACAATAGGAATCGTATTGTTGTTAATGGCATCGGCAAAGGATTCTAATTCATCCAAAATAGCATTGTTTTGTTCAACATCGGGATTTGAAAAGTAGATTTGTTTTTTTACGCCTTCAGCATTTTGTAAAATAATATCAAAATCTCCAGGAATTTTTGGAGCATCTTTCATTTTTACAACTTCACATTTTTTCTCCAAAAAGTCAATGGATATATAGGCGTCTTTCTGGAAAAAACGTGATTTACGCATATTTTTCATAGAAATTCGACTAGCGGTTAAATTCGCAACACATCCGTTTTCAAACTCAATCCTAGCATTCGCAATATCAGGGGTCTCGCTAATTACAGATACACCACTGGCGTTAATTAATTTCACTTTAGAATTCACTACGCTTAAAATAGCATCAATATCGTGAATCATCAAATCAAGAACTACGGGAACATCGGTTCCACGGGGGTTGAACTCTGCCAATCGATGTGTTTCAATAAACATTGGATTTTCAATCATATCCTTGGTTGCTTTGAAAGCAGGATTGAATCTTTCAACATGCCCTACTTGGCCTTTGACATTATATTCTTTGGCCAATGCAATAATTTCTTCGGCTTCGGTAACGGTATTCGAAATAGGTTTTTCAATGAAAACGTGTTTGCCGGATTTTATGGAAACTTTGGCACACTTATAATGGGAAAGGGTAGGGGTGACAATGTCGATAACATCAACGGCGTGAATAAGAGTGGCAATAGTATGAAATTGTTTGTAGCCAAATTCTTTAGCTACTTTCGCTCCATTTTCATGATTTTCATCATAGAATCCAATCAATTCGTATTTTTCGGATTGTTGTAATAATCGCAAATGTATTTTTCCGAGATGCCCTGCACCTAAAACGCCAACTTTTAGCATAAAATGTATTTTTAACAAATGTATAATTTATTTGTTTATTGTATAAAGTTTGAAGTTTAAAGTTTTGGGATTTGTTATTTGATTTTTGGAATTATAAAGTTTATTTTTACCAAAATAAAGCAAACAATATTTTGAAAGATACCGCCAAACATCAGGGACTTCGCAATCAATTAGTAAGTCTTTTAAAAGAAAAAGGAATTACCGATAAAGGTGTTTTAGAAGCCATTAAAAAAATTCAAAGACATCTTTTTTTGGATTCTGGCTTTGAAGATTTTGCCTACCAAGATAAAGCATTCCCGATTGGGGAAGGACAAACCATTTCGCAACCTTTTACTGTGGCTTTTCAAAGCCAATTATTAGAAGTAAAAAAAGAACAAAAAATTCTCGAAATAGGTACAGGTTCGGGCTATCAAACTGCAGTTTTGTGTTTGCTAGGAGCAAAAGTGTATAGCATCGAAAGACAAATTAAATTATTTAAAAAATCTTATAATTTATTGCCTAAGTTAGGTTTTCGCCCTAAATATTTATCATCTGGAGATGGTTATGTGGGTCTGCCTGAGTACGCACCGTTTGATGGTATTATTGTGACGGCTGGTGCGCCAATAATCCCTCAAGCTTTGATGGCGCAGCTTAAAATAGGGGGAAGGCTCGTTATTCCTCTCGGCGAGGAAAATCAAATTATGACTTTATTAATAAGAAAGAATGAAAGCCAGTTTGAAAAGCATGAGTTTGGAGATTTTAAATTCGTGCCGTTGTTGGAAAATAAGAATTAAAAGTTAAATTCTGCAATTTCAGGATTTTTTATTGACTGATAATTTCAAGACAACGGGCTAAACTTTCTTTCTTAGTTTGAGCAACAAATAAAATAAAATCCCCTATTTTTATTGGTTTGGGCAGTTTCAAGCGGTTTGTAACGATTCGTTTTATTGTGATAATTGCCTTTTATAGTTGTAAATGAAATGGCACTTGCTAGTTGAATCTGCAGATAGAAAATATATTTATTTTACTACTTAATTCTTGCTAGAAATAATTATTTTTGCACCCTATTAAAATCAGGTAATAGTAATTCATATTATGGTAAAAGATTTATTCGAAAGAATTCAAAACAATAAAGGACCATTGGGTAAATGGGCCTCACAAGCCGAAGGTTATTTTGTTTTTCCAAAGTTGGAAGGGGAATTGGGTCCAAGAATGCAGTTTCAGGGAAAAGATATTTTGAATTGGAGTTTGAACGATTATCTGGGTCTGGCAAATCATCCTGAAGTCCGTAAAGCTGACGCTGATGCTGCGATACAATATGGGGCGGCTTACCCGATGGGGGCTCGTATGATGAGTGGTCATACCAAATACCACGAACAATTAGAGGAAGAATTGGCGGCTTTTGTTATGAAAGAGTCGGCTTATTTATTAAATTTCGGTTACCAAGGAATTATGTCAACTATTGACGCTTTGGTGACGAGAAATGATGTGATTGTGTATGATGTTGATGCGCACGCTTGTATTATTGACGGCGTTCGTTTGCATAGTGGAAAGCGTTTTACTTACCGTCATAATGATGTGGAAAGTATGGACAAAAACTTGCAACGTGCTACAAAATTAGCCGAAACTACTGGTGGAGGAATTCTTTTTATTACAGAGGGTGTTTTCGGGATGCGCGGACAACAAGGGAAGTTGAAAGAGGTTGTTGAAATGAAGAAAAAGTACAATTTTCGACTCTTAGTAGATGATGCGCACGGTTTTGGGACCCTTGGTAAAACTGGTGCTGGAGCGGGCGAGGAGCAGGGAGTACAAGATGATATTGATGTTTATTTTTCGACTTTTGCCAAATCAATGGCAAATATTGGTGCTTTCGTGGCCGCTGATAAAGAGATAATAGATTATTTAAAATACAATTTGCGTTCGCAAATGTTTGCCAAAGCGTTGCCGATGATTCAAACGATTGGTTCGTTGAAACGATTGGAATTGTTGCGTAATTCATCAGAAATTAAAGATAAACTTTGGGTAAATGTGAATGCTTTACAAAATGGATTGAAATCTAGGGGTTTTAATATAGGAGATACAAATACGTGTATCACTCCTGTTTACCTTCAAGGGAGTGTTCCCGAAGCGATGGTTATGGTCAACGATTTGAGAGAAAATTATGGGATTTTCTTGTCTATTGTGATTTATCCTGTTATTCCAAGAGGCATAATTTTGTTGCGAATGATACCAACAACTTCACATACTTTATCGGATGTTGATGAAACTTTAGTTGCATTTGAGGCCATTAGAGAGAAATTAGAAAACGGAACCTATAAAGAAATTGCGAGTAGTACTAAAGTTGATTTAGACGCTTAGTTTATGTGCTCTTTAAAAAGAGCTTTTAATTATCGTGAAATTACTACCGCTTATTATTACTATTACTAATTTTCAATCACAGTTTTAGGGTGAAAATCATTATAGGTAAATTATAGTCGTAGTAATCGTCGAATCTCTCTTTCTATTTTATAAATGGTTTTGTAAGTAAACGATGATTTTATTTTTTCTAAATTCTTAGTTGCATTATTCAAAGAGACTTCAGTTTTTTCAAGATTTTTTTTTATTGTGTTGAGTGTGGATTCGACTTTTTCAAGATTTTTCTTTGTGTTGTACAAAGAATAAAATCCATTTATATCTTTTGAGACACCTAATAATTCATAATATTTTGATTCGTGTTTTTGAAATATGTAGTCAAGAGTTTGATTAAATTTATTTTCATCTTTTACAAAATCAATCATAGATTCCTCTTCCTTTTGACGGTAATAAAATTCTACACTATCTATTTGAACTACTTCATCTTCTTTTGATAATAGCTGAATCCAAAATTCCCAGTCTTCATAGCCGTATTTCATATTCAAATCATAGCCTTGAGTGTTTAGATAATCTGATTTTTTGAATACAGCCGAACAAAAAATACAATTATTAAAAAGAATTTCTGGATAGGAATATTTTGATAAATCCCAAAATTCATTCCTCACACCAAAAAGTTCGGCTTTGCAATACACTAATTTTGCTTTAGGATTAGATTCCAATATCTCGAAGGCTTTTTTTAGATAATTTTTGCCTATCTTATCATCGCTATCCAAAGGCAAAATATATTTACCTTGGGATTGATTTATACCATAATTTCGTGTGGCTGATAAGCCTTCATTTGGTTTTGAAAAAAAAATGAATCTAGCATCTTTTTTTTGGAACTCCTTGGCTATTTCTTCAGAATTATCAGTAGAACCATCATTAATAATAATACACTCCCAACTATCAA
>JBIILD010000029.1:0-14820 GCA_044232845.1 Flavobacterium sp.
TTAATAGATATTGACGAAACTACTTTAACCAAATTGAAAGTTATTTCAATATTTGAAAAAACAAGTGTTAAAGGTTTGATAGAAAATGCTGTGCAAGCTTATGTTAAAAATAAGCAGAACAGTCAATTCAATAATTTATCCGATGAAGAAAAAGAGGACATTGGCTTAATGATGTTGATGCAGGAAGCTGATAGAAATGATAAGGTTAGTGAAGAGGAAATCTTCAAAATTTTAGGTAGATGAAAGTCGAATACTTAAAACAATTTTCAAAAGATTTACTAAAAGTCAAGGATGAAAGTTTGAAAGGGGATTTGTTCAGTATAATTATTGTTCTAAAAAATACTGAAACATTAAACGAGCTTTCCAATGTTAAAAAACTAAAAGGATATCAAAACGCTTATAGAATCAGAATTGGAAAATTTAGATTAGGATTTTATTTCGATGGAGAAGTTATAGAACTTGCCAGATTTGCCAAACGCGAAGATATTTATAAATTATTTCCATAAAATTTCATCCCAACAATGCCTCAAGAATTACTCTTACAAGTCACGCCAGAAATAGCCACAAACGAATTGTTGCTCAAACAACATATTTCCAAATCAATTCGGGTGGATGCCAAAGAAATCCAACATATTGCCATTCTGAAACGCTCGATTGATGCGCGACAAAAAGCCGTAAAATTTAATTTAAAGGTTTCGATTTATTTTGTTGACGAACCTTTTCAAGAATCCAAAATCGAACTACCGGAATACAAAAATGTTGCTAATGCTCAAGAGGTGATTGTTGTTGGGGCAGGACCTGCTGGATTATTTGCTGCCTTGCAATTGATTGAACTGGGATTGAAGCCAATAGTAATTGAGCGTGGAAAAGAGGTTCGGGGTCGTCGCCGAGATTTGAAAGCCATTAACAGAGATCACATCGTAAATGAAGATTCCAATTATTGCTTTGGCGAAGGCGGGGCAGGAACTTATTCGGACGGTAAATTATATACCCGTTCCAAAAAGCGGGGCGATGTAACCCGAATATTGGAATTGTTTGTTGCTTATGGAGCGTCACCGGATATTTTGGTCGAGGCACATCCGCATATTGGCACTAATAAACTTCCTCAAATTATCCAAGATATCCGAGAGAAAATCATCGAAATGGGAGGTCAAGTCCTTTTTGATACCCGATTGACTGATATTATCATCAAAAACAATGAAGTACAAGGCATTGTTACCCATAATGGCGACACGATTCTGGCTAACAAAATAATTTTGGCCACGGGACATTCTGCCCGAGACATTTTTGAATTGCTCGATAAAAAACAAATTTTTATTGAAGCCAAGGCTTTTGCCTTGGGCGTTCGTGCTGAACATCCACAGTCTTTGATTGACAGCATACAGTACAGTTGTGATTATCGCGGAGAACACTTGCCGCCATCTCCTTATTCTATCGTGAAGCAAGTAGGAGGAAGGGGAATGTATTCTTTTTGTATGTGTCCCGGTGGCGTGATTGCGCCTTGTGCGACGAGTCCCGGCGAGGTCGTGACAAACGGTTGGTCGCCCTCCAAACGGGATCAGGCTACCGCCAACTCTGGAATTGTAATTGAATTAAAACTGGAAGATTTCAAGCCTTTTGCCAAATTTGGTGCCTTGGCAGGAATGGAGTTCCAAAAAAGTATCGAGCAAAAAGCATGGCAACTTGCTGGCGAGACACAAAAAGTACCAGCCCAAAAAATGGTCGATTTTACCCAAAATAAAATATCTACCAATATCCCAAAAACGTCCTATGTTCCGGGAACGACTTCGGAAGAAATGGGGCAGGTTTTCCCCGGATTCCTTACCCAAATATTGCGCGAAGGTTTTGTGGAATTCGGGAAATCCATGCGTGGTTTTTTGACCAATGAAGCGATACTGCACGCACCGGAATCCCGAACTTCTTCGCCAGTTCGCATCCCTAGAAATCCAGAAACCTTAGAACATGTTCAAATAAAAGGTTTGTATCCTTGTGGTGAAGGCGCGGGGTATGCTGGTGGAATAATTTCTGCGGCGATAGATGGCGAAAAATGCGCGTTGAAAATTGGGGAGCTATTAAAATAATATTTTTAGGTTTCTAAAAACCCATAAAGTCCTAAATATTGGTTTAACGACAGGAAGCTTATTTTTCTCATCAAGCCTTTTCCTTTACAAATTCATCAATTACTTTTTGGTAATACTCAAAAGTGGTTTTGGCGATAGATTCCCAACTGAAAATTTTTAATACCCGTTTTCGACCGGCTTTTCCCATTTGGTTAGCTAGTGCTTCATCGTTTAAAAGTAGGTTGATTTTGGCGGCAAATGCTTTTTGGAACGCTTCTGGATTTTTAGGATTAAAATCGGTTCTCGAAACACTTTCTAAAGGTATTAAATAACCAGTCTCCCCCTCGACAATAATTTCCGGAATGCCGCCTACATGACTGCCTACGACGGGAGTTTCGCAAGCCATGGCTTCTAGGTTGATGATGCCAAATGGTTCGTATAAGGAAGGGCAGGCAAACACGCGAGCATGACTGTACAATACTTTTATTTTTTCGCGAGGCAGCATCTCTGAAATCAAGATGACGCCTTCTCGTTCTTTTTTTAAATTGGCGATTAATAATTCGGTTTCTTCGGCTATCTCCTTGGTATCCGGCGCACCAGCACACAATACAATTTGACAGTTTTTGTTGAAATATTTAGAGGCTTCTATCAGTCCTGAAATCCCTTTTTGGCGAGTAATACGCCCCACGAAAAGCACAAAAGGAATGTTGGGTTCAATGCCTAAATCGATAAGCAATTTTTCGTCAAATGTGGGTTGGTAAAATTCAGGGTCAATTCCGTTATGAATCACGGTCACTTTTTCACGAGCAACGCCATAAGCCTCGATGACATCCTCTTTCATTTGTTTGCTCACGGCAATAATACCATCGGCGGTATTATAAGCTTTGTTTTCGATCCAGCGTGAAAGGAAATAGCCATTGCCCAGTTGTTCCACTTTCCACGGACGATGAGTTTCTAGGCTGTGTGTGGTGAGAATTAAGGGCACTTGCAGGAGTTCTCGAGTAAAAATTCCGGCGAGGTGTGTGTACCAGGTATGGCAATGAATGATATCAGCTTGTATCGTGGATTGGGACATTTCGACATTCCGACTCAAGTTATGGAACATTTTGATGTGCGGGTTACTATCATCGACCATTTTGGTCAAAGAAGAGTTGACTCCGCGTACCTGCATCGTTTGTGTATCTTCGTGTTGGTCACCAAAGCAACGTACTTCAACCTGACCTAATTTGGCTAATTCTTGGCTTAAAAAGTCGATGTGGACCCCTGCGCCTCCGTAGATGTTAGGAGGAAATTCATTCGAAAAAAGAGCTATTTTCATAGGGCTAGTATTAATAATTTGTGTTTGGGATTTTTGGTCTATTGGTTAACATTCCAAATATAATAAATATCCTATACTTAACTATAAACCAAATAAATTAAAATTGCAATACCCTTTAGGCACTTCTTAATTTGTTGAAAAAATAGATTGTTTTCATGATCAATAGGTTCTATTAACCCGTTGAGTGTAATTTCCTAAATTGGATTAAAAAATAATTTTCAAGTTCAAATTGAAAACAATTCAGGCTACGATGTCAGTCTGTCCCGATGCTTCGGGAGTCGAAGACCATATAATTATGACACTTCGACTCCCGAAGCATCGGGACAGTGTGACAAATTGCAACTAATTAGCTGTAAAAAATAATTACACCCAACGGCTTATTATAAAGTATAAAAAAACCGAAAATTACTTTCCGGTTTTTGGAGTCTATTGTTTTTCGAATAATTAATCCTTGTCAAGCGTATTCTTTATTTCTTCGTATTCTTCTTTCGTAATCTCGCCTTTAGCAAATCTTTTCTTTAAAATTTCTAAAGGGCTATCTTCTTTTGTTTGCTGACCCAAATTCTTCCTTCGTGTTGAAAACAGCCATAGTACTAAAATTAGCCAAAATAACCACCAGAAGAAGTGCATTCCCCAATAATGATGCTCGTACATGTGCCACATAATTACATTATTTAGAAGTGAATAATTTATTTAGAATTCCAACGTAAATATATTAATTTCAGTAGGATAAAACAAGAATCGGTTTCTTTTTTATAGTGATTTATTTAGGAAATTATTGATCTATTTTATTTTTAAACGGGATTTAAATATCTTTTCGAATTTTTCTATCTTGGGTTGGATCACCATTTGGCAATAAGGTTGATTTTTATTATTTTCATAATAATTTTGATGATACTCCTCGGCTTTGTAAAATTGGGTGAGTGGTTCAAGTGTGGTTACAATTGGGCTAGAATACACTTTTTCGGTATTTAATTGGCCAATAATTAACTGGGCTTTCTTTTTTTGTTCCTCATTAGCATAAAAAATCACGGAGCGGTATTGGGTTCCCACATCGGCACCTTGACGATTTAAAGTCGTCGGGTCATGAACGGTAAAAAAAACTTGTAAAATTTCGTCTAGGTTGGTCAAGGTTTTGTCATAGGTAATTTGCACCACTTCGGCATGACCCGTTCTGCCGGTACAGACTTCATCATAAGTAGGGTTTGCATTTTTTCCTCCAGTAAATCCAGAAACTACTGAATTTACACCTGCTAATTTCTCATAAACAGCTTCGACACACCAGTAACAGCCACCGCCAACAGTAATTGTTTCGATGTAGTTTTTGCTTCCGTTTGCTGTCATCACTTTGTCTGGAACAAAATCCAAAGCGATTGAATTCATGCAATATCTTTTCCCTGTAGGCTTTGGTCCATCATCAAAAAGATGGCCTAAATGTCCGTCACATCTGCCACAAAGTGCTTCGATTCTCCTCATTCCATAGGAATTGTCTTCTTTGTAAACCACGCTATTTTTGTTTTCTTGTTCAAAAAAACTAGGCCAACCGCAACTGCTGGCAAATTTCTGATCGGATCTAAAAAGTTTATTGCCACAAGCGGCACAATAATAAATGCCTTTGGTATCAGAATTCCAGAGCTTTCCAGTAAAAGCTCTTTCGGTGTCGGCATTTCTTGAAACGGCATACAAGTCAGGAGAAAGTACTTTTTTCCATTCGGCATTGGTGACATGAAGTTTCGTAGTGTCAGTGTTTGAATAATAGGGGTTTCCGGGTTTGCTGCTTGTATTTTCCATAGGGGATGATTTTGGTGTTAATGTTGTTTTTTTAGTCGATTGTCCGCAGGTATTTAATGCAAATAAAGGCAATAATATTAAATAATTAAGGATGTTTTTCATGGCAATCTTGTTTATATTATGATGTAAATATACAATCCAAATACGCTAGAAATTGTCGTGCAGTTTGCAAAAGGGTTTCATTTAAGGAAAGTTTAACGATTGTTGATATTCCAAAAAAAACAGGGTTTCACATTCTTTTTTCGTATTTTTGACAAGCTAAAAATAAATATGAAAGAAGAGAACGTAATATTGGTAAACCATAAAGACGAGCAAATCGGGCTCATGCCTAAACTAGAAGCCCATGAAAAAGCGGTTTTGCATCGGGCGTTTTCGGTTTTCGTGTTAAACAGCAAGAATGAAATTATGCTCCAGCAACGTGCACAACACAAATACCATTCCCCTCTATTATGGACCAATACGTGCTGCAGTCACCAGCGTGAAGGAGAAACCAATATTCAAGCCGGAAGTAGAAGATTATTTGAAGAAATGGGTTTTGAAACTGGGCTTAAGGAATTGTTTCATTTTATCTATAAGGCGCCATTTGATAATGGTTTGACAGAGCATGAACTCGATCATGTCATGATTGGAACCTATGATGGAGAGCCAAAAATAAACTCCGAGGAAGTTGAAAATTGGAAATGGATGTGTATTGAAGGTGTGAGGGAAGACATGCAACTGCATCCTGAAATATATACTGTTTGGTTCAAGATTATTTTTGACGAGTTTTATCACTATTTGGAAGAACATAAAATCTAAGATAGCAGATTTGAGATAGCAGAATGCAGAAATCCAAAAAAATCTAAAATCAGAAATCAGAAATCTAAAATCACTATGAGAGTCACCATATCCAGAAAAGCACACTTTAATGCAGCGCATCGATTGTATCGAAAAGATTGGACGTTTGAGCAGAACGATGCTGTTTTCGGGAAATGCAACAACCCTAATTTCCATGGACATAATTACGAATTAATTGTGAGTGTAACGGGTAAAATCAATCCTGAAACAGGTTATGTTATGGACATTAAGGAATTAAGTGATTTGATTTTAGAAGAAGTTGAAAGACCCTTTGATCACAAAAACTTGAATTTGGATGTTCCTGAATTTGAAAATCTAAATCCCACCGCCGAAAATATAGTGGTTGTTATTTGGAATAAAATTAGAAAAAGAATTCAATCAGAATTTGATTTAGAGGTAGTGCTATATGAAACGCCTCGTAATTTTGTAACCTATAAAGGAAAATAATGGCACTACAAATAGGAGATAAAATCCCTCATTTTACAGTAAAAGACAGTCATGGAAATAATTTTGACAGTGCTTCAATAGTGGGTAAAAAACCTTCCGTTTTTTATTTTTATCCCAAAGACAATACTCCGGGATGTACAGCGCAAGCCTGCAGTTTTCGCGATCAATATGAAGATTTTAAAGATTTGGGGGCTGAAGTTATCGGCATCAGTAGTGACAGCATTGCCTCGCATGAAAAATTTGCAAAACAATACCGTTTGCCTTTTATTTTGCTGTCAGACTATGATAAAAAAATTAGGACTCTTTTTGGTGTGAAACCCAATTTGTTTGGATTAATTCCTGGAAGAGTTACTTATGTGGCAGACAAAGAGGGTATAATTCGATTGGTTTTTGATAGCTTAGTTGCCAAAAATCATATTCCTAAGGCACTGGGAATGATTAAGAAATTAGTGTCACGATAAGTTTAGCTCTATTTCCTTTACAATTTAGACCTATTTTAAAGTAAAGAATCAAGGGTAGTTTTGAATTGGAGTCTGGAGATATAAAATTTCAGTACGCAAAAGCAGCTGCCATCTTATTTCCTGCTACCTTGAAGGCTTTCATTCTTTAAGGAAAAGCTTGTGTTTTAGAAATGTATTTATCATAGCCTATAATAGAAAGATTATGTGTACTTTTGCAATCGAAAATTAAAATTTAAAAATAAAATGGCAAACGTTAAGAATTTAAAAAAAGACATCAACTACGTTTTAGGGGATATTATTGAAGCGGTTTACTTGTTTGAAATTTCGACTTCTGGAAAACCAACTACTGAAACTAATGCTTTGATTGATGAGGCTATCGCTGCTTTTGACACTTTGATTACAAAAGTAAATGCTAAGAAAATAGAAAATAAAAAAGTACATTTCAAACAAATAAATGTTGAATTAGAACAAACTGCAAATCAATTGATTGCTAAAATCAACGGATTACAGTAAATAATTGCATTAAAAAAAAGTTGAATTTATTTTGAAAAATAAAATTCAGTCTTATATTTGCAATGGTAATGATTTGCCAGCGTAGCTCAGTTGGCTAGAGCAGCTGATTTGTAATCAGCAGGTCGTGGGTTCGAGTCCCTCCGCCGGCTCTTTAATAAAACCATCTAACTTTTGTTAGGTGGTTTTTTGTTAAAAAAGCAAACCCAATCTATTTCTAAATTGGGCTTTTTGATGTTTCTAATTTAACCTTTTAACCAAGCTTCTCTGACGGTTACTTTTTCGGTTTTGCTTGCTTCAAGTCCCTCTTTTTCTTGATAAGTAATTTTTACAGTTCCTTTTAGGATTTGTTCTTTACCCTCTCGTTTTATTTTGACTGAGATAGCATCATTTTCTTTCCATTTTTGGCTAGCACTTATCATATCAAAGATGTTGTCAAAAGTATAGGGGGTGTCATTTATAGCTAGTAATATATCATTTCCTTTGAGGCCAAGATGAGTGTAAAATTCAGATAATTCATTATAGGGTGAAATAATAATTTCTTTGGTTTTTCGGTCAACATTTATATAAGGGGATTTTCCTTTCAGGAAAAAATCAGAGGGTGTTTTTTTTATTTTTTTTCCCACTCCAACCTTTTCTAAAAACTGGGTATAAGGAATGGGAGTAGATCCTGAAACATAGGTTTTCAAGAACTCGCCAACTTCTGGATAAGTTAACTGGGTAATTTTCGCAAAAAGTTCATGGTCATTAAATGCTTTTAAAGCACCATACTCTTTTGATAATTTTTGCATTAAGTCAAGAATTCCTCTTTTTCCATTACTGTTTTCTCTGATAATAATGTCCAAGCACATTCCTATTAACGCCCCTTTTTGGTAGACATTTAGATATTGATCTTTGTAAGGTTGTACTAATACATTAGCGCTCATAGTGGTAAACGGCATGGTGTCATTGAGGGGTTTGGCTCGTTCTATCTTTTCTGCTATTCGGTTGTAAAACTCTTCTTCGGTAATCAAACCTTGGTTGATTTGGAAAAGATTGGCAAAATATTCTGTTACACCTTCATACATCCATAAATGTTCGGACATCTTAGGGTTGATATAATCAAAATTTTGAATCTCTTGAGAATGCACGGTTAACGGGGTCACAATATGAAAAAATTCATGTGAAACAATGTCTTTTAAATTTTCAGCTAGTTGTTCCATGCCCATCATTTCTGGCATAACAACTGTAGTTGCCGTAGGGTGTTCTAATGCCCCATATCCAGTGGCATCTTTTTTTTGTGAATCCGTTAAATAAATAAGAACACTGTATTTTTTGGTGGTATTGATGTTGCCTAAAAAGTGTTTTTGGGCAGTCATCATTGTCTTCATTTTGGCTGTAATATTTTCTGCCGTTACTTTTCCGTTTGGGGAATATATGGCAATTAGAATTTCCATATCATCCACTACAAATTTGGTATAATCTGGCTTGGCATACATTATGGGATTTTCAACCAATTCGGCATAACGTGTGGTAACAAACACATCCTTTGTGGCACTAGGATCTTGATCCAACATTGATGTTGCTCCCCAAAGCCCAGCGGGATGCGAAATGCTCACTCTATACGGTGTTGACATATAATTCGTGAAATAGCCAACAAAACAATGCGTATTTAGCATTATATTTTTACCAGCCTCAATGTTAGAACCGGCAGGTGAAAATATGTCTCCTTTTCCAAAACCCTTGCCATTCTCGGTATCAAAAGTGTCGTTTACTAAATAAGTCACTTTTCTTAATTTTTGTGCATTCGCAATAGTCCATGAATTGTCGTCTGTCTTTTTTACAGGCAATAAATTTCCTTTATTGTCATACGCTTTTAAACCCTCGATATACCTGCCATAGTTGTCTTCTGAATAGGTTCCTGGGACCATTTTTGGAATGTGATAGGTGATTTCATCCGTTGAAATTATAGGGGCATCTATAGTAATCATAACTTTGTCATCCTTTATTTTGTCCAGATTCATACTCACTTGAATCTCTATTTTTGTTGAAGTATTTCGGACGATAGTAGCGGTTTTACATCCCCACAGCACTGATGTGAATGCAAAGGCAAAAATTATTTTTTTCATTTGGAATGATTTTTAAGGATTATTCTTTTATGGTGAGGAATACTATGCTTTGCCGAGACTTGAAAAGACAGATTTCTATTTACTGTTAATTTTTTGGGTGCTTGGCAAATCGTAAGGCTTAAATGGTATCCGTTTTTATAAAAAAAAAACTCCCGTAATTCAGGAGTTTATGATTAGTCTAGTTTATTTTTGATGTAATATTTGCCATCTAAATCTTCGTCAAAATCATCAATTTTTGTTGGTTTTGGCTTTGGTTTATTGGCTAAAGCTTTCTTTTTCCACATTTCAAATTTCTCAGCAGGCATCTTCTTTTTCATGATTTCCAATACCTCTTTTTCGGCTAAACCAAATTCTTTTTTAATGATTTCAAAAGGATTTTTTTCCTCTAGGGCAAATGTAACAAGTTTTTCTGTTTGTTCCCAGGTCAATTCTTTGCGATTATTTTTTTTCATTCCGTGAAAATTAATTCAGATATAGGTGTTAATGGGTAATGTATTTGTTTTCAAATTTATATCAATATTAATAAAAAAAATAATTACTTTTTATAAAAAGAGATTTTTTTTACTATTTTAATTAATTTCGGGGTTGTACTTTATTTAATAACACGAAATGTTAGATTTATTCGCAAACCAACTGCTTTTGATGTTTTCGGAATTTGGTGTTTCCAGAAATGCTGCGTTGTTCCCCTCATTATTAACAAACTCCCATGTTCTAAAACTATATTTTTTTTCTGGGTTTTATCGGAATTGTGTTTCAACTGAAAAGTACGTTCGGCACCAAAACTAACAGACGCAATAATTGGGTTTGTGCCCAGTTCTTTCTCATCATCGGCATGCCAACCGTTACTGTCTTTCCCATCCCGATACTGATTGAGTAAAACGGTCGTAAAATTAGTTTCAGTAACCCTCTCTACAGTGGATTTTATTTTTTGTAAAAGCGGGTTCCAAGGATGTGGTTGCATCTTTATATTCGAATAGGAATATGCAATTCCTTCATCTCCAAATAATGCCGTCAATCGCGGTTGCAGGTGGATTTTACCATAAATTCGAATAGTATCCTGTTGCCAAGGTATTTCGTTTTTTAATTGTTCAAAAACAAGATCAGCCTCTTTTTTATGAAAAAAATGAGGATAATAAATAATCTCTGCGTCCGGTAAATGTAGGACTGTCGGTTCTGATGCAAAAAGGGATGCCATTAAATAATATATTTAGCTGAAAAATGAGGTGTGTTTAATTAATTACTTCGGTAGTGTTTGGCCAAATAATAAATATTAACTCCTACTACAAAGGTGTTTGTAATGATTATTGGCACTGACATCGACAAGAGAAAGCCATAGACAATAAACAAAAGCCCCCCAATTGAATTGATGATTCGTAAAGCAATCAAGTTTTTCATTAAAAAAGAGATCATAATCACTGTTGAGGCAACATAACCCAGACATTCTGTTAAAGAAATCACGCCCATTATTAATTTTTATTGATGAGTTGCAAATGTAATGTTTAGTTCAAAGAAAAAACATAAGTAAACCCGTTGGGTGCAATTAATGAAATCTGTCAATAATGACTCATTTCGATTAAAATTTATAGTCAATTTGAACTCAAATGTCCGTCTGTCCCGAAACTTCGGGAGTCGAAGACTTAAAAAAAAGGACACTTCGACAAGCTCAGTGTGACAAATTGCTACCAATTAGCCATGAAAAATAATTAAACCCAACGGGTTAAGTAATACTTTTTCTAGAATAATCCTTCTAATGCTTTATTTTGTATTCCAATTTTAGTAGAATCAAAGTTCAACTTATTTTGTAAAAGAGAAGCATATACACTCCTGAAATCAATTTCGTGTTTCAAATCGCCATTATCTAAATCTGAAAGGTTGGGATTGTTGCCAATTATTTTCCCGCGATTATTTCCTCCAATAATAAACATTGGTGCTGCCGTTCCGTGGTCGGTTCCTCGTCCGTTGTCTTTTACGCGACGACCAAATTCCGAGAAAACCACTATGGTAACATTTTGTAATTGTTGTGATTTTTTAAGATCTTCATAGAAACTATAAACCGCATCGTTGAGTTCTGTCAACTTATTTTTGTGAATGGCTTGTTGATTGTCGTGCGTATCAAAACCGCCTAGCGAAGTATAATATACCTTAGAATTCAGGTTTCCTTTGATCAATTTCGATATCCATTCGAGATTTTTAGCTAATCCCGTTTTAGGATAAACTACATCCGAAGGAGTTGATTTTGCTAATGCTTTCTGAATATCATCTGAACCTTCAGCCACGGAATTGACTATTTTTCGAACAAAATCTAATTGGGGATTATCAGATAATTGACCTTCGTTTTCTAACTTTCTTTTGGATCTAAATTGATTTGGATCTTTTAGAGTAATCGAGTTGGGTTCTTCGCCCTTCAAAGCTAAATTGTCAATGTTATCAATGTTTATTCCAGCTGTGGGTTGATGTCCCTTGCATTGCAGATCAAGATAGCGACCCAACCAGCCATCATTCAGATATTCTTGATGTGTTGGTGCCGTTTGCCAAATTTCCTGACTTCTGAAATGGGAACGCACCGGATTCGGATAACCTACATTTTGTATTACCGATAAATCGCCATTTTGCTGGATGCTTGCCAATCCTTTCAAAGCAGGATGGAAAGCCATTCCTTTGGTCGAATTCAGAACTTCATTTTTTGAAATAGCAATGTTAGGACGTAAATTATAATATAGTGCGTCTTCAAACGGGATGAAGGTGTTCAGTCCATCATTTCCGCCGTTCAGCTGAACAAAAACAACGCATTGTTCTCCGAAAACCAAATTATTTTTGGTGCCAAAAGCGTAGAGGAAATCAGGTAACAAAAGGGAGCCGCCTGTAAAAGTTCCTGTGAGTGCTAAAAAATTTCTTCTGTTCATATTATTAGTTTTAATGTCTAAAGTCTGAAGTCTGAAGTCCAATATCTTTTGACTTTCGACATTTGACTTTCGGCTTATATTAGTTGAAATTCAGGGGTTTTTACCATAAAATTAAACAAGCGCAGAACAGCATTTTCCGAGCCTGCTGTTTTACTGTCAAAATCGTATTTTAAAAGTTGTTCAAAATCTTGTTGATTGTCTTGGTCTGTTTGAAACAATAATCGGTTGGAGAATTCGTCAATAATCTCCCTGTTGTTTCCCTCTTTATTCCAGTTCAGTGTAACGTTCAAATCTTTTTTTGGTTTTTGTTTTATCATTGAATTCTCCTCTATTTCTTTATTTCCTGGGCTTATATTTTTACCTCTGCAAAGCAAATCGGCAATATTGTTTCGTTGCAGAAAAATTTGTGATGTAAGCCAAGAATTGCCGCCATCCCAACCTTTGACATTGGGCTGGTTGAATAAATCCATTCCTTGATTCCTCAGAAAATAAGAAATTAATATAGAGCTGGGATTTTCAACATTAAGTTCATCCATTAATTGCAAACTGTATTCCAAGGGGTTTTTAATTTTAGAGCCCGCATTATTTTTGGCAAACTCTTCGGTGAAAATTTTGGTTAAAAGCGGTTTGATTTCAAAATTCATTTCCATGAAATAATTACCGTAATAGTTGACCAACTCTTCCTTTGGATTGTCATAAATAAACCATTTCAATATCTTTCTGGTAATCAAATAGGGAATATTGGGTTGTTCGAAGATGATATCTATCATTTCATCAACTTTGAAATTACCTTTTTTTCCGAAATAATCGAAGCTTTCATTATCTTCTAATTTTTTTTTGTAAGTAGCATTTTCTTCGCCAATTCCCAATCCAGCTAAGCCCTTGGCGCCGTTTTTAATGTCTTGTTCGGTATAATTTCCGATGCCAAGAGTGAAAAGCTCGAGCAATTCCCGACTTAAATTTTCGTTGAGCTTATCTTTTCGATTGTCAATGTTATCCAAATAACGAACCATCGCATTGGTTTTGATGATTTCTTTAGTCAAGGTTTTGAAATTGCCAAAAGCATTTTCTCTCAAAATTTGATTGTGTTGAAATACCCAATAATTGACTTTCACTTTCTGGAAGGTGGAAACATAATGATTATGCCAAAAACAAGTCATTTTTTCTCGAAGCGGAAATTCGTCTTCGTTCATTTTTTTTATCCACCATGCTTTCATTGTAAAAGAAGTTTGCACGTCTTTTCTAAGCATTTCCTTTTTGGCTTCGGGATTAGCTGTGTTTAAAGTTTTTCGAATTTCTTTTAATTCTTGAAATGATTTTGGGCTATCATTTAGAAAATCCGGAATTTTAGAATCCACTTTAGTGGCAAAAGATTGTTTCAAGAATTTATTTAAGCCATATTTTTTAATTGTATTGGCTTGTTTTGCCGAATATCCGAGGCGCAATGACCAAAGGGTTTTTTTATCCATAATCTAAATAATACTATTTGAATTTGACTTAAATTTTGTAAAATGGTTTAATCGATTTATGTAATCCTACAAAGAAGTAATTATTCGCTATCGTTGATTCCTTTTAAATCACTTAAATGCAAACGAAGTGCCTCGACAGAAATACTAATTTCCCAAAAAGAAATGCCTAATGAAATCATTAAACTAAGCAAACTAAATCCAAAAAAATATAAGCTAATGATGGGTTGGTCTACAAATAGTAATAGCATGGTAAAAACAGATAAGAATAAACTCAAAACCCCAGCTAATTGCATGGTACGTATAAGTGTTAATCGTAAGTTCAGGTTTTTTATTTCCAATAAAATTAGCCTATTTTCCTTCTCTTTATAGACTTTTTTTAGTCCTCTGATGATAGCGGCGATGGTTAAAAAACGATTCGTATATGCCAGTAAAATTAGAGAGCTGGCAGAGAATAGAAGAGCAGGGGTTTCTATATCTAATGTCATTTTTGTTTTGGATTTTTATTAATACAACTTTTCAAAGTTCGTTATTTTTTATCCAAAAGTAATCTTTTACTACATAAAAAAACCTGCAAATTTTCACTTGCAGGTCTTTTGGGTTAAACGTTTAATCGATTAAACAATTAACCTATTTTATCATCTCAAAACTTCTCTTTACAAAAGCGGTAAGTTCTTCGCCTTTCAAAAGGTTTTGAGATAATTTAGCCAAGTCTAATGCTTGTTTTACCAAGCCTTCTTGTACTGATTTATCTTCAGTATTTAATATATTGGAAGCCAAATCGGAGTTGGTGTTTACGACCAAGTTGTACATTTCTGGCATATTTCCCATTCCGAACATACCGCCACCGCCAGATTGGCTCATTTCTTTCATTCTACGCATAAATTCCGGTTGTGTGATAATGAAAGGTGCCGCTTGG
>JBIILD010000031.1:0-14688 GCA_044232845.1 Flavobacterium sp.
ACAAGTTCTTTTCTTTCAAAATTAAAGCCGTTAAATCTTTTGGAAAACCGAAAGTGTCATACAATTCAAATGCTTTTGCACCTGAAACTTCCGACCCTTTTGTTTTTGCAATTACGTTGTCTAACAACTGCAATCCTTGATCTAAGGTTCTTAAAAAAGAAGCTTCCTCTTCACGAATCACATTGGTAACCAATTGATGCTGTGCTTTTATTTCTGGGAAAAACTCCCCCATTTGATGGGCTAACACTTCAACCAATTGATAAATAAAAGGTTCTTTAGTATTTAAAAAGGTGAATCCATAACGAATGGCACGACGCAAAATTCTGCGAATTACATAACCAGCACCAGTGTTAGAAGGCAATTGTCCATCGGCAATGGCAAATGCTACGGCGCGAACGTGATCTACAATAACACGAATGGCAATATTAGTTTTGTTTTGCTCTTCGCTGCTATTTTGAACTTCGTTAGAGGTATATTTTAATCCGGTAATTTGCTCTACTTTTTCAATAAGTGGCGTAAAAACATCGGTATCATAATTGGAAGTTTTGCCTTGTAAAGCCATACAAAGTCGCTCAAATCCCATTCCGGTATCGACGTGTCGCGCTGGCAATTTTTCTAAGGAACCATCGGCTTTTCGATTGAATTCCATGAAAACATTATTCCAAATTTCAACTACTTGCGGATGGTCATTGTTGACCAAACTTTTCCCGGAAACTAGTGCTTTTTCTTCAGCCGAGCGAATGTCAACATGGATTTCGGAACACGGTCCACAAGGGCCTTGATCCCCCATCTCCCAGAAGTTGTCTTTTTTATTTCCAAGGATAATTCGGTCTTCATCAATCAGTGTTTTCCAAATATCCCAAGCTTCTTGATCAAAAGGAACATTCTCCTCGGTATTGCCTTCAAAAACGGAAACGTAAAGATTGGCTGCTGGAATTTTATAGACTTCGGTTAATAATTCCCAGGCCCAATTAATCGCCTCTTTTTTGAAATACCCGCCTGCCGAGCGGGCAGGATCACCAAAAGACCAATTGCCCAACATTTCAAACATGGTATGGTGATACGTATCGAAACCCACATCCTCTAAATCATTGTGTTTTCCCGAAACCCGAAGGCATTTTTGCGTATCTGTAATTCTTGGGCTTTTTGGAGTGGCATTCCCAAGGAAATACTCTTTGAATTGCGCCATTCCCGAGTTGTTGAACATCAGGGTTGGGTCGTCTTTGAGGACTATTGGGGCCGAGGGAACAATTAAATGCCCTTTGCTTTCAAAAAATTTTAAAAATTGTTTGCGTATGTCTTGTGATTTCATTTTTGTTGGTTATTCGGTAATTCGCTGATTTTTTAGTCTGTTTTTGTTGCTTATAAAATTATCAATAAAACAAATTATAAAACCAACTTTAATATATTATTGAAAAAAGGGTGTAACAAATAAAACATTTATTAAATTTGTTCGACTAACTTTTTACAAGGTGCAAAAATAGGATATTTTAAAATATGGCGAAAGTAAAATATTATTACGATTCCGAAAATCTGGCCTATCGAAAAATAATAACCCGAAAAAGAAAGAAATTTGCAGTTGTACTCTTGTTTTTAGTGGCGTCAGCGCTATTTGGGTTTTTGGCTTTTGTGGTTTTATTGAATACCCCTTATTTCGAAACACCAAAAGATAGATTACAGGCTCGTGAAATTGAGAATTTGAAATTGCAATATGCTATTTTAAACAAAAAAATGGATCAGGTGGACAATGTTATCGATGTTCTTAAAGAAAGGGATAATAATTTGTATCGCGTGTATTTTAACACTTCGGCGATATCGGACGAAGAAAGAAAAGCAGTTTTTGGCGGTTTTAATCGCTATAAGGAATTGGAGGGTTTTGACAATTCGCAGTTGGTGTTGAATACCACTAAAAGGGTAGATATCATCAGCAAAGAATTGGCTGTTCAGTCGAAATCCTTGGATTATATTTTGAAATTGGCGAAGGCTAAAAAGAATTTATTGGCTGCGATTCCGGCGATTCAACCTGTGAGGAATGAAAATTTGAAACGAATCGCTTCAGGTTTCGGGTACCGAACAGATCCTTTTACAAAGGCCAGAAAAATGCATGAAGGAATGGATTTTACCGCAAAAACAGGAACCCCAATTTTTGCCACTGGCGATGGTGTTGTCGCAAGAGCTGACAATACGGTATCCGGTTATGGGAATCACATCGTAATCCGACATGGTTTTGGATATGAAACCCTTTACGGGCATTTAAGCAAATACAAATCTAAGGCAGGACAACGCGTGAAAAGAGGCGATATAATAGGGTTTGTAGGAAGTACTGGGAGATCCGAAGGGCCCCATTTGCACTATGAAGTGCATAAAAATGGAAAAGTTGTAAACCCCCTGAATTTTTATTACGGAAATATTTCGGCTGTGGAGTATGTTGCCATTTCCCAGTTGGCTAATCAAGAAAACCAATCTTTAGACTAATGCATATAGAATTACAACCCGACAAAAGGTATTATAGTATTGGCGAAGTCGCCAAGGCATTTGACGTGAATGCTTCGCTCATCCGTTTTTGGGACGGCGAATTTGACATCCTCAAGCCGAAGAAAAATGCCAAAGGAAACAGAATGTTTACTCCCGAAGACGTTATAAACTTAAAACTTATTTATCATTTGGTTAAGGAAAGAGGCTTTACCCTCGAAGGGGCCAGAACCCATTTGAAAGAGGGACAAAAGAAAACTTTGGATAAATTTGAAATTATCAGCAAACTCGAAACCATAAAAACACAGTTGACGAATATTAAAAATCAACTTTAAATTGCAATGTCGATTGCAAAAATCAATTAAACTAAACTTTAAATTAAACAAAAATGGATTTTAAAAAATTTTTACCTTGGATTATTGCAGCTGTATTTATTATTGGAATATACAGCTGGGTTAAAGGAATTAACAACACTGGGGTGACTTTGAGTCAGGCAGTAGAACAATCTTGGGGTGATGTACAAACATCCTACCAAAGAAGAAATGACCTTATCGGAAATCTAGTAAATACCGTAAAAGGGGCTGCCGATTTCGAAAAAAGTACCTTGACTGCCGTAATCGAAGCCAGAGCAAAGGCTACATCTATCACTGTTGATCCAACAAATATTTCACCAGAACAATTGGCAGCTTTTAATTCCGCACAGTCTGGAGTGTCTTCTTCATTATCTAAATTATTAGTGTCTGTAGAACGCTACCCTGAACTGAAAGCCAATGCGAACTTCTTGAAATTACAAGATGAATTAGCCAGTACCGAAAACCAAATTCTTACGGCCAGGACTCGTTTTAACGAAGCGGTTATGCCATACAACACCCACATCAAAACCTTCCCGAATTCGCTATTTGCAGGAGCCTTTGGTTTCAAGGAGAAAGCCTATTTCCAATCGGTTGCTGGAGCTGAAAAACCGGTGGAAGTAAAATTCTAAATATCCAAAATCAAAGGAGAGTTTAAAACATCAATAAATGTCAAAAACAGAAGAGTTTTTAACCAAAGAAGAAGAATCCGCCATAGTTGAAGCTATTCGTGTGGCTGAAAAAGAAACTTCTGGTGAAATTAGGGTTCACATCGAAAAAAAAACTTCCAAAGTGCCTTTTGATAGGGCTTTGGAAGTTTTTCATGAATTAGGAATGGATGCAACTGAACTCAAAAACGGGGTTTTAATTTATTTGGCGGTAGCTGATAAAAAGTTCGTTATTTGTGGAGACCAAGGCATTAATGAGGTAGTTCCGGTAGATTTTTGGGACAGTACGAAAGATATTATGGCAACTCAATTTAAAATCGGTAATTTCAAGCAAGGACTGATCGACGGCATTACAAAAGCCGGTGAACAATTGCGCCATCATTTTCCTTATGAAAACGGCGATACGAATGAATTGTCTAATGAAATATCGAAAGGATAATGGCTTTACAAAAAAAATATACTTCAACTTTACTGAAACTGATCCTTTGTTTCTTGTTTACTCAAGTCACTTTTGCCCAATTTGATATTCCTGAAAAACCAGAATTTCAAACTTCGGTTTATGACTATGCCAATGTTCTGGGTGCTGATGAAAAGTCAGCATTAGAAGAAAAACTTATCCGATATTCTGATTCTACCTCTACTCAAATCGTGGTAATTACCATCGAAAGTTTAAAAGGGGAGGATATTGGTATTCTTACTCCAAAATGGGGCCAAAAATGGGGAATAGGTGGAACGGCAAAAAACGATAACGGCGTTATTATTTTATTGGCAAAAGCCGAAAGAAAAATATGGATATCCGCAGGTTATGGACTTGAAGACCGGTTAACTGCCGGAATCGGAGGGGAAATCACCAGAAATATTATTATTCCAGAATTTAAATCCGGGAGTTATTACAGAGGCTTGGACAAAGGCATCGATGCCCTTTTTGATGTTTTTAAAGGCAAATACAAAGGTGAACGAAAACAAACCAAAGAAAAAAAATTCCCTGTTTTGCCTATTATAATTATAGTTGTAATTATACTGATGTTGATTTCTAGAAACAAAAACAGTGGGGGCAATTCTGGCAATTCCAGTGGTGGCCCAAGTTTGTTAGACGTCATTATTCTGAGTAGTTTGGCTGGTGGCCGTGGTTCTTCTGGCGGATTTGGCGGAGGCTCTTCTGGTGGGGGCGGTTTCGGCGGTGGATTTGGTGGTGGCGGGTTCTCTGGCGGAGGTTCTGGGGGTGATTGGTAACATTAATTTGAAGTGAATTCATAAAAAAAGTCACAATTCCTATACATTGAAATTGTGACTTTTTTCGTTTTATTCTACATACCAAAAAGGATTTGATTACTCTTTTTCTTCTTTTCCTTCCTTACATTCTTTCTTCTCTTTACAACACTTTTTTCCTTCTTTTTTTTCACTTCCTTCTTTCATTTTTGCTTTATGGTCCTCTTTAAGAGCATTCCATTTATCCAATTGCTCTGGCGACAAAATAGTTTTCATTTTGTTTTTCATTGCAATTTGTTCATCAAGAATTTTGTTTTTCATCACAAATATTTGGTCGGCAGTTCGTTTTTTATCCTCTTCTTTTTTAGCCATTTGTTCCGCCCTCATAGCCTCTCTTTTAACCATTTGTTCCGCCATAATTTGTTTCACTTGTTCTTGCTGTTTGGCATTCAAGTCCAATTCTAAGGTCATTTTTTTCACCATGAGTTGAGTGCGTTGTTCGGGTGACAATTTCTCCATACCGATTTCATTTCTTTCGTCAGGGGAATGTTTTTCTGTGTGACATTTTTTCTCCATTTCTTTGTTGCACTGGGCAAAAGTGGACACGCTGACAGCCAGTAGGGTTGCTAAAATTAATTTTTTCATTTTTAAATTTTTTTAAGTTAGATAGGTAAGATATAAATAGCCACAAAAGGTTTAATCGCAGCTCAAAGTTTTTCAAATGATCAAAATAAAATTCTTTAGTTTATTTTAACCAGTCCACCGCGATTTTCTTTTCTGTCGATGGATTGTTGCACAATCAAGAGGCCAATGGTGATCATATTTTGCAGTTCATACAATTCGGCATTGACATTGTGGCTTTTTAGCTGTTGGCCCACTTCGTTTTTCCAGTAAGAAAGTTTTTCTTTGGCTTTAAGCAAATCAGTGTCATTGCGGACAATTCCAGCATTTTGACGCATCAAAAGCTGTAATTCAGCTTTTGTTTTGGCAACATAATCGGGTTTTATTTCGGGTTTTTCCGTGACGTTCCAATCCGAAACGGTTCCGATGCATTGGTTATTTTCTAAAGCAGTGTCCGCCAAATAATGGTATATTTTATCGGAATAGACTAAGGCTTCCAACAGGGAATTGGATGCCAAACGATTGGCGCCGTGCAATCCGGTTCGGGAACATTCGCCACAAGCAAATAAATTCTCTATGGAAGTTTTACCGTTCTTGTCTACCACGATTCCGCCGCAAAGATAATGCTGGGCAGGAACCACGGGAATCCAATCTTTCGCAATATCAATTCCAACGCTTTTGCATCGTTCATAAATCATTGGAAAATGTTTTTTAAAACCGTCCAAATCCAAATGGGTGCAATCCAAATACACGCAATCGTCCCCAGTTTTTTTGCGTTCTAAATCGATGCTTTGGGAGACAATATCACGAGAAGCCAAATCGCCTCTAGAATCATAATCCAGCATAAAGCGATGGCCGTTTTTGGTGCGCAAATAAGCGCCAAAACCACGAACCGCTTCTGAAATCAAGAAGGAAGTTCCCGTCGAAGCATCGTATAAAGCCGTGGGGTGGAATTGAATAAATTCCATTTCCTTGATAATGGCATGAGCTCGATAAGCCATGGCAATTCCGTCACCCGTCGCAATCACGGGATTAGTGGTATGTCCGTAAAGATGGCCAATTCCGCCCGTGGCAAGCAAGGTAAACTCTGATTGAAACGTGAGGACTTCTTTTGTTTTTTGGTCTAAAACAGATGCGCCCAAACAGCGGTTATTATCCGTGATTAAATCAATAGCGAGGTGGTAATCTAAAACGGTAATATTATCTTTTTGATGTACTTGGCTTAAGATGGCGCGTTGAATCTCTTGGCCTGTTTGGTCCTTATGATGCACGACCCTATTTTCGGAATGGCCACCTTCTTTGCCTAAATCCAAAGTTCCTTCGGTGTTTTTGTCAAATTTGGCACCCCATTCAATCAACTCTTTTAATCGTTTAGGGCCTTCGGTGATGACCATTTCCACAATGGATGCATCACACAAACCATCGCCGCATATTAAGGTGTCTTGAATGTGTTTTTCATAGGAATCTTCGATTTTGTCTGTAACGATAGCAATCCCGCCTTGAGCGTATCTCGTATTGGATTCGTTTTCGTTTGCCTTGGTGACAATCGTAACTTTTTTATCTGGGAATCGTTCCGCAATTTTTACGGCAAAAGTCAATCCTGCCACACCGGAACCTATAATTAAATAATTGGTTTGGATCATTATTTTGATAATTCAAGCATACGTTCAATAGGAATCAGTGCTTTTTTCATAATGTCATCTGGAACATTTATTTCTGGTGTTTCATTAAGCAAGCAGTCGTATACTTTTTGCAAAGTATTCATTTTCATATAGCCACATTCGCTACAAGCGCAGGTGTTGTCCTCTTTTGCCGGTGCCGGAATTAGTATTTTTTCAGGAACTTCCTGCTTCATTTTATGAAGAATCCCTGCTTCGGTGGCAACAATAAATTTGTGGCTTGGATCTTTTTTCACAAACTCAATCATTCCTGCGGTCGAACCGATATAATTGGCCGTTTTTAGAATATGGGTTTCTGATTCCGGGTGCGCAATGATTTTAGCATCCGGATTTTCTTTGTAAAGCGCAATCAATTTATCCAATGAAAAGGCTTCGTGCACCACACAAGAACCATCCCAAAGTAACATCTCGCGTCCTGTTTTTTCGATGATATATTTTCCTAAATTTTTGTCTGGAGCAAAAATGATAGGCGTTTCCTTTGGAATGGATTCTACGATTTTTACCGCATTTGCTGAGGTACACACAATGTCGGTCAAGGCTTTCACCTCAGCAGAACAATTCACGTAAGTGATAACAATGTGATCGGGATGGGCCTCGGTAAATTTCTTAAAATCTTCGGGAGGACAGGATTCCGCAAGCGAACAACCCGCTTTCAAATCCGGAAGAATCACTTTTTTAGTTGGATTCAATATTTTTGCCGTTTCGGCCATGAAATGCACACCAGCAAAAAGGATGATATCAGAATCCACTTTCATAGCCTCTTGCGAAAGTCCCAAGCTATCGCCTACATAATCGGCTATGTCTTGAATATCGGATTCCTGGTAATAATGGGCTAAAATTACCGCATTTTTCTCTTTCTTCAGTTCCAGTATTCGTTCTTTAAGACTTTTCATCCCTATTCAATTTTATGCTCTTGTGGTTAACTATTTTTTTGCTGTGAACAGAAACAATATTTTTTACAAAGATACACTTATTTAAAAAACAATAAATTGAAAAAAAGTTATGGATTTGCCTTTTTTATTGGGATAAACTTATTCTCAGGGTCTTATTTTTTTAATTTAGGACAAGACAATGTGTACCGCTTCCCATTCCTTAAAAGACTGCATCGCCGAGATTCAAAACCAACTTGAATCGCATAAAGCAAGAATAGATGCCTTTAAAATTCCTAAATTAGTAGTGGCTTAAAAAACGGGTTATCAAATTAGTTTCAAAATTAGGATTTGATTTTGGTAAGTAAACAATCGGGTGTCGAGAGTGATATTTTGATAAAGGTTACCATCTCGCATTCAACTTGACGCTAAAAACTCTTGTGGTCATATAATTCGGAATGCCGAATTGATTTTTAGAATATACATCTCGAACCCAGGTATTAGTAATCGCATTTTGATTGTTAAAAAGATTAAAAATTTCTAATCCCAAGGCTAGTTCCTTTATATTCTTTAACCACCGTTTTGTAGCGGTACTTTTGCTGTCGATTATTACTTTAGAAAATCCTAAATCGGCCCGGCGATAATCTCTCAATCTATTTTGGTACAAATAAGGATCGGCATAGGAAGGCGAACCACCAGGTAAACCGGTATTATATACCAAATTCAAATATAATTTTACTGTTGGAATTTTAGGCATGAAATCTTGAAACAAAAGCCCAAATTTCAATCTTTGGTCTGTTGGCCGGGCAATATATCCTCTGTTATCAGTGTTTTCCTCTGTTTTTAAATAGCCAAAACTAAACCAAGATTCGGTTCCAGGAACAAATTCACCATTCAATCGAAAATCGAATCCTTGCGCGTAACCCTTAGCATTATTAGCTGCGGCATAGCGTATTCGAACATTGTCTAAAGTATAAGGATTAACGTCCGTAAGTGATTTGTAATACAATTCCGAAACCATTTTAAACGGCCGTTCCCACATTTTAAAATTATAATCATTACTCAAAACAACATGAACGGATTTTTGCGCTTTGACATTCGGTTGTACCGCCGCCTGTGCATCTCTCAACTCCCTATAAAACGGTGGCTGATGGTATAATCCGCCTGAAAGTCTAAATAACATATCTTTTTCCCAATTGGGTTTTAAGGTAAATTGCGCTCTTGGACTAATTGTAATTTGACTGTCGCCAATGGTATTATAGGCTTCAACTTGCCACTGATGCATTCTAATTCCTGCATTACACCATACTTCGTTAGTACCTAAAGTCCCTTTTCGGCTCCATTGGGCATAACCCGAAAACCGATTAATGGTAACGTAATTGGTTGCTCTGACATTTTGATAGGGAACCAAAGGCCCGTAATAAGGAGTATAAGGCTGGTCGTTTTTAGTATAAGAGGGATTACTTTTAAGCAAAATTTTAATCGGAGGATTTATCGAAAAACCAGCCGAATCAATCACTTCCCATTCCACTACCCTATCGCGGATGGATTCTCTGGTGTATTTTACCCCCCACTCCAACTGATTTTTTTTCCAATTATACAATCCTTTTAGCTCCGTATTGACAATTAGCGCATCCAAATCATTTCGGGCATGATTGAGTTGGCCGCCAATGCCTTTTGAAATTGTTACATCGCCAAAGGTCTCAGAACCAATATTGGCATCCACTTCGCCCAAACGATATTGAGCCAAAATATCAAAATACTCTTGTTCCATAGTATGATAAACCGAAGCGATAAACTTATAAGTAGCTTTATCTGATGCCACAAAAGTAGATTTAACCGCTCCAAAATAAGTATTGTATTTGTCCTTTTCCTGGCCTTCGTAATAGATTAATAAAGCCTTTGGTTCATCAATGGTGCCAAAATTAGTTTGACGCGTTAAGGGTTGGTATTGGTATTTGTTTTGGGATATATTCCCCAAAAAACTCCATTGCCAATTGGCAGAAGCATTGAAATTTACATTCGTTTGAACATCGACAAACGTGGGAGTATAATTTGTTTCTGTTTCTTGGCTTTTCACCAAAAGACTGTTGTTTCGATACCTAACACCCGTAATTGCTGACCATTTTCTGTTTTTGGAAACCGCATCAACTGCTAAACTCCCTCCTAGAAAACTCGCTTCGAGAGTTGCTCCAAATTTTGTCGGTTTTCTGTAAGTAATATCCAATACAGAGGACAACTTGTCTCCAAATTTTGCCTGGAAACCTCCGGCCGAAAAATCAATGTTTTGCACCAAATCTGTATTGGTAAAACTCAGTCCTTCCTGCTGTCCGGAGCGGATCAAAAAAGGACGGTAAACTTCTATTTCATTTACATAAACCAAATTTTCGTCATAGTTGCCTCCTCGAACCGCATATTGCGTACTCAATTCGCTATTCGAATTTACCCCTGGCAAGGATTTTAAAATATTTTCTACCCCCGCATTTGCCCCAGGAATTCTACGAATTAGCTCTGGTTCAATACTTGTAATTCCCTGAATTCTTTTTTTGTTATTTCCCAAAATCAGAATTTCGCCCATTTGCTCCTCTTGGTCATTCATAACCAAGTTGAACTCATATTCCTCATTTGACTTTAAAGTAAGTGTTACGGTTGCTTTTTTTAAGGAGATATGCGAAAAGACAACTCCAACTTTTCTATTTGCAGGAACAGTTATGCTGTAAAAACCATTGGCATTAGATTGAACTCCAACCCCCAAGCAAGAGATATTTACATTTTCAACAGCTTGATTTTTTTTATCAAGAATTACTCCTTTTACTGTGGCCGATTGAGCGAAAATCGCACTGTTTACGGAGAAAAAAAAGAAAACTAGTATTGTTTTATGTATGCTCAAGTAAATTTATTTTTGTTTTTTTTGACTTCTAAAAAAATGAGTTTCAAAGGTAGTAGAATTTCCAACATTATCAATAACAACCACTTTTAATTCATTGGCACCTTCGGCAACAATGTCATCGCTAAAATCATGGGTGATTTTTTTGGTTTTATAATCATATTCAAATAATATCCAGTTTCCGTTAAGATAGCCATTATAGGATTTTATTCCTGATAGACTGTCGCTAATGGTCAATTGAAGAGTCTTTTTGTCGGTCAGCCATTTTCCTTCAATAGGTTTTGCAAGGCTAATTTTTGGGGCTATTGTATCCAAGACCAAGGCATACTTTCCTAAAGTTTTTACCTTAGCCGTAAAAACAGCATCCTTTTGAAAAGAGGGTACATAACTTGTTTTTATTCTCTCCATCAAACCAATAAACAATTTATCCCTTTGGGCTTCGGTATGTTTGTTATCCTCAATAGAAATGGTGAAATTGGAGTGAGCAGGAACGGTGTCATCATGAAGGAATAAAGTATCATTTTTCACGTCAAAATTCAAATAAAAATCATCATAAAAAGTTCCCGCAGGAAAGAAAACTGACATGTTATCCTTAGCAAAATTACAGTCGTTGTTTGCCTTAACCAAATATTTCGAAAGTACGGGTTCTGGGGCAATAATTGAGGGTGTTTCATCATATTTTATCGGAATAGAAACGGTAGTTTTATTGCCGTAAAAATCGGAAACTTCAATTCGGTAAAGAGCGGTTAAATTTGGGGTTACTGAAATAACACCATTGGCCTCATCCGTTTTAATTATTCGTAGCTTAAAAGGCGATTTCATAAATAATTTTTGTATCCTCTGTTGGGTTTTTTTGTATCTTGGATAATCTATAAACGCATTTACATACCGCATTTCGTCAAAAGAATAGGTGTCAAATTGATAGCCAAAGTTTGGCAATCCGTTATAATAAGCCTGCACTTGATACACGCCGTTTTGGCTGAATGAAATATCATCATAATCAAAAGTGTTAATGCCAAATCCTATTTTTCCGTTGGTAATCACTTTATCCGATAAATAGGTTTCGTCTTTTTGCAACATCAGGTTGAGCAACAAGGGACGTTTCGATTGATTGACCGTAGTTGCCTCATTTAATGGATACACATATAGGCTGGAAAGTTTGGGTTTTTTAGTATCCTTCAACATTTTATCATACCCAAAAAGCATGGGGTTTATAATATTTTCCGTGCGGTTGTCCCGAAATTCAAAATGCAAATGCGGTCCTTCAGAACCACCTGTATTTCCTGAAAGTGCTATAATCTGTCCTTTATTGACCACCAATTCTCCCGGTTTCAGATACATTTCTATTTCAAAAGAGCGTTCTTTATAATGCGTTTTTTTTATAAAATCATCGATAGGGCCCACAGCTCTTTGCAAATGTCCATATACCGAAGTATAGCCATTAGGATGGGTAATGTAGATGGCCTTGCCATTTCCAAAAGTAGAAATCTTAATTCTGGACACATAACCATCCGCTACGGCATAAACATTTAACCCCTCTCTTTGCAATGTTTTTAAATCAAACCCTGCGTGAAAATGATTTGGCCTTAACTCACCAAAATTTCCAGACAACTGCATAGGAACATCCAGCGGAGACCTAAAATAGTCTTGGGGATACTCTGTTTGCGCAAAAAGGGAACCGCTAAATAATGCAATAAATAAGTGAAATCTCATTCGATACTTTTTTGGCTAAGATAAAAAAAATGATTAAAAAAATCATAAATGCAATACACTGCTTTTTAGTAAAGTACAAATTTTAATGTAAAAAAACAAATAAAATATTGGAATACTAAAAAGGAATACTAACTTTGTAAGATTAAGTAATACGTAGGATATATTATGAGTGTAATTGCAGAAATTATTGATACTCTTGAAAATAAAATCGCGAAACTTTTTGTGAAGATAAACAGTTTAGAGAAAAACAATCAAGATTTGAAAATGGATTTAAGCACTGCCGCGCAAACCATACAAAGTCAGTCTAAAGAGATTGAATCGTTGCGATTGCAGTATGAAACACTTAAAATAGCCAACGGATTACTGGGCAGTGAAGATAATAAAAGAGAAACAAAGCTTAAAATAAATTCATTAATTCGTGAAATTGATTACTGTATAGCCCAGCTATCAGATTAGTAAAAGATATGGACGAAAAGCTTAAAATCAAACTATCAATAGCAGACAGGGTATATCCGTTAACGGTAGAACTGTCTCAGGAAGAAGGGCTCAGAAGCGCTTCAAAGAAAATTGATGTGATGATAAAGCAATTTGAAGAAAATTATGCCGTTCGTGACAAGCAAGATGTATTGGCGATGTGTGCCCTGCAATTTGCTTCTCAATCCGAACAAAAACAAATTGACAATGCCATAAATGGCGAGGAGACCATTGAGCGAATTAAAAAAATCAATGCTGCTCTAGATCAATATCTCAAAGAGTAAACACGTTCTTTACAATAACTAAGATACTGCCTACATTAGTTCCTATTTGGTAAACTCAACACTAACAAAATTAGAATGAGCCAGTCATCACTACTATAGTACGTCCTGATTCGTCAGGAAAACTTGAACAGTGAGTTCGCTCAAAACTTGTCAATCCGAGTTTATTCAAGCAATCTAATGTAGGCTTTTTTTATACATAAATTTTAATACATATGGACATTTTAACAATAATTATTTCAGGAATTGGTGGGCTTGCAGGAGGTTTTGGCATAGCCAAAACAATAGAAAAAAGCAATATTTCCAATTTAATCAAAGGCGCAAAGAAAGAAGCGGTGTCGATTTTGAAAGACGCCAATCTTGAAGCCGAAAACATTAAAAAAGATAAAATCCTTCAAGCAAAGGAAAGGTTTATCGAACTGAAATCAGAACATGAGCAAGTTATTTTGTCTCGTGACCAAAAGATAGCAGAAGTCGAAAAAAGAATTCGTGACAAAGAATCCCAAATTTCGAGTGAACTATCCAAAACTAAAAAAATAAATGACGATTTTGAAGCAAAAACACTTGAATATACTGCCAAAATTGAAACTTTAGACAAAAAACAAGTTGAAGTTGACAAAATGCACAAAAGTCAATTACAACATCTTGAGGTCATTTCTGGATTGTCTAGTGAAGAAGCCAAAAACCAATTGATTGAAGGTTTACGATCTGAAGCAAAATCACAAGCGATGTCTCTCATCCAAGATACCATTGAAGAAGCCAAATTAACCGCACAACAAGAGGCCAAAAAAATCATTATTAATACCATTCAACGAGTGGGCACAGAAGAAGCGGTAGAAAACTGCGTATCGGTGTTCAACATCGAATCTGATGATGTAAAAGGAAGAATTATCGGTCGAGAAGGCCGAAACATTAGAGCGATAGAGGCTGCAACGGGAGTTGAAATCATCGTAGATGACACGCCGGAAGCCATTATCCTTTCCTGCTTTGATCCTGTTCGTAGAGAAATAGCGCGTCTTTCCCTCCATAAATTAGTGACAGACGGACGAATTCATCCAGCACGTATCGAGGAAGTGGTAGCTAAAACTGCGAAACAAATCGACGATGAAATTATTGAGGTGGGTAAACGTACCGTTATTGATTTGGGTATTCATGGTTTACATCCAGAATTGATAAAAGTAGTAGGACGTATGAAATACCGTTCTTCTTACGGACAAAATTTATTGCAACACTCACGCGAAGTTTCCAAGCTTTGTGGTATCATGGCAGCTGAATTAGGCTTGAATGTAAAACTAGCCAAAAGAGCCGGATTGTTGCATGATATCGGTAAAGTTCCCGATGCCGAAAGTGATTTACCGCACGCATTATTAGGAATGCAATGGGCTGAGAAATATGGCGAAAAAGAAGAAGTTTGCAACGCTATTGGAGCGCATCACGATGAAATTGAAATGAAATCCTTATTATC
>JBIILD010000116.1:0-4135 GCA_044232845.1 Flavobacterium sp.
TTAAGAGAAAATATGATTTAAGCGATAATATTTACAGCACATTTCTTCAAAAAAGAAGCGAAGCCAACATTGTAAAAGCGGCAAATTTATCGGATATTCATTTTATTGACCCTGCAAAAGATATTGGTGCTGGGCTTATAGGTCCCAATACCTCTGTGAATTATGTGTTGGCTTTGTTTTTGGGATTACTAATTCCACTGTTGATTATTTTTATAATTTTCTTTATCAATAATTCCATACAAAATGCTGAAGACATCAGTAAATTAACCCAGATTCCATTGATAGGGGTAGTTGGTCTGAGCATGGATGAAATTGACTTGGCAGTTTTTAATAAACCAAAATCGGCATTGTCAGAATCGTTTAGAGCCATTCGATCCTCGCTCCAATTTTTGTACAAAAAACAACATGTCGATGGTGCAAAAACATTGATGATAACCTCCTCTGTCGGTGGGGAAGGAAAAACGTTTTGCTCTTTAAATATTGCCACTGTATTCGCGTTAAGTGAAAAAAAGACAGTGATTATTGGTTTGGATTTACGTAAGCCTAAACTTTTTGATGAGTTTAATTTGACGAATGAAGTGGGAATTGTAAATTATCTAATCAAGCAAAAAAGTGTAGATGAAATCATCAATCCTACCCATATTCCTTTTCTGGACGTAATTATTTCGGGCCCTATCCCACCTAATCCTGCTGAAATGATTATGAGTGACGGCATGAAGGAGTTAATAAGTGAATTAAAGCAAAAATACGATTATATTATTTTGGATACCCCTCCTGTGGGAATCGTGTCAGATGCTTTGGAGTTAGCCGAGTATTGTGATGTTATTTTATATATCGTGCGACAGAATTTTACAAAAAAGCAGATGATTAGGTCACTCAATACTAGGGTCAACCGAGGGGAGCTCAACAATATTAGTATTGTTTTGAATGGATTTGAGAATAAGGCTAAGTATGGAACAGGGTATGGCTACGGCTACGGTTATGGTTATGGAAACAAAACCTATTCTGACGGATATCATGATGACGATAAGCCTACTACTATTTTTGAAAAAATAAAGGCTAAATTTTTTGAAAAAATAAAGGCTAAATTTCGTAAAAAAATTTAAAAAACAAAACTGGTTTTAGAGTAGATTCATGAAAGAAGAAAACAAATATACCATTTTAGTCACTGGAGGAGCCGGATTTATTGGGGCAAATCTTTGTGAATATTTTTTAGCCAAAGAATACAAAGTGATTTGTTTGGATAATTTTGCAACAGGACATAAGCACAATTTGAAGGCTTTTATAAACGACACCAACTTTCATTTGATTGAAGGCGACATTCGAAACCTTGAAGATTGCCAAAATGCCGTTCAAGGAGTGGACTATGTTTTACATCAGGCTGCTTTGGGTTCTGTACCCCGTTCTCTTAATGATCCAATTACCACTAATGATGTCAACGTTTCGGGTTTTTTGAATATGCTCGTGGCTTCTCGCGATGCTAAGGTAAAACGATTTGTATATGCGGCAAGCTCGTCAACCTATGGAGATTCGGCAGGATTGCCAAAAGTAGAGGAGGTTATTGGGAAACCGCTTTCACCTTACGCCATAACGAAATATGTAAACGAGTTGTATGCGGAAATTTTTAGTCGTACGTATGGTTTAGAAACCATTGGGCTGCGTTATTTTAATGTTTTCGGGAGAAAACAGGATCCAAACGGAGCGTATGCTGCGGTGATTCCAAAATTTGTGATGCAATTAATGCAACTGGAAAGTCCAAAAATAAATGGTGATGGCAACTATTCCCGTGATTTCACTTATATCGATAATGTGATACAAATGAATGAATTGGCCATAACCACAACTAATTCAGAAGCGATAAATACAGTTTACAATACGGCTTGTGGCGATAGGAATACCCTGAATAATTTGGTTGATTATTTAAAGAAATTCTTGTCTCAATACGACCCCAAAATAGCTAATGTCGTGGTGGAATATGGTCCCAATAGGGCGGGGGATATTCCTCATTCCTTGGCAAGCATTGAAAAAGCGAAAACATTGTTAGGGTATAACCCACAGTTTTCCATGGAGGAAGGATTAAAAGAATCGGTAAAATGGTACTGGGATAATTTAAAGTAGTAATTAGAATACGGATTAAAAATAGAATAGAAATGAAAATAACAAAAATTTGTTGCATTGGTGCAGGCTACGTAGGAGGTCCAACCATGGCCGTAATTGCACAAAAATGCCCACACATTCAAGTTACGGTCGTTGATTTGAATGTAGAACGAATTGCAGCTTGGAATGATAAAAACGCTGATAATATTCCTATTTATGAACCAGGATTAAGTGCTATTGTAGCTGATACTAGAGGAAAAAATTTGTTTTTTTCAACCGATGTGGAAAAGGCAATCGATGAAGCCCAAATCATTTTTATATCTGTAAATACACCAACTAAAACTTACGGAAAAGGTAAAGGAATGGCAGCCGATTTAAAATACATCGAATTGTGTGCCAGACAAATTGCAAAAATCGCCAAAGACAATAAAATTGTGGTTGAGAAATCAACCTTGCCGGTACGAACTGCTGAAGCCATAAAAAGTATTTTAGACAATACAGGAAAAGGGGTACAGTTCCAAATTCTTTCCAATCCCGAGTTTCTTGCAGAAGGAACCGCCGTACAAGATTTATTGAGTCCGGATAGAATATTAATTGGAGGAGATACCTCAATAGAAGGGCAAAAAGCCATACAATCGCTTGTGGATGTCTATTCCAATTGGGTGGATCCTGAAAAAATAGTAACTACCAATGTGTGGTCGTCTGAATTGTCAAAATTGACCGCCAATGCTTTTTTGGCACAAAGAATATCCTCCATCAATGCCTTGTCGGAACTTTGTGAAAAAACGGGTGCCAACATTAACGAAGTGGCAAAAGCCATCGGGATGGACAGTAGAATAGGTTCTAAGTTCCTAAAAGCGTCTGTCGGATTTGGTGGTTCTTGTTTTCAAAAAGACATCTTAAACTTGGTTTATATTGCTAAATCATACGGGCTGAACGAAGTGGCTGATTATTGGGAACAGGTAATTATCATGAACGATTATCAGAAAAAGCGTTTTTCTAATACAATAGTAAAAACCCTTTATAATACGGTTGCCGATAAAAAAATTGCATTCTTGGGTTGGGCTTTCAAAAAAGACACTAACGATACTAGAGAATCTGCTGCGATTTATGTTGCCAACGATTTAATTAACGAACAGGCAAAAATTGCTGTTTTTGATCCAAAAGTTTCCCGTAAAAAAATCTTGGGTGACTTGGATTATTTAGAAACTAGAACACCAGAAAAAAATGCCAATAGTATTATTTCATTTGACGATCCCTATGAAACCTGCAAAAATGCACATGCCATAGCGGTACTAACCGAGTGGGATGAGTTTGTTCAGTATGACTGGCAAAAAATTTATGATGCCATGCAAAAACCAGCTTTTGTTTTTGATGGACGAAACATACTCAATGAATCGGAATTGAAAGCCATTGGATTTGTGTACCAAGCCATAGGTTCCTAGCAAAATATAAATAAAATTAAAATCAGGGTGTTTTTCCTTACCTTCAATATAAGAGCATAATGAATTGGTACGTAGTCTATACAAAGCCTAAATGGGAGAAAAAAGTAGCCGAACAGCTAAAACAGGCCGGCATCGAATGTTATTGTCCTTTAATTACTCAAGTGCGACAATGGACCGATAGAAAAAAAAAGGTAGAAGTACCGCTTTTTAATTCCTATGTTTTTGTTCAATTAGCAGAGTCCGACAGGAATTCAATATTTCTATCCTCTGGAGTAGTTCGGTATTTGTTTTGGTTAGGAAAACCAGCGATAGTCCGAGAAACAGAAATTGAAACCATAAAAAGTTGGCTGACCGGTCCTAATAGCGCCAATGTTTCAGTTGTTCCCTATCAAGTTGGCGAAAGGATAAAAGTAGCCTCAGGACCTTTTTCGAATCAGGAAGCCATTGTACAAGAGGTGAGCAAAACCCATTATGTACTTGTTTTGGAATCCTTAGGATGTGTCTTAAAAATGAATATAAAAGGAAGTAATAATTCCATAGAATCAATATAAATCAATAAAATTTACATGAAAAATATATTAATTACCGGTGGT
>JBIILD010000117.1:0-4102 GCA_044232845.1 Flavobacterium sp.
AAGAAAATCCAATATGTGATTTGAAATTAAATCAATACCGCCCACTGTCGTACCAAAAACCTCTAAAGCAATTTTAGAGGTTTTTTTATGACATCTCCTCAATGAAATATATAAGAAAATCCAATATGTGATTTGAAATTAAATCAATACCGCCCACTGTCGTACCAAAAACCTCTAAAGTAATTTTAGAGGTTTTTTTATGGCATCTCCTCAATGAAATATTCAAGAAAATCCAATATGTGATTTGAAATTAAATCAATACCGCCCACCATCCCGGACAAATTCAATTTTTTTGAATTTGTCCTTTTTTTTGTCCTCTGCGAAAGGATGTTAATACAGCTTAATCGGATCAATACGAAATCCAAACTAACTCAAAAAAGGAAACCCTATCAAGTATTTACACTTGTATCGTTTCCTTGTTTAATTTTAAAAAAATAAGTTATTTTACCCGTGGACGGTTTCGCTTTTTCCGTAGTTTGTAATTAATTCGCCTTCAAAATCAATCCATTCTTGCCACCGTTTGTCCACATCCACTTTTTCAGAATATTTTCTGGCAAAACGAAGAAATGTAGTGTAATGCCCCGCTTCGCTAATCATTAATTTCCTGTAAAATTCGGCCAATTCTTTGTCTTCGATGTTTTGGGACAATACTTTGAATCGCTCGCAACTTCTAGCCTCAATCATGGCAGAGAAAAGTAATCTATCTACAAAAGCATCGTTTCGGCTGCCGTCCTTTTTTAAAAATTTGAAAAGTTCGTTGACGTAATGGTCTTTTCTTTCTCGACCTAGTTTTAAACCGCGTTCTTTAATAATGTTGTGCACCATCTGGAAATGTTCCAATTCTTCTTTGGCAATTTCTAGCAAATCCGTAACCAATTCTTCGTGTTCCGAATTATAAGTGATTATCGTAATTATATTGGTCGCTGCTTTTTGCTCGCACCAGGCATGATCGGTCAAGATTTCTTCGATGTTCGATTCAACGATAGTTACCCATTTTGGGTCAGTGGCTAATTTTAATCCTAACATTTTTTTTATTTATGAAGATACTTTACAAAAATACGGCTTTTATTTGTTGCGAAATGGATTGATTTACTGTTTTATTTGCCTTAATTTGCGTTGAAAAAAGTTATCGATGACTACAAAACCGCACGTTTTAATCCTCGGATTCGTTTGGCCAGAACCCAATTCTTCTGCCGCTGGAGGAAGGATGGTTCAATTGATTCGGATTTTTAAGGACCAAGGCTTTGAGGTTACTTTTGCCAGTTCCGCTTCAGACAGTGATTATATGATTGACCTTGAAAAGCTCCATGTTACCAAGAAACCCATTGCTTTAAATTGTTCTAGTTTTGATGTTTTTGTAAAGGAGTTGAACCCTTCAATTGTCTTGTTTGATCGTTTTATGATGGAAGAACAATTTGGCTGGCGCGTTGCTGAAAATTGTCCCGAGGCCATGCGAGTATTGGATACCGAAGATTTGCATTGTCTGCGTTTGGCACGCCAAAAAGCGTTCAAAGAAAACAGACAATTCACTAATAATAATTTATTGGAAGAAGAGGCTGCCAAACGAGAAATTGCAAGTATTCTGCGCTGTGATATTTCCTTAATAATTGCCGAATATGAACTGGAATTGTTACACTCTATTTTTAAAATTGACAGCAAATTATTGTACTATTTACCTCTGTTGTTAGATCCGATTCCCATTTCAACTATTCAAAAGCTGCCTTTATTTGAAGACCGGAAGAATTTCGTTTTCGTTGGTAACTTCCTTCACGAACCCAATTGGAACGCAGTTCAGTATCTAAAAGAAACGATTTGGCCACTCATCAGAAAACAAATGCCAGAAGCGGTTTTGCAAATTTACGGGGCCTATCCCTCTCAAAAAGTATTGCAATTGCACCAACCCAAACAAGGCTTTTATATTATGGGTCGTGCCAATGAGGCTCAAGACGTGGTTCGAAATGCCAAAGTTGTTTTAGCTCCTTTGCGCTTTGGCGCAGGAATAAAAGGAAAATTAGTAGAGGCCATGCAATGTGGGACGCCAAGTATAACAACAACTATCGGAGCAGAATCTATGTCTGGTAATTTACCTTGGAATGGATTTATTGCCGACGAAGCTCCAGTTTTTGCAAATAAAGCGGTAGAGTTGTATCAAAATAAAATTCTTTGGCAAAAAGTCCAAAAAAGCGGTTTTAAAATTATAGAAAAACGGTATTTAAAATCTTTGTTTGCGGATGATTTTGTAAAGTATATTTTGAAAGTGCAATCTCATTTAAACCAACATCGTTTGGGCAATTTTTTGGGAGCACTATTGCACCATCACACCATGACAAGTACTAAATACATGTCGCGATGGATTGAGGAGAAAAACAAGAAAGGGTAGCGAACACCATGTATTATTTTGATTGCGCATCAATCAATTCGGCAACAAGTCGTCCTGATTTCATTGCGGCGTTTATGGAACCATTCAATAAATGATCCCCGCAAATAAATAAATTGTCGTTGATTTTAATTTGGGAATCATGCAATTCATTGGCTACTTTTTCTTGATTGGGTAAGGCATATTTGATGCGATAGGTTTTCAATAGTTTCCAATCCGCTACTTGATTTCCATACCATTGTTTCAATTCGGTTTTCATGTTTTCGGCTAAAGTGGCATCGTCAATAGTTGGAATCCCATTACAGGAAACGGAAATCAACACTTTTCCTTCTGGTGCATATTGATTGGAAATATTGGATAGTACAGTCAAATTGTTTGCCCATTTTTTATTGGTGGCCGCATTTAAAACCACAACCGCTTTTTTGGTTGGAGCAATTTTAGCTTCAAAATAAACATTGGTCACTTGATGAAAGTTTTGTTTTTCTTTCGAAATGTAAGCCCTTGCAAGTCCGATGGCCTCGGTAGCAATGATTATTTTGTCTGCTTCTAAAGTAGATCCATTTTCGAAAATGATTTTATTGTTTTCAATTGTGGTAACTTTTGTGTTATATTTAATCGAATTCTCAGGTAACATTGCTACCAATTGTTTAGGAATTTCCTCCATTCCTAATTCCGGAATAGCAGCATCGCCTTCGGAAAACATTTTCATTACAAAATCGAACATATTGCTGGATGTTTTCAAATCATTTTCTAAAAAAATCCCTGAAAAGAAAGGTTTGTAAAAACGATTGATCATTTTTAGACTGAAACCATAATTTTTAAGTTGCGCAATAGTTTCAATTTCAGGTTGTTTGAATATATTAAGAATAGAAATTTTAACTAATTTATTTTTTAAAAAAAAGGTGTTTATTTTATCTTTCAAAGAGCCAACGGGGGCAAATGCCGTCGCAAATGTAGCCGTTGGACGCCTAAGCGGATCGGCAATTTCGAATTGTCCTCCATCATAAAGTACAGTTGCGCCGGGCAAAAATCGTTTTAAATTTAATTTTTTGTAATCTAACAACGCTTTAGTTTCTGGGTATTCAGTCAATAGAACCTGAAAACCTCTGTCGAGTCTGAAACCATCCATTAAATCAGTTTTGATTCGTCCGCCTGCTCGATCACTTGCTTCAATAATTTGAACTTTATGCCCTTTTTGATGCAAATAAACTGCTGCCGTTAACCCCGAAATTCCTGCGCCAATAATTGTGATAGATGGTTTCATTTATTGAATTTGTATCTGATTTCAAAATTAATGATTTTAACTTTCGAAAACCAAAAATCCCGTTCTGATTTCTCAAAACGGAATTGCTTTTTTAAATGAAGGAGCTATTACGTTAGTATCGTTACGCTCAATGAATATAGGGCATTTCATGGCCATTGATTTTTAAATTTTTTATATCTATGTAAAAATTAAAATTACTACTATGGCAACAATAACATTATCTTATAACGCTCGTAACGTTATCGCAAAAAAGACAGTTGCTTACATACTTTCGTTGGGTATTTTTAAAACTGTTACTAAAACCGCAATAGATTTATCTTTAGAAGATATAAAAAAAGGTCGTGTTACTACTGTATTGACCCCTTAAATAATCGGACACAATTATAAATCAAAAACTATAATTTTGTACGATGGAAAAACGAAAATTCACCAAAGAAGAGAAGCTAAAAATCATAAAAGAA
>JBIILD010000118.1:0-4098 GCA_044232845.1 Flavobacterium sp.
TTTGCCTAGCGGCTCGGTTCGTCGCCCCTGCCTGCCGGCAGGCAGGTTTCTTTATGGAACCCCAACCTAAAAAGGTTGGGGTTCTTTTGTTTATTGGAACGACGTGTTCGCCTAGCGGCTCGGTTCGTCGCCCCTGCCTTCCGGCAGGCAGGTTTCTTTATGGAACCCCAACCTGAAAAGGTTGGGGTTCTTTTGTTTATTGGAACGACGTGTTTGTTCCGTTAGCCTCTATTGGGGGCTTTTTTTATTCAAAACTCCTTATTCTATGTTCATCATTCAAAATTTAAAAGAAAAGAAAATCAGGACGAGACACTGGCCTAACTCCTAATCTTCCGCTCCCATTTCCAGGCACTTTCTATCGCTTCTTCTAATGTTGATTGCGCTTTCCAACCTAAAACTGTATTGGCTTTATCGGTATTGGCGTAAGCCGAAGTAATGTCGCCTTCTCTTCGAGCCACAATTTTATAAGGCAGTTTTTGACCGCTTACGTTCTCGAAAGCGTGAATCACTTCTAGAACCGAGCTTCCGGTTCCTGTTCCCAGATTAAAGGTTTCTACTTTTGCCAAATTCTTTTTATCTAATAAACGTTTCAAGGCGATAACGTGGGCTTTTGCCAAATCGACCACATGAATATAATCGCGTACCGCTGTTCCGTCAGGCGTAGGATAATCCCCCCCGTAAACGGATAATTCTTGACGTAAACCGATACCGGTTTGGGTGATAAAAGGCACTAAATTTTGGGGAACTCCAATAGGCAATTCCCCAATTTCCGCTGATGGATGTGCTCCAATTGGGTTGAAATAACGCAACAAAATAGCGTTGATATGAGTCACTTTGGTAGTGTCTATTATGATTTCTTCGCCTATTTGCTTAGTATTCCCATAAGGCGACATGGCTATTTGTATAGACGCGTCTTCGGTAATAGGCATTTTTTCGGATTGACCGTAAACCGTACACGAGGAACTGAAGATAAAACTGGCTTCGGTTTTTTGTTGCAATTCCTGAAGCAAATAAACCAATGTATTTATGTTGTTTTCGTAATACAACAAAGGGTTTTCGACACTTTCTCCCACCGCTTTTGAAGCCGCAAAATGAATCACGCCCGAAATGTCGCGATGTCTTTTAAAGAAATCCTGCACTTTTTCTTTGTCCCGCAAATCTAACTTTTCGAAAGTCGTGTAGATTCCCGTGATAGCGGCAATTCCATCTAAAACATTCAACGATGTATTCGAAAGATTGTCAATTATGATTACTTCAAACCCTTGATTTTGCAATTCGACCACGGTATGGGAACCTATAAAACCCAAACCACCTGTTACTAAAATTTTCATTTTTTATATTTTTATATTTTGAACAAATAATTACTTGAGAAATTTTAAAACAGCATCCGTAATAAATTGGATTTGTTCCTCGTCCAATTCAGTGTGCATTGGCAAGGATATTACTTCTTTCACTAATTGATTGGTGACCGGGAAATCTTCTTGGTTGTATCTTGAATCTAAATAGGCTTTTTGTGAATGCAATGGAATTGGGTAATAAATCGCACATGGAATTCCTTTATTCAATAAATGCTGCATCAATCCATCTCTATCGGCGTTAATGATTCGTACCGTATATTGGTGAAAAACGTGGCAATCACAAATTTCGCAAATGCTTGGCGCGATGATGTTTTTATGTCCTTCAAAAGCTGCAGTATATTTTCTCGCTGCATTTTGACGCGCTGTATTGTATTCGTCCAACAAAGGTAATTTAGCATTCAAAACCGCGGCCTGAATACTATCTAATCTTGAATTAACGCCAACCACATCGTGATGATACCGCTCGTACATTCCATGGTTTACGATTCCTCTGATTTTGTGCGCCAAAGCATCGTCGTTGGTAAAAATAGCTCCTCCATCACCATAGCATCCCAAATTTTTTGAAGGGAAAAAAGAAGTTGACCCAACATGGCCAATGGTTCCCGCCTTCTTTTTCGTTCCGTCAGAAAACTTGCAATTGGCACCTATGGCTTGTGCATTATCTTCGATAACATAAAGATTATTTTCCTTGGCAAGTCTCATAATCGCTTCCATATTTGCGGCACGGCCAAACAAATGAACCGGAACAATGGCTTTAGTTTTTGGCGTGATTGCTTTCTTAATTCCTTCGATGGAAATATTCATATTGTGCAAATCGACATCTACCAAAACTGGCGTGAGTTGCAACAAAGCAATCACCTCCACGGTTGCGGCAAAGGTAAAATCGGCGGTAATCACTTCGTCACCCGGTTTTAAATCCAGTCCCATCATGGCAACTTGCAAAGCATCGGTTCCGTTTGCGCAAGGAATTACGTGCTTAACATCGAGATATTCTTCAAGATTTTTTTGAAATTGGTGAACTTGCGGTCCATTAATGTAAGTGTTGGTATCTAGAACTTCTTGGATTGAAGTATTTACGGTGTCTTTTATTTTATCGTATTGACCTTTTAGGTCAACCATTTGGATTTTTTTCATTTTGTCATTGCGAGGCATGGGCACCATCTCATTATAATTAAACTTAATTATTATGAACTAAGTTTACAAAGCTTTCGCAAAGTTCTTAAAGTTCTAAATTTGGAACAAAAATAGGGATTTTAGCAGAATGATTTTATAGATACTTAAAAGAAACCGTATTTTTGTCACAGAAATTTTTTGATATGCTTTTCCTTTATAATTTCATTGTTCAGATTGCCGATTTTTTATTGAAAATCGTGGCACTTTTCAGTCCAAAAATCAAACTTTTTGTAGAGGGTCGCAAGTCTGTTTTTAAAACTTTAGAATATAAAATCAACGCAACCGACAAAACCATTTGGTTTCATGCCGCCTCCCTTGGCGAATACGAACAAGGGCTGCCGGTGATTGAAAGAATAAAAGAGAAATTCCCCAATCATAAAATTGTCTTGACTTTTTTTTCGCCTTCAGGTTACGAAATTAGAAAAAATAATTTGGTTGCTGATGTTACAACATATTTGCCTTTGGACACCAAGAAAAATGCACGACATTTTTTGTCATTAGTTCATCCTGAAATGGTTTTCTTCATCAAATATGAGTATTGGCCGAATTATTTGAACGAACTTGGAAAACTCGGCACTCCAACGTATTTGATTTCCGGGATTTTCAGAAAGAACCAACTGTTTTTTAAATGGTACAGCGGATTTTACAGCACTGCCTTGAACACTTTTACTTACTTTTTTGTACAAAATGAAAGTTCCAAAACATTGTTGTTGGAATTAGGTAAAACCAATGTGGCAATTTCAGGAGATACCCGTTTTGATAGAGTGGCTACAATTTTGGAAAAAGACAATTCTTTGGATTTTATAGAGGCGTTCAAAAATGACACATTAACTATTGTTGCAGGAAGTTCTTGGCCCAAAGACGAAAATGTATTAGTCGATTATATCAATCAAACTTCCGAAAAAATAAAGTTTATCATTGCGCCGCACAATATCAAAGGAGAACAAATTCAAGAATTGAAAAATTCCATTTCGAAGAAAGTGGTTTTGTTTTCGGAAAAAGCAACTAAAAATCTAGCTGATTTTGATGTCTTTATTATTGACACGATTGGAATTCTGACTAAAATTTACAGTTATGCCGATATTGCTTATGTAGGCGGAGGTTTTGGAAATCCTGGTGTTCACAATATTTTAGAACCAGCCACTTTTGGCGTACCCATTGTCATTGGTCCCAACTTTTCCCATTTTGCAGAAGCGACGGCTTTAGTCAATACGGGAGGGTGCATTTGCATTTCAAATAAAAAGGAGCTTATAGATGCCTTTTCCAATTTAATAGCTAACAAGGACATCCGACACGAAAAAGGGCATATTTGCAGCACTTTTGTAAAAATGAACAAGGGCGCAACCGCTATTATTATGAAATACATCTAAGAGCTAAATGGAGTAAATTCTGTAGTCCTAATTTTTAATCAAAGCACAAAAACATCTCAAATTGGACAACATTGGTCTAACCCCCTAATAATCGGACTTTAACATTTTAAGTTTTACAAATATACAAAATAAGTAAATATCTTTGCTTTGCAAGGAACAAACAAGGGCGAGTTTTATACCGATGTTTGTAGAGATGT
>JBIILD010000119.1:0-4095 GCA_044232845.1 Flavobacterium sp.
TAGACTATTTTGTGAATGCAACCCCAAGCCAGATTTTATTAGACCAATTACAATCAGAGCAAGGAGCTCGTTTTTTAAAGAAAAGAAACAGAAATATTATTATTAAGATTGAGGAAGAGGTTCCTTTAATGGATAATTTTATTTGGTTGAGTTTGGCTCAAATCAAGATTTTGATGCAAGAAGATAACCTTGTCAATATGGATACTCGAACCGTTATATCGGGGATTTCCTATGGAGATTTTAGTAAGGAAAGTATTGAAATAATCCAGCTTTTACAGGAGAAAAAAGTCAACAATAATAGTAATAATTTTAATTTTTTAAAATCTACTTTACAAAATTCGGGTGAACTACACACGTTTGAAGATTTAATTCAATTTATAACCAAAAGAAAGGCGCATTACGAAGTGGAGGTTACTAAAATCCCTATTGGAAGTATTCAAAATTGGGTGGTAGAAAAGGATGTTATCCGACATATTGATAATAAATATTTTAGAGTAATCGCAGCCAAAGTCGAAATAGAAAATCGCGAAGTGGTCAGTTGGACACAACCCATGATTGAACCCGCTCAGGAAGGAATTTGTGCCTTTATTTGCAAAGAAATTAATGGAATATTACACTTTATTGTTCAGACCAAGTTGGAGGCGGGTAATTTTGATATTTTAGAATTGGCTCCAACCGTTCAATGTTTGACAGGAAATTATAGAAATGAAAAGGGAAGTTCTCAAATGCCATTTTTAAAATATGCTCTCGAATCAAAAAAGGAAACTATTATTTATGATACCTTACAATCTGAAGAGGGCGGCAGGTTTTATAAAGAACAGAATAGAAATATGCTACTTTTAGCCGACGACAGCATTGGATTGGAATTACCCGAAAATTATATTTGGATGACATTAAATCAAATGCAACTCTTTATCAAGTTCAATAATTATTTGAATATACAAGCACGAAGTTTAATAGCAGCCATTTCATTTGTTTCATGAAAAAATTAAGAATAGGAGTTTTAGGATTTGCCAGTATTGCCCAAAAAGCAATTATACCTGCAATTATCGATTTACCTGAGTTATTCGATTTTGTTGGAGTAGCTACTCGAACGGTGGAAAAAGAAAAAGAAATAGTTGATTTTGGCTATTCTGCTTTTATGCCGTATGAACAAATAATAGACAAACATAAAATTGACGCATTATATATTCCGCTTCCCAATGCCATGCACTATCAATGGGTTAAAGTGGCTTTAGAAAAAGGACTTCATGTTCTGGTTGAAAAATCATTGGGATGTAATCTTCAAGAAGTGGAAGAATTGAATCAATTAGCACAAGAAAAAAAATTAGTGTTAATTGAAAATTTTCAATTTCGTTTTCACTCTCAATTGACTTATATCAAAGATGTTGTGGCTAGTGGTGTTCTTGGAGAGATAAGAAGTATACGAAGTTCGTTTGGTTTCCCTCCTTTTTCTGATTCAAATAATATTCGATACCAAGAAAAATTAGGCGGAGGAGCACTGCTTGATGCTGGAGCTTACCCCATGAAACTAGCCCAACTGTTTTTGGGGAATGACATCAAAGTTGTTTCGGGTACAAGTGTAATGCAAAATAATAGTGAAGTTGATATTTGGGGGGGAGGTATGATAAAGCAAATAAACGGCAACGGATTTTTACAATTTGCTTTTGGATTTGATCATTTTTATCAGTGTAATATTGAAATTTGGGGGAGTTTAGGAAAATTATCCACTAATAGAATTTTCACTGCACCACCAGGATTTTCACCCGAAGTCCAAATAGAAACCGCAAAGGGAATTGAAAAAACACAATTACCCTCAGACAATCATTATCAAAATATGTTGAGGCATTTTTGGAATTGTACGCAAAACCAACAATTAAGAGACGAAGAATACAGTCAGAATTATATTCAAGCTAAATTGCTAGAAGAATTTAAAATAGTATCAAATGGAAAATAAAAACATTTTTGTAACCCAACCTTCATTAGCACCATTTAATGAATTTACGGAAATTCTAAAAGGAGTTTGGGATCGAAAAATATTAACGCACAATGGCCCTTTGGTTCAGCAGTTGGAATCCGAGTTAGAGCAAAAACTAGAAGTTCCTCATTTTACAGTAGTCAATAATGGAACCATTGCGCTGCAGATTGCTATAAAAGCACTGGAACTTCAAGGCGAAATTATTACCACTCCATTTACGTGGATAGCCACCGTGAGCGCCATAAAATGGGAAGGATGTACTCCTATTTTTTGTGACATTGACCCAAAAACGCTTAACATTGACCCGGCTAAAATAGAAGCACTAATTACCGAAAAAACAGTGGCTATAATGCCTGTCCATGTTTTTGGAACCCCTTGTGATGTAGATGAAATTGAAAAAATCGCCAAAAAACACAATTTAAAAGTGATCTACGATGGTGCACATGCCATTGGTTCTACTTATAATGGGAAAAGTCTACTGGCCTATGGAGATATAACAGCCACAAGTCTGCATGCCACAAAATTATTAAATACTGGTGAGGGTGGAGGCTGTATTACTAATAATACAGAGTTAGATAAAAAAATAAAAAGAATTCGATTTTTTGGGCATAGTGATGACAAGACTGACATTGTGGAAGATGGATTTAATGGAAAACTCACCGAAATTCATGCCGCATTAGGATTGGCAAATTTCAAGTATTATGACGCCGTTTTGAATGATCGTAAAGCGAAGTATTTATTGTACAAAGAAAAATTACAGCAAGTACCTACTATCCGTTTTCAAGATATTGCTGCAGGCGAAACGAATTATTCTTATTTTCCAATTATTTTTGAAACAGAAGCACAATTGCTAGATATAGAATCGGTGTTGAAAGTGAATGCTATTGTTCCGAGACGCTATTTTTATCCTTCTGTTAATACCTATACGAAAGTAGTTTCTTACCAACCCTGTCCTATTTCAGAAGATATTTCTAAAAGGATATTGTGTTTACCCTTGTATTTCGATTTGAGTGAAGACGAAATTTTAAAGATAATAGCACTAATCGTAAATTGTTAAGATAAAAATGGATAAGGTATTTATATTAGGAAATCCGCGTTCAGGGACCTCTTTGTTTCGGTTGATGCTGAATTCACACTCAATGATTAATGCTACCCCAGAGTGTGGTTTTTTACATTGGTGGTATAAAAAATATGCCGATTGGGACTGTAGTTGTGTATTGAGTAATCGTTTGGACGAGTATATTTCTGATTTAGCATCATCCAAAAGAATCGAAGATTGGAAAATGGATTACACCCTTTTGAAAGAAAAAATAATCCAAGAGAAACCAGAGAACTATGCTAAGTTAGGCGAACTCGTTTATACTTTTTATGGAGAACAAAAAGGAAAAAAAGCGAAAGTGATTGCGGATAAGAATAATTATTACATCAATCATTTCAATGATTTAAATGAAATTTGGCCTGATGCAAAATATATTTTGGTGGTCAGGGACGGTAGAGATGTGGCTTGTTCTTATCTTAATATGGAAACTTTAGTCACCAACTCACCCTACAAACCCAAACTCTCAACGGATATCAAAACAATAGCCAAAGAATGGTTAACCAACAATCAAAACATTTTAAGTTTTTCAGAGTCATTGATTAATAGTCAATTCATGGTTATTCGATACGAGGATTTTGTTACAGATTCAGCATTGTATTTAACAAAAGTTTGTCATTTTTTAGGTTTAAACTTTGAACCCGAAATGCTGAATTATTTTATAAAAAATGCTAAAGAGCAAGATGAACCACTGAGTTCATTAGATTGGAAGAAAAAGACTTTAGAAAAACCAGATAAAGAGAATATAGGGAAATACAAAATGGAATTAGAAAAGGAAAGTATTGTAGAGTTTAATGCTATTGCAACTGATTTATTGCAAAAATTCAATTACGAAATATAAATATGAATCACCCTTATTTGCTTAGTGTACGTTTAATGGTGTTCAACCATGAATCCTATATTCGTGAAGCCATGGAAGGTATATTAAAGCAAAAAACAACTTTCCCAATAGAAGTAGTCATTGGAGACGATTTTTCAACAGATAATTCATTGGCAATTATTCGCGAATATAAAAACACAA
>JBIILD010000032.1:0-14543 GCA_044232845.1 Flavobacterium sp.
TTTCTACCGGTTTTTCTTCTTCCATCGGGGTTCCTTCAACGGCAACTAAGGCATTAATCGGCACTGATTCCGGTTGTGGATTCAAGGTAGAAAGCGCCACTAGCATGCCCGCTCGGTCCTCGATGCTCTCGCCCATCCCAATAATGCCACCACTACAAACAGTAACATTCGTTTTGCGGACATTTTCTATGGTTTGCAAACGGTCTTCAAATCCGCGGGTGGAGATGACTTCTTTATAATAGTCTTCAGAGGTGTCTAAATTGTGATTGTAGGCATATAAACCGGCTTCGGCCAGACGTTGGGCTTGGTTTTCGGTAATCATACCCAAGGTGCAACACACTTCCATGTCCAGTTTGTTGATGGTGCGCACCATTTCAAGGACTTGGTCAAACTCGACTCCATCCTTTACGTTTCGCCAGGCCGCGCCCATACACACACGGGAAGAACCACTTGATTTAGCCCGTAAAGCTTGCGCTTTTACTTGGCTCACACTCATCAAATCGTTGCCTTCAATCTCAGTATGGTATCGCGCTGCTTGCGGACAATAGCCACAGTCTTCAGGGCATCCGCCTGTTTTGATGGACAACAAAGTCGAAACCTGAACCACATTAGGATCATGATGCTCTCTATGGATAGAAGCCGCTTCAAAAAGCAAGTCCATCATGGGTTTGTTATAGATAGCAATAATTTCGGGGGTCGTCCAATTGTGTTTTATAACGCTCATCGATGTGATTTTTAATATCTTTAGGTTTAATTCCTCGAAGCTCTGCTTCGATTTTTTGACACAGATTTCACAAATTTGCACAGAAAAATCTGTGTTAATTTGTGAAATCTGTATTTTTTTAATACCTCTGGGGCTCTGCCCCGAGGTAGTTTATTGGCTCAAAAGTAGTCAAATTGTTCTGAAGAAGCAATGGAATAGGATTGAAAAATTAAAAGTAAATTGCTTGAAGGATGAATTTATTCCCTCATAACACCCAAAGAAAACGAATTTAGATATGGGTTTGCATCTAAAAAATGGAGGCCTAGTTTTTTTACTTGGAAATAAAACCAGTCAAACGAAAGCGTGTCTTATCAGGGTATGTGTCGGTTGAACGGCTTTTCAAATCCCCAGACCGATCGATTCCTTTTTTAAAGGGACGAGGTTTTAATTTAAGCTCCGTGTTTGTCTGAATAATAGCGACTGTCCCAGTATAACATCAGAATAAAAGTAACAATTACTGCAGAGACAATGCCTTCAAACAATAGAGAAAAGGAATAATTTAGTATAGAAGGATTTCCCCCAAACAGAAAACTTTTTGATAAAGACTTGACATAGTTATCCCCTCCTTTTAAATGGCTATAGATAAACAATGCTATTATACTTAAAAATACGCCCGTAAGCGAAGTCTTCAAGGCAGAGGAGGCATTAGAAGCTAATATGGTGTTGCCTTCTTTGAAATTAGTTTTTAAAGTTTTTTGCGTTCCGTAAAATAGGAATAGGATGTTAAATAACCGTAAGAAATAAAGATCGGCTAGCCCTAAAAACTCCATTAAGATGAAATAAACTCCAATTGCTATAAAAATAATAAATCCGTTTATTAATTCTTTCGATAGTTTCATATAGGTATAATTTATAGGTTAGCGGTTTATAGCGTATCACTTTTACTTATTGGTATTTGCTTGCTACAAATTAGGTTTAAGTGGCAATCTCACCTAATTTTTTTAAAACCGCAACTTGATGAATTCCAGTACAATCTAATCAAATTTACACAAAAAATGTTGATTTTAAAGAATAAAAGGGAAATAATTTTAGTGGGTTTTTACTTTTTTAGAAAGGAAAGCGCTGTTTTTTTATCTTTTTCCAATTGCTCTTTCAAAAGGGCTACAGTTTCAAATTTTTGTTCCGGGCGAAGGAATTGCAAAATGGAAACCGATATTTCATAGCCGTACAAATCAGCATCAAAATCAAAATAATGAATCTCGACAGATAAATGGTCTCCAGCTACGGTAGGATTGTAGCCAATATTCATCATTCCGAAAACGGTTTTTTGATGGATTGTGCTCTGTACTATATAAACGCCATTTCGGGGAATGAGTTTGTAGTTTTCTTCGATTTTCAAGTTGGCTGTGGGAAAGCCTAGTGTTCTTCCCAATTGTTTCCCTTTGACAATGCTGCCCGACAAGAAATAGTCATAGCCCAGGTATTCATTGGACAAAGCCATATTTCCTTCCTGTAACGCCTTTCTAATTTTGGTGGAACTTACAGAAACGGCCTCAATTTCTTGAACGGATATCTGTTCTACTTCAAAATCATACTGTTTGCCAAAAGTAATGAGGTCGTCAATGTTTGCGGTACGATTTCTTCCAAAGCGGTGGTCATGACCAATGATTATTTTCTGGATACGGAACTGATCCACCAAAACCGTTTTGACAAATTCATGGGCGGATAATTTTGAAAACGTTTCGTCAAAAGGATGAATGACCAGGTTTTCGAGTCCTGTTTTTTCCAACAAGTCTATTTTTTCGGATAGGGTATTGAGCAATTTCACAGCTGATTTTTCCTCTAAAACCATCCTGGGATGCGGAAAAAAAGTAAGCGCCAAACTTTCGGAGTCATCATTTGTATTTTGGGTTACTTTTTCCAATATTTTTCTGTGGCCAACATGAACCCCGTCAAAAGTGCCCAGGGTAAGTACGGTTTTTTTCGGGGATTTAAAATCGGTTATGGAATGAAAAATCTTCAAAGCAGTTATTTTTAGAATGGTGCAAATTTAGGGTAATACCGCTTGTTATTTCAAATTAGTCTAATAAAAATTGTACGAAATAAATATACTGCTGCAGTATACCCTGGTCAATTGGACTAATTAATAATTAGAATGGGTATAATTTGCGAATCTGTAGTTAGATTTTTCTTTTTTTGGTTCTACTGGAAATATTGTGAACACTCCATTTTTTCTCAAAACCATTCAATTAGGTAAGGTTCGGTAAGAAATCTTAAATCTTAATTTTTCTTAACCCTCTTAATGGTTTAAAAGTTTTAATATCTTTAGGTTTAATTCCTCGAAGCTCTGCCTCGATTTTTTGACACAGATTTCACAAATTTGAACAGAAAAATCTGTGTTAATTTGTGAAATCTGTGTTTTTTTAATACCTCTGGGGCTCTGCCCCGAGGCAGTTTATTAATTTTCTACTGGAAATGTCGTGAAAGTTAGTTTTTTTGGACCATGAAGGAAGTTAAGAACCATTAAGTAAATGCCAAATCTTAATTTTTCTTAACCCTCTTAATGGTTTCAAAGATTGGTTCTACTGGAAATGTTGTAAAAGTTAGTTTTTTCGAACCATTAAGAAAGTTAATTGTAAGATTCTTTTAATGAGTGATTTATATATTTTTTATCTTTATGTAAATTAATAATGCCATGAGAAAATTTGTATTATCCATTGTAATTATAGTATTTGTATTTCCAATTGCCCTAATTCAAGGTTTCAAGAAAATAAATCCGTCTGCACTAGTTCTTTTTCCTGCCCAAACACTCCGAGAATCCTTATTTAGCAGCGCTATAATGACTCTCAAAAAGAATGATTTAGTTGTTTTTTTTAGCAAATATCCCGATTTAAAAAAACACCAAGCGGATGTTACGATGGTATACCAAAAACGAAATTTTGCTTCGATTTGGTACGATAAAAAAGGACTGATTGAGTTTGCCAATTTGTTGTATTCTAAAGCGAATCAACTCGAGGACGAAGGACTGAAGACTAGCGTGGCTTACAAAGTCCAAATGGACGGGATTTTTGATGGCGAGACCCCCAAAAAAATTTCCAAAACCGACACCGAACTCCTGTTAACATCACTATTTGTTTCTTATTCCGAAAAAGTATTCAAGGGCATCGACACCCAAAAAATAACAGAACTAGGTTGGTTTTTACCTCGAAAAAAGCTCTCTTACGGGATGTTGCTCGATTCCTTGCTTGTGGATGCTAATTTGTTAAACAAAAACGAAGACCAGCAATTGGGGCAGTATTACCGACTGCGGGAAGCCTTAAAAAAATACCGTAGAATAGACCAAAACGGCGGTTGGAGTACCATTGAGATGAATCCGTTTGTGAAATATTTCCAACCTAACGACAGCTCGAAAACTATCGGACAAATTAGAACCCGTCTCTTTGTCACGGGTGATTTAAAAACAGATTCCAAAAGCAATTGGTATGACGAGGAATTAATGGCCGGCATCTTGAATTACAAAAAAAGAAATGGGATTAAACTGAATTATATCATTACCCACGAACAGGTACAAAATATGAATGTGTCCCCAGCGGAACGCATGAAAACTATTATGGTCAATATGGAACGCTGCCGGTGGATTCCTCCGGAGTTGGCTAAAGCCAACGAATATATTATTATCAATATTCCGTCCTTTAAATTAATCTACAAAAGAAACGGCAAGAAGGAACTAGAGTCGAATGTGTTTGTGGGTAAAAGCATGACCGAAACCGTGATTTTTAGTGGTACGTTACGTTACATTGTTTTTAGCCCCTATTGGATAGTGCCTCAAAGCATCATTGACAATGAATTGAAACAGGCGATAGCTCGAGATCCAAATTATTTGGTTTCCCATAATATGGAATGGAATAAGGGCAACGTCAGGCAAAAACCCGGAATACGGAACTCGATGGGATTGATTAAATTCATGTTTCCAAACACGAATAACATCTACTTGCACGACACTCCGGTCAAGTCCTTGTTTGAGGCCGAAGTTCGAGCCTTTAGCCACGGCTGCATCAATATGGTCAAAGCCAAAGAATTGGCCACCTTACTTTTAAAAGACGATCCCGAATGGAATGCGGAGCGCATCCATGCCGCGATGAATAGCGGGCTAGAAACTACTTATATCCTCAAAAGGAGCGTACCGATACACATTGGCTATTTCACAGCCTGGGTTGACGACGCTGGAATTATTAATTTTTACAACGATATTTACGAACGTGACGACCGCCTAGCGGACATGCTGTTTTACAAGTAGTACAACTAATTTTACTAAAAAAACCACTAAAGCCAATGACTCACGGAGTTTCTGTAGGTAAAAAAAAGGTTGAAATTTGAAATTTAAAAATTAAACCCAGGCTTGGGATTTCTTGGAGAATGGTGTTCCTACACAAGTAAATTAGTCAGACTGTCTTCGACTCCCGAAGTTTCGGGACAGACAGACACTGTAAATCCAAATTGATTTTAATTTTGGATTTTCACCCTTCCTAAATCATAACTTTGTTGATTTAAGAGAACCTAAAATATCAGTGAAATTCTTTTTCTAAATCCTGTCAGGGTTCAAATTCTGCGGGGATTAAAAGAGTTGGATTAGTGCCAAACACAACAATTATTCCACAAGTTCTGCCTCCAAAATATCTTCTTTGATAGCTTTCTTTTTTTCGAAAGTCAACACCAATGCCGGTAAAACCAATAGATTCGCAAACATGGCAAACAGTAAAGTACAGGAAATCAAACCGCCTAGGGCAATCGTGCCGCTAAAGCTGGAAAGTGTAAAAACAGCGAACCCAAAAACCAATACGATAGAAGTGTAAAAGGTGCTTATCCCGGTCTCCCTTAATGCGCTGAATACGGATTTTTTGATTTTGCCATTGTTTTCAATCAGGTCGTGTCGGTATTTTGCCATAAATTGGATAGCATTATCCACCGAAATCCCGAAAGCAATACTGAAAACCAAAATCGTTGAAGGCTTGAGTGGAATGCCAAAATACCCCATCAATCCTGAGGTAATACACAACGGAAGTATGTTTGTGATGACCGAAACCATTATCATTTTTACGGAGCGGAACATATAGGCCATTAATCCCGCAATTAATAAAATGGCAAAAATGAGCGATTCGATGAGGTTATCAATCAGGTAGGAAGTCCCTTTTTGGAAAACCAGGGCCTTTCCTGTCAACGTAACATCGTAACGTTCTTTTGGGAAAACTCGGTCTATTTTTGACTTTAATTCCCCTTCTACTTTCGCCATTTCTCCGGTGCCAATATCGCTCATGAAGGCAGTAATTCGAGCATATTGTCCAGTCGAATCTACATAACTTTTCATCAAATTCTCTTGGGTGTTTTTCGTAGCATTTTTGGCATACGAAAGTATGAAGGCTTGTTCTTGCGAAGTCGGTAATTCGTAATATTCAGGATTCCCGTTGTAGTAGGCTTGTTTGGAGTATTTCACCAAATTCACGATGGAAATGGGTTTCGATAATTCCGGAATTTCGGAAATAGTTTGTTGCAATTCGTCCATTTTTTTCATCGTAGACAATTTCATAACCCCCTTTTTGTGTTTGGTGTCAATCATGATTTCCAAAGGCATAACCCCTTTGAATTCCTTTTCGAAGAAGATAATATCTTTGAAGAATGAAGCGCTTTTTGGCATTTCGCCAATCAAACTTCCGGAAACTTTCATTTGTGAAACGCCAATGATACTAAAAATCATCAGCAACCCATAAAGGGTATAAATGATTCTTCGATTGTATCGAACAGCATATTCTACCCAGTCCAACACCGCCGAAAGATAGGTTTTGCTCAGGTGATACAAGTGCTTTTCCTTTGGAACCGCCATAAAACTATACACAATTGGCACAATCATCAAGGTCAAAAAATAAACCGTAATCACGTTAATGGAGGTTACCAATCCAAATTCGTAAAGTAAATCATTGCCCGTGATCATGAACGTCGCAAATCCTACTGCCGTTGTTAAATTTGTCATCAAAGTCGAGACCCCAATTTTTGAAATGACACGTTGTAACGCTTTGGCCTGGTTGTGATGGATTTTTATTTCCTGCTGGTATTTATTGATCAGAAAAATACAATTCGTAATTCCGATGACTATGATTAAAGGTGGAATAATCGCCGTTAAAATCGTGATTTTATAGTGGAATAATCCCAAGGTACCAAAGGACCAAACCACGCCAACCAATAAAATACAAATTGAAATAAAAGTTGCTCTGAAGGAACGGAAAAAGAAAAAAAACAGTAAGGAGGTAATGAGTAAAGCCGCACCAATAAAAAGCCCAATTTCTCCTTTCATGTTTTGCGCATTGATGGTTCGAATGTAAGGCATTCCTGAAACACGAAGATTGATTCCAGTCGCTTTTTCAAATTTCTCGATTTTCGGAACCAATTTCTCTATGATAAACGCTTTTCTAGCCTCTGTGTTGACAATTTTCTTGTCTAAATAAATTGCAGAACGGATGCTTCCCGATTGTTTGTTGAATAATAACCCTTCATAAAAAGGCAAGTTATTGAAAAGTTCATTTTTTATTTTTCCTAAATAAACGGCGCTATTTGTTTGGCTTTGGTCCACAAGCGAAACCAATTCAAATTTCTCGGCTATGGTGTCTTTTTGTAATTTTTTTAAATCGTTTAGCGAAACAACGAGTTCTACTTCTTTGGAATTTTTTAACGCTGTCATTAACTCGTTCCAGGCGCTATACCCTTTTGGAGTAAAAAAAGCCTTGTCTTTGAAACCAATAACAATCAAATTGCCTTCTTCGCCAAATTTATTTAAGAAGTCTTGGTATTGTTTGTTGACAATGTGTTTTTGAGGAAGTAAATTCGCCTCGGTATAAGTCATGCTTAGATTTTTCCATTGTGTACCGAGAAAAACGGTTATCAGAAGAATTACTCCAAGAATAAGGAGCCTATTTTTGAGTATAATTCTAGCAATCAGTTCCCAAAACCCTACTTTTAATGCTTTTTTCATATAAAAATTAAAAATCGTGGCAAAGGTAAATAAATCAAGCCATATTTCATTATTGGCGCGATTACATTTATGTTTTACTTGTGTTGTTTTCCTGTCAAGATTAAATTTACATTATTAATTTTATTGATGTTAAAATTTATATATTTGATTTTTTGATATTTGTAGGGAAATAATTTAAAAGTTGAAGTCATATCACATGAAAAACCATAAGAATACCATATTTTATTTTGTTGTTACGGGAGGTTTTACGGCTTTGATATATTGGATTATATGCCAAGGGAAAACTCTTGAAATAGGAAAAAACCACATTCATCCCACAATTGAAAATGGTCATTGGAATGATTTTATGGCATCCCTAACACAAAATTTACATCACGATTTGGCCATGCTCTTAGCGCAAATTATCACCATAATTGTGGTAGCCCGTTTTTTTGGATGGGTTTTTCGAAAAATAGGACAGCCTACGGTAATTGGTGAAATCATCGCGGGAATCGCTCTTGGCCCTTCTTTGTTAGGGTTGTATTTTCCAGAATTTTCCAGTGCTTTATTCCCTTTTCAATCTTTAGGAAATCTACAGTTTTTAAGCCAAATCGGGCTGATACTTTTTATGTTTATCATTGGAATTGAACTCGACCTAAAAGTCTTGCAAAATCGTGCAAAAGAAGCCATAGTAATTAGTCACGCCAGTATTGTAATTCCGTTTGCATTAGGAATTGGCTTGGCTTATTTTGTATATTATAGATTTGCTCCTGTGGGTGTTGGCTTTTTGCCCTTTGCTTTGTTTATGGGAATTGCCATGAGTATCACCGCATTTCCGGTATTGGCAAGAATTGTTCAGGAAAGAGGCATCCATAAAACTAGATTGGGAGCTATTGTAATTACTTGCGCCGCCGCAGATGACATAACCGCTTGGTGTTTACTTGCGGCAGTAATTGCCATTGTTAAGGCAGGTACTTTCGTAAGTTCGCTTTATGTTATTGGATTAGCCATTTTATATGTGATTGTCATGCTTTTTGTGGTCAAGCCCTTTTTGAAAAAAATAGGTGAATTATACGGAACAAAAGACAACTTGAGTAAGCCGGTGGTTGCCATTTTCTTTTTGACATTAATTATTTCTTCGTATTTGACAGAGATTATTGGGATACACGCACTTTTTGGCGCTTTTATGACAGGGGTTATTATGCCTGACATAACCAAATTCAGGAATTTGTTTATAGAAAAAGTAGAAGACGTTTCGGTGATATTATTGCTCCCATTATTCTTTGTTTATACGGGGTTACGAACCGAAATTGGATTGATTAATGATCCTTTTTTATGGAGGGTAACCGGTTTTATCATCTTGGTTGCTGTTGTCGGAAAGTTTTTTGGAAGTGCATTGGCGGCAAAATTTGTGGGGCAAAGTTGGCGCGATAGTTTAACTATTGGAGCCTTGATGAATACACGAGGTTTAATGGAATTAATAGTTTTAAACATTGGCTTGGATCTAAAAGTACTCACCCCTGAAGTTTTTACCATGATGGTTATTATGGCATTGGTTACTACTTTTATGACCGGACCAACGCTGAATTTTATAAACTATATTTTTAAAACAAAAGACGTGAGTATTTTGGATGAAATTCAAAATGGTAATAAATACAAGATACTGCTCTCTTTTGGAAACAATGAAAAGGGCAAATCTTTATTGCGTTTGGCAAACAGTTTAGTTAAAAAACAAAACGAAACGTCCACTATAACTGCAATGCACCTTGCCTTGAGTGACGAAGTACATTCTTATAATTTGGAGGAATATGAAAAAGATCGGTTTTTACCAATAGTTGATGAATCCAAAGCGTTGAGACAAGAAATAACGACCTTATTCAAAGCCACAGTAGATATTGAAACTAATATTTGTGAAATTGCCAATAATGGGGAATTTGATTTGCTCTTGGTTGGTCTTGGAAAATCTATTTTCGAAGGCACCTTGCTCGGAAAAGTGTTGGGATTCACCACCAGAATTATGAATCCAGATCGATTGATTGATAAATTTACAGGAAAAGAGGGCTTGTTTGAAAACTCTCCTTTTGACGAAAGAACAAGGCAGATTATTTCGAAAACCAAATTACCATTGGGTATTTTGGTTGATAAAGAATTACAAAACGTGAACCAAGTTTTCATTCCTATTTTTAGTTCCGAGGACTCCTTTTTGATTGATTATGCTCAGAAATTAATCTACAATAATAATTCCAAAATTGTGGTTCTAGATGTTAATGGTCATGCTAGTTCTAATTTTGTTTTCAAAAGCGCCATCAGTTCATTGGAAGATAAATATCCTAAAAACATCACTTTGATGGAGGATAAAATCATTAAAAAAGAGTTTTTGGCGACGCAGGATTTAATGATAATCAGTATCGAAAGTTGGAAATCACTCGTGGACTCTAGTAGTTCTTGGTTGAGTAGAGTTCCTTCCGTTTTGATTATGAAGCATTAATTTATGAAAAAATCCGCATTAAGCGGATTTGGCATTGTGTTTTTGAAAGTTACACTTTCATGATTTCGGCTTCTTTGTGAACCAAGTGTTCGTCAATTTTTTTGATGAAACTATTGGTTAAAACTTGGACTTCTTCTTCGGCACTTTTACAAATATCTTCTGAAGTTCCGTCCTTTTCCAATTTTTTGATTTCCGTGTTAGCTTCTTTACGAGCATTTCGTATACCAATTTTAGCATCCTCAGCTTCTGATTTGGCTTGTTTGGCAAGATCGCGTCTTCTTTCCTCAGTCAAGGGCGGCACGCTTATGATAATTACATCTCCATTATTCATAGGGTTGAACCCTATATTTGCTACCATAATTGCTTTTTCGATTGTATGGAGCATGTTCTTTTCAAAAGGCTGTAATGTGATAGTTCGCGCATCGGGAACACTAATTTTGGCTATTTGTGAAAGGGGAGTAGCCGATCCATAATAGTCTACAAAAACACTTCCTAGCATGGCAGGAGATGCTTTCCCAGCTCTAATATTCAAGAATGCTTTTTCTAAATGGGCAATAGAACCCTCCATAGATTCCTGGGTACTGTCTAAAATAAATTCAATTTCTTCCGTCATTTTATTAGCTTTTGAATTGTTGGGTTTTGGGTTGTTGGGATTTTAACTAAAAGCAACAGCCAAAAGCCACCATCTAAATATTTACTTCTGTTCCTACGTTTTCTCCTTCACAAATTCTCAACAGATTACCTTCTTTATTCATGTCAAAAATTACGATTGGCAATTTATTTTCCTGACTCAAGGTAAAAGCTGTTGTATCCATAACATTCAATCCTTTTTTTAATACATCTTCAAAAGAGATATAATTGAATTTGGTTGCAGTGGCATCTTTTTCCGGATCTGCAGTATACACACCGTCAACCCTTGTCCCTTTTAGAATGACGTCTGCGTTAATTTCTACCCCACGCAAAACGGCAGCGGTGTCAGTGGTGAAATAAGGATTTCCTGTTCCGGCACCAAAAATAACGATTCTCCCTTTTTCAAGATGACGATCCGCTCTCCTTTTGATGTAGGGCTCAGCAATAGATTCCATTTTCAGGGCAGTTTGCAAACGAGTTTTCATGCCTTTATGTTCGAGCGCCCCTTGCAAAGCCATTCCGTTAATAACCGTGGCCAACATTCCCATATAGTCTCCTTGAACACGATCCATACCGGTGCTAGCTCCTGCAACGCCTCTAAAGATATTTCCTCCACCTATCACAATGGCGATTTCCACTCCTTTATCATGAACTTTTTTTATTTCATCGGCATATTCGTCTAATCTTACCGGGTCGATGCCATACTGTCTTTCGCCCATTAATGCCTCGCCACTTAGTTTTAGAAGAATTCTTTTGTATTTCATGATAATATTAAAATTTGGAGTCAGGCTTTTCCGGACCCAGGTAATTGTTTGTTTTCGTTTGGTTGTGCAAATATAGTTATATTCTGTTTTTTCGAAATACTGTTTTTAAAAAATTATGCTTTATTAAGAACAATAGAATCTTCAAATAAAGGAACTTCTATCGCATTCAAAACATCATATTCGCCAATTTTTGTTCTGCGCAATGCCGTTAAATGTGCGCCAGAATCCATGGCTTTGCCAAAATCATACGCCAAGGAACGAATATAAGTCCCTTTACTACAAACGACTCTAAAATCAATTTCGGGAAGTGCAATTCGGATGATTTCGAATTCGTGGATTGTTGTTTTTCGACTGGCTATTTCTATGGTTTCTCCTGCACGAGCGTGTTCATACAAGCGAACGCCGTCTTTTTTTATGGCCGAAAAAATTGGGGGTTTTTGATCAATTTCGCCCAAAAATTGCTTCACAGTTTCGAGAATCAAGACTTCGTCAATATGCGAAGTGTCGAAAGTTTTGTCTATTTCGGTTTCCAAATCATAGGAAGGTGTGGTCGCTCCGATATAAAATGTGCCAGTATATTCTTTGGCTTGTCCTTGCAATTCGGTAATTCTTTTGGTAAACTTTCCGGTGCAAACCAGCAATAATCCTGTGGCTAATGGATCTAAAGTTCCAGCATGCCCAATCTTGAATTTTTTGGGAAGCCCCATTTTATTGATCAACACATACTTCAATTTATTTACTGCCTGAAAGGAAGTCCAATGCAACGGTTTGTCAATGAGTAAAATTTGTCCGTTTAGAAAATCTTCGGGAGCCATTAAATAACAGTCAGTGGATGAATAAAAAAGTGGATTATCAACAATGCGACGCCCACAATAATCCTATAAAATCCAAAAACTTTGAATCCATGCTTACTCAAAAATCCTATAAAAGTTTTGATAGCTATCAGTGCCACTATAAATGCTACAACATTACCAATTATCAAAAAGTTGATTTGGTCGTGAGATAAAACGAGACCCTCTTTATAATAATCATAGCACTTTTTTGCCGTTGCTCCAAGCATTGTTGGCACTGCCAAAAAGAAGGAGAATTCTGCCGCTATGGTTCGAGATAATTTTTGGGACATCCCGCCCACAATACTTGCGCCACTTCGGGAAACTCCCGGAACCATAGCTAAGCATTGGAATAATCCAATTTTAAAAGCTTGTAAATAACTAATTTCGTTTGACGTTTGAATTGCTGAGGTATTGGTAAACCAATCGTCAACTTTTAACAACACAATTCCCCCAATTAAAAGTGAAACAGCAACGGTTAAGGGACTTTCCAGTAGGGCATCAATTTTTTTGCTGAACAACAATCCAAAAATGACGGCAGGAATAAACGCCACGAATAATTTAAAATAGAAATCAAAACTTTGAAAAAATCGTTTAAAATACAATACTACAACTGAAAGTATGGCACCCAACTGAATGAATACTGTGAAAAGCTTCGTAAACTCATCGTGTTCAATGCCAAAATAAGTGCTTCCGAGAATCAGATGACCTGTAGAAGAAATAGGCAGAAATTCGGTTATGCCTTCTATGATGGCAAGAATAATGGCTTGTATAGTGTTCATTTAAAGTATTGGATTTTATGGTATAGATTTTAGATCTCAGTGTATTGCTGACTGAAATCTAAAGGCAAAATACGGGACTATTTTTTAGGGTTTTTGATAATGGCGTAAATAGTGATGCCAAAACCAATTAAAACAGTTGTTGGAGCCAATCGGATTCTTCTAAAATTGAAAATGGCTTCATTAAACACATTTGGATCATCACTTCCTCCTCCCGACATCAATATAAATCCAAGCGCTATTACTGAAATTCCAACTAAAAGAATTTTGTAATTTACTTTTTCAAAAAGGAATTCCTGTTTTTGCTCTTGTTTTTGCTCTTGTTTTTTCATTTTTTCATTTCGGGGAGTTGCGAGGCACGAAGCAAAGCAATCGTATCCGCAGTTTTAAGTTTATAGTTTCAATCTACAATCGGGCAATCGTTAATCTATAATCCAATATCAATAAAGATCGTCGGTTCTTAAATTTAAAAATCGTTGTGTGGCAAAATAGGTACTCAACCAAGTGATTAAAACCCCAATGCACAAAACCACTAACAAAACCAACCCTACGAGTAGTTTATCGTCGAGAATTCCTAAATCGGGGAAATTCGTTTCGAGATAAACCAAAACTCCAATCAATGCAATAATGGCCAAGCCTGCGCCAATCATGCCTAGTTTTATACTTCTTGCCACAAATGGTTTTCTGATAAATGCTTTTGTGGCGCCAACCATTTGCATTGTTTTAATGATAAATCGATTTGAATGAATGGATAAACGCAAGGAACTGTTAATCAATAAAACAGCGACAACGGTTAAGAAACCGCTAATTATAAGTATCCACATACTTACTTTTTTGATGTTGTCGTTGACTAAATTCACCAATTGTTTGTCATAAACAATATCTGAGATCATGGTGTTTTTTCGCAAACGACTCTCAATTTTTGCAATACTGTCTTTAACTACGAAATCGGCTTTTAAGTGGATGTCATAGGAATTTTGAAGTGGGTTTGTCCCTAAAAAAGTCATGAAATCTTCCCCAATAATGTCCTTATGTTGCTTTGCAGCAGCTTCTTTGGATACAAATACATATGATTTTGCAAAGGAAACCTTTTTTAGTTCAGAGCCAAAAGATTTTACGACGCTATCATTTGCTTCGGTCTTAAAAAATACTGTCATGGCAATTTCCTCTTTGAAATCGTCAGCTAATCTTTTGGAGTTTATAATAAAAAAACCTAAAATTCCCAAAAGAAACAATACTAAAAATACGCTTAGTACTACCGAGAAATAAGAGGAAATTAACCTGCGTTTTTGAAATTTATCAAAGGAAGAACTCATAGTTTGTAGAAATTATGGGGTAAAAATAATAAA
>JBIILD010000033.1:0-14247 GCA_044232845.1 Flavobacterium sp.
ACTTTATCCAAAAAACAGCAACAAACGAAAATAGGTGCGATTTAAATGAAAATCACACCTATGAACAATGTCTTTTATGAAAATTAAAAATAAACATATCTCTGAGTTTATCAGCAGACCCTACTTAATATCCCAAAATCAAGCTATAACTTTATTTTGAAAAATTTTAAACACAACATTTAAATAGGATTGGGAATAACACCAAAAATTTCAATATATATATTAATGCAGGAATTTAATCATTCATCGAAATCAAAAACTCTTCGTTATTCTTCGTTTTCTTGAAACGATCATTGATGAAATCCATAGCTTCGACCGGATTCATGTCCGAAAGATACTTTCTCATAATCCACATTCTTTGCAATGTTTTTGGGTCTAATAACAAGTCATCACGTCTTGTACTTGAAGATGTTAAATCAATGGCTGGAAAAATACGTTTGTTGGCAATTTTACGATCCAACTGCAATTCCATATTACCCGTTCCTTTGAATTCTTCAAAAATAACTTCGTCCATTTTGGAACCGGTTTCTGTCAATGCTGTGGCAATGATACTCAACGAACCTCCGTTTTCAACATTTCGAGCAGCTCCAAAAAATCGCTTTGGTTTCTGCAACGCATTGGCATCCACACCGCCACTCAAGACTTTACCTGATGCAGGTTGCACCGTGTTATAAGCTCTTGCTAAACGGGTAATGGAATCCAAAAGAATTACAACATCATGACCACATTCAACTAAACGTTTTGCTTTTTCGAGAACGATATTGGCAATTTTAACATGTTCTTGCGGTTCTCTATCAAAAGTTGAGGCAATCACTTCACCTCGAACGCTTCGTTGCATATCAGTAACCTCTTCCGGGCGTTCATCTATTAATAAAACAATCAAATAAACCTCAGGATGATTGGCAGCAATGGCATTTGCAATGTCTTTCAGTAACATTGTTTTCCCCGTTTTTGGTTGTGCCACAATCATACCGCGTTGCCCCTTTCCTATTGGCGAAAACAAATCAATAATTCGGGTAGAAATAGTACTCTGCCTTTCGGCTAACTTAAATTTTTCGGATGGAAAAACAGGCGTCAAATGTTCAAATGAAACTCGGTCTCGAACCACTTGTGGGTCATGTCCATTTATTTTTAATACCCTAACCAATGGAAAGAATTTTTCTCCTTCTTTTGGAGGTCGAACTACCCCTTTAACAGTATCTCCAGTTTTAAGTCCGAACAACCTAATTTGGGAGGTCGATAAATAAATATCATCTGGCGAAGCCAAATAATTGTAATCAGAAGAACGAAGAAAACCATAACCGTCGGGCATCATTTCAAGGACTCCCTCACTTTCAATAATACCATCAAATTCAAAATCAGAATCCCTAAAGTTGTTTTTCTTGCTTTTAAAATTTGGATTTACATTACCGTTCTGGATTGGATTTGTATTTTGCTTGTGTAGTTGATTTTCTTTATCAGTACGTTTTCGATCGTGTGGATTTATTTTTTTGATCGGAAGTATATCTTCAGGATTTTCTTGGGTTTCAGTAGCCGAATCTAATTCAATTGCTTCTGTTGTGTTTTTTACTGCTTCCTTCTCCTTTTGAAGCGCCATCTTTTTGTCGTATGCAGATTTATTAAATTTAATAATCTTACCTACTTTCTTCTCAGAACCATTTTCTGTAATTGATATTTCCGGAACCTCATTTTCTAAAACAGAAAAATCTCCTACTACTGGGGTTTCTGGATTGTCGAAAAGAGAAGTATTGGAAGAATTTTTATTAGCAGTTTTTTTATCGGCTACAATTCGAGCCCTTTTGGGCTTATCATCCTCAACAGCATTACTATTGGATACCGATGGCGTATTTGCTGATTGGAGTTCTAAAATTTGACTGATTAGTGCTTCTTTTTTTACACCGTTGAATTTTATTGTTTTAGCTGATTTAGCTATTTCTTGAAGCTCAGAAAGCTTCATTTCTTTTAATGCAGAAATTTCAAACATAAATGTTCTATAAGTTTAATTAAAGTGGGGATTCCGTAAAATTGCGAGGTGATTTTTTTTGATTGTGAACTGACCGAAGAATGAAGTACTTACAGTTTGACTATGCAATATTACGAATAAATTTTAATCATACAATAGTATTTATTAAAAAGAAAATATATTTTTGTGAAAGAAATTACGATAATGATACAAAGAATTCAAACCATCTATCTACTTCTAGCATTTGTATTAACAGGTATTTTACCGTTTTTCATTCCTTTATGGACAATGAGTAATGGTAAGGAATATTTTTTTATGCAAAATCAAGTATATGTTGTAGTATTAGGTTTGAGTACAACACTTTCCTTGTTGAGTATTGTTTCGTATAAAAAAAGACAAAATCAATTTGTTATTAACAGGTTGAATATAATTTTAAATTTAATTTTATTAGGCTTATTTGTATATCGTTCGCTAAATGTATCTGGAGAAATACTAGCTGTTTCAGAGAAAGGTATTGGGATGTTTCTACCTATTGTTGCTATCGTATTATTAGTTTTAGCTAATAAGGCCATCAAAAAGGACGAAGATCTTGTAAAATCTGTGGATAGATTGAGATAATCCTATAAACTTAGTTTATTAGTGCGAAGGAAACCTGAATGTAAGTTCGGGTTTTTTTGTTCCTCTCCCCAACCCTCGCCAAAGGAGAGGGAGCCAAAAATGGAAAACATTGTTGTTGAATTTTATATTAGAAAACCAACTGATTACTAATAAACTGATTACTGAACACTACTTCTTCCCTATTTCAATTATTTCCAAATCTTTTATTTTATCGCCGTCAATAACGAAACGCAACATAGTTCTAACCTGATGAAAGCCACTTTTTCCGGCAGCACCTGGATTCATATGCAAAAGGTTGTTTTTCTTGTCAAAAATTACTTTAAGAATATGCGAGTGACCACAAATAAATAATTTTGGTGGATTTAGAACCATTTCAGTTTTGACAGCCGGACTGTATTTCCCGGGATACCCTCCGATATGGGTAATCCAAACAGCAACATCTTCACACATAAATCTATTGTGTAACGGAAATTCCATTCGAGCTTTATCGTCGTCAATATTACCAAAAACACAACGCAAAGGTTTTATTGTCTTTATCGTATCGGTCACGACTAAATCTCCAATATCGCCAGCGTGCCAGACCTCATCAGCTTGCGCAACATATTTTAAAATCGTGTCGTCTATGTGACTGTGCGTATCAGAAAGTAAGAGGATTTTTTTCATTTGTCATTACGAGGAACGAGCGCTAGCATTTGCTCTTTTTTTTAAGCTACAAAGTTATTATTTATGACCGAAGTTTAACGGTTTTTAAATTTACTTTGTCAGTACGCAATCGCTCGTTTCAGTTTTGGAAAAATTTTAAAGGTGTAATCAATTTAAATCTTTGTAAATTTGCTACCATTAACTCTTTCATGGACACTTTTTCAGAATCTGAAATCTGAAATCTGAAATTTAAATCTAATCTTGAGGTATTTTATAAAACTTGCCTATAACGGAACTAATTATCATGGATGGCAATACCAACCTAACGCTTCGTCTGTGCAGGAAATCCTGAACAAATCGTTGTCAGTGGTATTGAATTCAGATATTAACATTACGGGAGCAGGACGCACCGATACTGGTGTTCATGCCAAGGAAATGTTTGCCCATTTTGATTTTGAAACACCAATTTCTATTTCGAGTTTGGTGCATAAACTCAACTCCTACTTGCCCAAAGACATCGTGATTTATGACATTTTTCCCGTTCAAGATGACGCGCATGCCCGCTTCGATGCCAAGAAAAGAATATACGAATATCATGTAAACACCTTCAAGGATGTTTTTTCGCAAAATGAAAGTTGGTATTTCCATCAAGAGCTGAATGTGGACTTGATGAATAAAGCTTCCAAACTGCTGTTTGACCACACTGATTTTCAATGCTTCTCAAAAGTAAATACTGATGTAAATACCTTCGATTGTACTATTTTTGAAGCCTATTGGACTCGAGAAAATGACAACCTTGTTTTTACCATTTCGGCAAATCGTTTTTTGCGCAATATGGTTCGCGCGATAGTGGGAACATTAGTAAATGTTGGGTTACACAAAATCACTTTGGAAGATTTTAATAAAATTATTAAAAGCAAAAACCGCGAGAAAGCAGGATTTTCGGTTCCAGCACACGGCTTGTACTTGACAAAAATTGAATACGACTATATAGACTGATAGAGAATAAACAAATAGCTAATAGATTTTTACACCTTCGCAATTTTAAAATAAGATTGCTTCGTACCTCGCAATGACAATGAAAGCAAAAGCATTCGACACTAATGTATTTAAGAGAGTTTTAAAATATACCCGTCCCTACAAATGGAGATTTAATAGCGTAATCATTTTCGCGATTTTGCTATCTGTTTTTGCGGCCATTCGTCCTTTAATTTTACAAGGAACCGTGGATACTTATATAAAACCTAAAGATCATTATGGCTTATTGTTTTATGTAATCCTGATGGGAATTACCTTATTATTAGAAGTGGTTTCACAGTTTTTCTTTGTGTTTTGGGCAAACTGGCTTGGACAAGACATCGTCAAAGACATTCGAAACAAGCTCTTTAAGCATATGTTGAGTTTCCGAATAAAGTATTTTGACAATACACCCGTGGGACAACTAGTAACCCGTTCCGTTTCTGATATTGAGCAAATTGCCCGGATTTTTAGTCAAGGTTTATTCATGATAGCCAGTGATTTGATGAAAATGGCGGTTTGTTTATTGATAATGTTTTGGATGAATTGGCAACTTTCGTTAATTGTATTTTTGGCTATGCCAATATTGGTTTTTATCACCCGGATATTCCAGCGAAAGATGCAAGTAGCATTTGAGGAAGTTAGGACGCAAATTGCCAATATGAATTCCTTTATTCAGGAACGAGTTACAGGAATGAAAATTGTCCAATTGTTTAATCGCGAAGATGTCGAATACGAAAAATTTAAATCTATCAATGAAAAGCACAAAAAAGCTTGGATAAAAACAATATTATACAACTCCATCTTCTTCCCTATTGCTGATATCATCTCCTCATTGACTTTAGGATTTATCGTTTTATATGGAGGATTTCAAATTATAAATGGAAATCCATTTACCACCCTAGGACAAATGACCGCTTACACCATGTTCATTGGGATGTTATTTAACCCCTTGCGACAAATTGCTGATAAATTTAATGAGATGCAACTGGGAATGATTGCAGCCAATCGTGTTTTTGACATTCTCGATACCCAAGACCAAATCCAAGATACAGGAACTGTCGAAGCCCCTGTTTTCAAAGGAAACATTATCTTTGAAAGTGTTCGTTTTGGCTATTTCCGCAGAGAAGAGGTTATAAAGGGAATTGACTTTTCGGTGACTGCGGGTAAAACCATCGCTATCGTTGGCTCAACAGGAGCGGGAAAATCGACCATTATCAATTTGCTGAATCGATTTTATGAAATCAATAGCGGGACAATTTATATCGATGACCAAAACATAGAAAACTACACTTTGAGTTCGCTACGGAAACAAATTGCAGTGGTATTGCAGGATGTCTTTCTTTTTGCCGATACTATTTTCAATAACATTACGCTAAACAATCCCGAAATATCTCGCGAGCAGGTTGTGGCAGCAGCTAACAAAATTGGAGTACATAAGTTCATTATGAGCCTGCCAGACAATTACGATTTTGATGTGAAGGAACGTGGCGTGATGCTTTCTTCTGGCCAACGCCAACTCATTGCTTTTCTTCGTGCCTATGTTAGTAATCCTAGCATTCTAATTCTTGATGAAGCAACTTCGTCAATAGATACCTATTCCGAAGAATTGATTCAGCGCGCCACCAAAACCATCACCAAAGGAAGGACATCAATTATCATTGCGCATCGATTGGCAACTATTGTGAATGCCGATCAAATTTTGGTTATGGACAAAGGGCTGATAGTAGAGCAAGGAACGCATCATGAACTGTTAGAAAAAACAGAAGGTTATTATAAAAATTTGTACGATTCCCAATTTATTATAAATACTTAATTCCCGAATTGTACAATTAGCAGCTACTAATTGTACTTTTCCTATTACCAAATTAAAAAATAATTCATAATTTCGCAATATAATTTTAAACTAGAAAACACATAAAAATGACACGAGCTTTTGTGACTGCATTTTTACAAATAAAAAAAATAAACAGATAAAAATGACACGAGCTTTTGCGACTGCATTTTTACAAATAAAAAAAATAAACAGATAAAAATGACACGAGCTTTTGCGACTGCATTTTTACAAATAAAAAAATAAACAGATAAAAATGAAATACGATATTATAGTTTTAGGAAGTGGTCCAGGCGGCTATGTAACAGCCATTAGAGCATCACAATTAGGCTTTAAAGTTGCCGTAATTGAAAAAGAAAGTCTAGGTGGTGTTTGTTTGAACTGGGGATGTATCCCTACGAAAGCTTTACTAAAATCAGCACAAGTTTTTGATTATTTAAAACACGCTTCTGACTATGGCTTAACTGTTTCTGGGTTTGACAAAGACTTCCCCGCAGTGGTTCAACGCAGTAGAAGTGTTGCTGATGGAATGAGCAAAGGAGTTCAATTCCTAATGAAAAAAAATAAAATTGACGTGATTGATGGCTTTGGAAAACTAAAACCAGGCAAGAAAATTGACGTTACCGACGCAGCTAAAAAAGTTACTGAATATTCTGCAGATCATATTATCATCGCAACCGGAGCTCGCTCTCGAGAATTACCAAACCTTCCTCAGGATGATATAAAAGTAATTGGATATCGCAAAGCTATGACATTGCCAACGCAACCTAAATCGATGATAATTGTCGGGTCTGGAGCCATTGGAGTTGAATTTGCTCATTTCTATAATTCAATGGGTACCGAAGTTACTATTGTAGAATTCATGCCTAATATAGTTCCTGTTGAAGATGAAGATATCTCAAAACAAATGGAGCGTTCTTTGAAAAAAGCAGGGATTAAAATTATGACAAGTTCTTCTGTGGAAAGAATTGATACTTCTGGGAAAGGAGTTAAAGCTTTCGTTAAAACTGCCAAAGGAGAAGAAACGCTGGAAGCAGATATTTTACTTTCGGCTGTTGGAATCAAAACCAACATCGAAAACATTGGATTAGAAGAAGTTGGAATTGCCGTTGACAAGGATAAAATTTTGGTAAACGCTTACAACCAAACTAATATTCCCGGCTATTATGCCATTGGTGACGTTACTCCAGGTCAAGCATTAGCCCACGTGGCTTCGGCGGAAGGAATTAATTGTGTAGAGAAAATAGCAGGGCTTCATGTAGAAGCTATCGATTACGGAAACGTTCCAGGTTGCACCTATGCCACTCCTGAAATTGCATCTGTTGGTTTGACTGAAAAACAAGCCAAAGAAAAGGGATATGAGTTGAAGATTGGAAAATTCCCATTCTCGGCTTCAGGAAAAGCAAAAGCTGCCGGAACACCTGACGGTTTCGTGAAAGTGATTTTTGATGCTAAATACGGAGAATGGTTGGGTTGCCACATGATTGGCGCCGGAGTTACCGATATGATTGCCGAGGCCGTTGTAGCTCGTAAACTAGAAACTACAGGTCATGAAATACTAAAATCAATTCACCCGCACCCTACCATGAGCGAAGCCGTGATGGAGGCTGTTGCTGATGCTTATGGCGAAGTGATTCATTTATAACAATCTTATTCCGTTTTTTTCTGAAACAAAATATATACTCACTTATATTACAAAGACAAAGGGCTACTGTATAGTAGCCCTTTGTCTTATTCAAGAGTTTTTTTGTTGAATTTAGACAACCATCATAATACTTTTTTTTCCCTATTGGTTACTTTCTTCTTGTAAATAGGAATGAAATACGTTATCGTGTAATTTACTCCTACCCCAAAATCGCCATCATACGTTCTATTAAAACCAGGAATATAGAGGTTGTCAAAGTTTGTGGGTTTATAGTTTGAAACCAATCGGTTTAATCGAAGACTAAAACCTAAGTATACATTATTGATCACTTTCGCCTTTACTCCTGCCACTACTTCAATCCAACTAGCTGTTAATCCGTTAAATTTATCTCCGGAAGCGAGTATGGGTGCTTCTCCAAAATAAGGATTTGCATTGTAAATTTTGTAACTGTTCAATTCTTGGCTAAAAGTGCTTGCGCCATATCGCAATCCTATAGAAATTATATTTTCCATATTTAACCAGTTTTGATAACCATTATAATCAAAGCCCACTTTAAGATACGAACCTTTAGTAGTGAAATTTAATCGCTTGTCTTCCGTTGTTTTGTTTTCATTACCAAATTCAGCAGCCAAATAGTACTTTTTGGTTAATCGATAATCGCCAACAAATTCGATTCCTTTATATTCTTTTTCATACAAGGAGCGAGTCAATTTGTATAAATCAACGCCGACACGGAGTCCATAACGGTTCATTTTAGGTGGAATACTATCCTTCTTTATCTCCCCAACAATTGTTTTGGATAACTGTATAGGAGCTTCCGGAATAATCTCTTCGTTTTGAATGTTTTTTCTTGGAATTTGAGTGGGTACAGTCTGCGCCTGAACCAAAAAGACAAGCATCACAAGGCAGCAACTAAAAATATATTTTAACATGTGTTTCATTTTCGTTTACGATGTTACTTTTTTCAACCGAAATATTTTGCATCCATTTTGATTTAGTTGAAGGAACTGATGTATGAATAATGGGAATGCTAGAATCAAAAGTAAAAATGGTTTTAAAACCGCAGGCTCTAGAAACATAACTATTTTCTCGGGTATATTCGAATTTGATTTCATCTTCATTTGAAGAATCGGAACCAGAATTCAGAATAAAACTATATTTGGTGGTATTCACGTCAGTTTTTAAAGGAATAGAGATTGTGCTTCCATTCGCCAGATATTTTGCTTCTCCTGTTGCACTTTGATTAAAAACAATACCTTCAGTCTTTCCGTCACCAATGACTTTGAGATTGGTCACATTTTTTAATTGTGTTTGATTTGTAATGTCATAAAATTGGATTACAAGTCTGGGTGTAGTTGACGTATTGGCATCACAAATATCATCTTTCTCACAACTCGAAAAAGTAAAAAACACAAGTAGTAGTAGGCTAACTATTTTTTTCATAATATTTTTTTAAATTTCATTGGCAATGGCTAAAAATTAATTCAACAGCTGTCGATTTTAAAGTACTCTGCAATCTAAAATCTACAATCTAAAATTATTTCCTCTCCAAAAGCACCACATTTTCGACATGATGTGTCTGCGGAAACATATCCACTGGTCGAACTCGTGTCACCTTGTATTTATCATCCATTAAAGCCAAATCTCGAGCTTGTGTGGCGGAGTTACAACTCACATACACAATTTTTGACGGTTCAATTTTTAAGATTTGTTCTATCACGTCCTTGTGCATTCCGTCGCGGGGCGGATCGGTAATAATCACATCCGGTTTGCCGTGTTGCGCAATAAAACTTTCGTTAAAAACGACTTTCATATCGCCTACATAGAATTCGCAATTGGTAATCGAATTGCGAACGGCATTGGCCTTAGCATCAATAATCGCTTCGGGAACACTTTCTACACCAATAACTTTTTTAGCGTTTTTCGAAACAAATTGGGCAATCGTTCCAGTTCCCGTGTATAAATCATAAACGATTTCATTGCCTGACAGTCCAGCAAAATCTCGCGTAATTTTATATAATTCGTAGGCTTGGTCGGAGTTAGTTTGGTAAAACGATTTGGCGTTAATGCTAAATTTCAAACCCTCCATTTCTTCCAATATATAATCTCTGCCTTTATAGAGTTTGATGTTTTGATCGTACAATGTGTCGTTGGCCTTGTTGTTAACCACATATTGCAGCGACGTAATCTTCGGAAATTTGTCGTAAATATGATCCAAAAGCAATTCTCTACCCACTTTATCATTTTCGAAAAACTGTACCAAAACCATAATTTCTCCGGTTGAAGCCGTTCGCATCATCAAAGTTCTTAGCAAGCCTTCGTGATTTCTAGGATTGAAAAATGTCAGGTTGTTTTCGTTGGAGAAGGCACGGATTTCATTCCGAATCGCATTTGATGGATCTTCCTGCAAATGACATTTATTGATGTCCAAAATCTTATCCCACATTTTCGGGATGTGAAAACCTAGCGCATTTCTGTTGCCCAAGTCTTCATCGCTTCCGATTTCAGCTTCTGTTAACCAACGACTGTTCGAAAACGAAAACTCCATTTTATTTCTGTAAAAAAATTGTTTTTCGGAACCCAAAATCGGTTCAAAATCAGGGAGTTCTATTTTTCCGATACGCAGTAAATGGTTTAAAACCTCATTTTGTTTGTAATACAACTGTTGGCTGTATTTCATATTCTGCCACTTACAACCGCCACAAACACCAAAGTGTTCACAAACCGGTTCAACCCGATGTTCCGAATATTCATGGAATTTTATGGCTTTTCCCTCATAATATGCCTTGCGCTTTTTGAAGGTTTGCACATCAACTACATCACCAGGAACAACGTTGGGAATGAATATTACTTTTCCATCCGGGGCTTTTGCCACCGAAACACCTTTTGCACCTGCATCAAGGACTTTTATATGATCAAAAACGATCTTGTCTGTATTTTTCTTAGCCATACCGCAAAAATAAGGCTTTGAATGGTTTTATAAATTCAAATTGGGAAATATTTTTGAAAAGATGTTCCTTATTAGTCTTGATTTATTTTACTTTACATCCAAATTGGATTTTAAAATTTCGTTCAACTTTGTAACTAGAACAAAGTTTTTACCTCCTAACAATAATTTTTTTAGAAAAAACACCTTGGTCTGTATAGATTTTTAAAGTATAAAATCCTACTGATAAATTTTGAACATTTATGGTGAATTCGGAACTGGTTAACGGGTTTTTATAGGTTTGAATGTTTACACCGTCCATTGAAAAAATAGTAATTGAATTGATGTTTTTTACAGCATGAATGACAATAATTTCGGAAGTTGGATTTGGATACACAACGACTTCATTTTTACTTTCAAAATCTGTTAAACCTAATGTTTTAGTACTATAGCAACTGGAAGGCACCGTATGTTTAGCTTTGATAAGATTGGTTATTTTGGTATTGGCATAGCTAGAATTGTTAGTGTAATTGTAAAAAGACAGATCAAGGGTTGCATTATTAACCCCAAACCAATCTTGTAGAATTGTACTAAAAACGCGCCGGTAATCATGTTGTATGGTTTGGACTTGATAATTATTTCCTAAAACGGCTTCATTTAAATTGATGTTGGTTCCAGAAACTCCCGGAGCAATAGAACTTCCAAAAACAAACATCGGAGCAATTTCGCCATGATCGGTTCCTAAATTTCCGTTTTCGGCCGCTTTTCTTCCAAATTCTGAAAACGTAACTGCAACAACATCGTCGCCCATATTTTGACTGTTTAGGTCCGTAATAAATGCTTTTATGGATTCCGAAATTTCTTTCATCAAATCAGCATGCTTCCCTAAATGTGTGGTGGTATTGGATGCCACTTGCAAATCATGAGTGTCGAATCCACCTATTTTTACCAAATAGACTTTAGTTTGCAATCCCCCAGAGATAAATCGAGCCACTGTTTTCAGTTGGTTTGCCAAACTTGTACTTGGATAGGTTAAAGAATTACTTCCACTGTTAAAAGCAGCAGATATAGTTTTAGCGTAAGTATTTGAAGATGTGTCATTGTCTAAAATAAACTTCAATAAATTGCCGTATTCAGAATTTGGTATATTGGTTGGCGTAGCCCCTCCCAACCCATTGATAACCGAATAAAATCCAGCAGGATCTTGGCCGTTAATATTCAAGGACATTCCATGTTCGACTTCACCATGGAAACCCAAAGAATTTTCGCTACTACCCAGTTGAATGCCCAATGGGTAATTAGCATAAAGAAAATCCTTATAATAATTTTCTAAAAAACGCCCTACCCAACCACTATCCGAAAAATTATTAGCTGGTGTTCCATCTCCTCCGGTAAGCCACAAATCAGTGGATTTAAAATGAGATTTATCTTGAGTCGGGTAGCCGACACCTTGAATAACACGCATTAATCCACTATCATATAAACTTTTAAAACCCACTAGCGAAGGGTGTAACCCCACCTGATTCGAGGGGCTTAAAGTAGTGTCTAAATTGATAATTCCATTAGTCCCCCCCACGTTGCTTAATTTGATATTTGGTCGCAACGAAGCGTATTTATCGTATTGATTTATGGGTACCACCGTATTTAATCCGTCATTGGCTCCAGCCAATTGAACAAGAACTATTTTTTTTGCGTTTACGTTGGGACAAGTCTCCATACCTGCAGATTTGAACAATGCAAAAACATCCGTAGGCAAAAGGCTTAATGCGCTTGCTGTGGAGGTTAATCTAATAAAGTTTCTTCTTTTCATATTTTCTAACTTAGTAAAAAAATATTTTTAATTTACGAAAATGCATTAAAAAAGTTGGGACTCTGGAGCACTCAAAATTTTACTTACCAATAATTTTAATCTGGGTTCAACGACTGAATTTTTGCCATCTGACAAATACAAATTCCAAGCATTTGTCCAATAAAAAGGAGCCAATCCTTGCAAAAGAAAGGAATTCATAAAATAATTTACTCTATCCGAATCGGGAACTTGGGCAAACAAAGCATTACAAAGTTCTGATGTAAGTGTATAAGCATCTGAGGCATCTGATATCAAATTGCCATTTTTAATTACATCTGAAATATTAATTTTAGCCTTAATATTAGCGTTTCCACTGATTCTGTTAAAACCATCCAATAGCGATTCACCTAGTCGGTACTTAGCTATTAAAGTTGAGGACGAAATCCAACTCTTGTCAAAATCAGGAGCTTGATAATAAGCCAGATGTCCAGCAACGTTATCGGGATCAAAAGGAATCATGTTAGCACCCGTCAAAAAGGTGTTGTGTACAAAGATGTTCCAAAAATTAATATAAAACTCATCTGGATTTGTTGTTGGGTCTGGAATGGTTGCTTTCAAATACGTTACAATTTCTGAAATTTGTTGAAGAGGTGATTTTAAAATACCCCCAATAGTTTCATCAGTAGCATTTGAATCATCCAAATCATAAAAATGTTGACTTGTCAATAACCTTCTAAGTACGGGTAAAATAGTATAGCCATTATTATATAAATCAGTTGCTAATGGGGCAATAATGTCAGTTTCTACCTCAGCACTAATTTTGCCTTTTACAAAATAAATGTACATTTTTCGACAAATATTTTTTGCCGTTGCTTGTTGGTTGAAAACCATATCAACAAAAGCATTCAATTCTGAATCCATACTGGCAGCAGCCGTAGCCGAAGTAATTGATTTATTGCCAAAGGCGGAACTAAAAACTTTTGTGCTCGTAGTGTCGTGTGACGAAAAAACATTGTATCCTTTGGGGATTTTTGTTGTGGTATCAACAACTGACCTATCGAATTTGGCTTTAAATCCAGTCAATATTCTTGCAGCCTGAACAACATCTTCTTCGGTATAATTGGTGTAATTACCAGCGGCAATTTGAGGCCCTTTGCCAATGGTGAATAATTCGAAAAACTCACGGGCATAATTTTCATTTGGTGCCGATTTTGTATTAGAATTGTTATTCAAATAAATAAGCATGGCATTGTCTAGCGTCATTTTTTTAGCCAATTCTTTATAATTACCATTCGATGCATAATATAGCAACAAACGAATATGATCATAAAAATAAGTAGAAGCTCCACAAAGGCTTTTCTCGACTGTAAATCTCGTAGAAAGAAAATGACATAATTTGTATTTTAGTGTGGGGCTATTAATAGCATTATACCACCACCAACCAGCAACAATGGATCTTTTTCTGATTTGATTTTGAAAAGCTGAAGGAAGACTAGTTGTCGAGGGAACTTCTGTCCAAAAACCATCGGGAGCAGCTGTTGGCTGAGGGTCATACGGCAATGACAATGTTAAAGGCGAGTCTACCAATAATAAATCAAGGGCTTGGGAAGGTGTCAAAACTGAAAATTGATCGATTACAGTTTTCGAATAAACAAAACTGGCTCTACGCAATAAATGCCTAGCAAAAACAGTTCCTAAAACACTCGTATTTGGGTTTAATGAAGCCATAATTTATATTTATAGTTTATTTGACTAGCAATTTACAAAAAAGTTTAATTTACTGACACAAAAATATTTTTATTATAAAGGAGTG